>JAKVCF010000040.1 GCA_022447335.1 Planctomycetota bacterium | reverse complement strand
AAGAGATTCACCCACGGAGTCCACTCACCCATCAGCTCTACCGAATCCCGGTCTAGTGGACGAATGCGAACATCGCCTAGACAGACTTTCCCCAGCCACCCTTGGAAACGTAGTGGTGCGCGCCGAACCTCATTCTCGGGGCCACCACCGGTTTGGCCACTCGGCTCTGCCGACCCCAGAACCATGACTCCATCGATCATGATCTGCTCGAACTTGGCATTACGAATCTTGTCACCGCTCTCGTCAAAACGGGGAGCAAAGAACTTCCCCGACACCGTATGCCAGACACCAGGCCCCTTGTACTGATCCATCACACGAGGGTTCTTGACAGAATGCACACCAGCAAATTGGTCGCGCTTATCGTTCAGCTGCAGTTCATAGCGATCCATAAAGTAGAGACCACTGTCACTTCCCTCGGGAAGCATCACACGGAAGAAGAACTCGCAGTCGCCAAACTCTTGCTTGGACATTAGGTCCGTCGCACCGCCCCCTACATTGACCAATGCCCCAATCCCAGGACGGGTGACTAGCCTTCCCCTGTCGTTCGGATCGAGCTCAGCATCGACCAGCTTCCATCCACTTCCTTCCCAACGATCGAGCGCATCACCCCAGGTCAGATGCAACCATCCATCGGAGGCATTCTCCTTATCTTCTGGCGGAGCGGTATCCTTGACCACAAGCGCGCTCTCGCCGTTGCGCGTGCGGTTGATCGTGTAATGGAACTCATCGTGCAGCAGCACGCGGCCATCAGCGGCGCGCAACGTGGGCAGCTTGAGGCGCATGCATCGACCAGCTTCGACCCCGTTCAAGCGTACGCGCAGTGACTTCTTATCACGTGCCAGCGCTACTGCCGTCACCTCGTGGCTAGCAAATCGCTGCTGCGGCGAACCGTAGTCCCACCAGTAGTTGTAGTCGTAACTCTCCGCTTCAACGTCAGAAAGCAAAGGGGCCGCAGCGACCTCCTCGGTAAAGAAAACTTCAAACCCGTCTTCGGTCAGCGTGACGCGATGCATATCGAATACCGACTCCCCATTCCATCGAATGCGCGCCAGACCATGCCCTGGAGCACGACCGCCCCATCCGCGATTAGTAAAACCGGTAAATAAAGAACCGTCTGGAGCAAAAACAACGCGACAGACCGACCCTATCTGATCCCGGAAGCGGAAGATCGCCCCCTGGTATTCGCCCCCCACCCGCTCCATCTGCACGCGAAGTACGCGACCATCCGTCAGCTCGGCAACAAAAAATTGGCCATCAAAAGGGCCGAAACCACCATCAGTATGAGCCTCCTCGAGGTTGCCAGTCGATCGCGACCAAGCATAGGGAATCCAAACTGCCGCATTCTGCCGCTCACGATCTTCCGGAATCGTGCTCGACGGCAACCGGCCCTCCTTCTGATATTCCTCGGTCCATCGCAATGAAGCCGGGTGGCCATACCACTTGCCGGGCTGCACGTGATAGATCGGACTACTAGCCATCCAGTCACCTTGATTATCGGTATAGAAGAGGTCACCCGATGAGTTCATCCCTAGGCCACAAGGACTGCGTACACCCGAAGCAAAGGGTTTGACCTGACCATCTGGTGACATCTTCATCACCCACCCACGAAAGGGCGCGCGCGAAAGGCCATGCCACCATTCCGGGCTCCAAAACCCTAAGTTAAGGCTGAAGTAAAGATTACCCTCGTCATCGTTAGGCAACCCAAAGGCAAACTCGTGGTAGTTGCCAGTTATGCCCCAGTCTTGCGTGATCGTCTCGATACGATCACAAATGCGGTCACCATCTAGATCGATCAGCCGTGAAATCTCGCCGCGCTGGATCAGATAAATATTCTCGCCAATGACATTCAATCCCAAACCTTCGTGAAGCCCTTCCGCAAAAATATGCCACTTGGCATCTGCAACATTCTCGCTCATAGGGTCCGCCACGTACCACACGCGACCACGACGCGTTGACACCAGCAAATCACCATTTGAAAGGAAGTCCATCCCGCCAACCTCGACAATCTCGCCTTCAGGTGGCGCCAGGTATTCAACGGTGTACTGCTCGGCACCCACTTGAAGATATAAGGCCATCAGCATTGTGGAGAACATCAAGGCATTACCTCCTTCTTGATCTGCTCCCAAGACTCATTGGCACCAACGGGCAGTGGGAAAACTGTAACAGTAAAATCGGTGGACACCTTGCCAACAGGAATTTTTACGCTGACACCATGGTCGCTCGCGGTGCAATCCAATGCGGTGCGCGCTTGAAATAAATATGCAGTACCAGCGTCTTCTCCAGTCGGCACAAAACAAAGGAACCCCTCGCTATCAATCAACACCGACTCTAACTCGCCTCCAAGTGGACTACTGCTAGCAAAAAAATGGAGTGCGTTGTCAGCGTGTCGTTCGACCTGGAAAGTGCGGCGATATCCGGCGACGGTCGACAAACTAAACGCTTCCCCCGACTCGCGCACCGTCGCAATAGAGGTCTCACCTTCCATGACCTCACTCTCAACCCATGCGCGCCTATCAAGTATTTCGGTGGCCTTAAGTACTCGCCGATAGGCCGTCGGGTGCATAACTCTTGAACTAAGTCGCGCAGACGGGGTCTCCACAAACTCCGCTGTAGGCTCGCCACCTTCTCGCAGATGAACAATACGCCCTAAAGGCTTGAGGGGCGCGCCGCCACGCCCCTTCCAATCTTCACGACTCACAAATTCACCCTGACGCACAGCGAGCAAGCGCAAGTCGTCTGCAGCATATTCCCATGACAAGCCATCGACCGTGCCAACCAGCAAGCCGCGCGGATGACCTTTCTTGCCTGACGCGATCGACGGCAGATATCCGCGCACAACCTGAGGGCGCCTACCTACGATCAGACGCATCGCAGCATCGGGCGATTCGGGCTGCTTAGGACCGAAGGTGATTACATACTCGGCCACCGCTTCCAGCTCGGCGTCGCTAAGCATCGCGGCGAATCCGGGCATCGGCGTGCCGCCAATGCCCGCGGCCACGGTACGCGAGATGGCCTCCTTGGTGTTCCCAAAGGAGAACCCCCCCTCGCGAAAGGACCGCGCGGGACGATCAAGCTGGATCAACCCTTTACCATCGCCGTTGTCACCGTGGCAGACCGCGCACAGTTGCTTATAGACCTCTTCGCCGCTACGGCCTCTTTCCTGAGCGACTGCCGGCAGCGTGACCAGCGTGGCCGTGAGCAGCATTCGAATGGATGTCCAGGGGTTGAGCATGGCCGCCCATCCTACCGGGTACGCTATGCTTCCGGCCATGGCGGAAATCGGCCCGTTTGTGTCGCGAGAAGTCCCAGTGCAGGGCTTCCGCATTTGTCTGTGGGAGCATGTGGCTCCTGGTCCGCGCGTGCTTTTCCTACACGGATTCCTAGACACGGGATGCAGTTTCGCACGCGTTGCTGAACAACTCGGAAACGAAGTCCATGCCTTGTGCCTGGACTGGCGCGGTCACGGTGGCAGCCACCAAGTTCCCGAAGGTATGAGCTTCCATCAGCTCGACCACCTCAAGGATCTGGCACAGATCGTCTCACAAGAGCAGCCTGAGCTGATCGTCGCACACTCGATGGGTGCAACAATTGCATACCTCTATGCTGCTGCGTGCCCTGGAGCCGTACGTGGCTATGTAATGCTCGATGCCGTCGGCGGCTTTCGCTCGACACCTGCCGATCAGGCAGATGCGCTCAGAAAACTACTAAAAGCTGAGGCAGCAGAAAAGCTTCCTTTCCGTGAGTTTGCGGATGCAGACGCGGCGATCGACCGCATTCTGAGCAACAACCCTGGCCTGACACGCGCTGGCGCTGCAGTAATGGTCGCCGGAGCAACGGAGGCTACCAAAACCGGAACACTACGCTTTCGTTTCAACCCCCGATTACGTGGACCAAATCCGATGCGTTACTCCGAATCCACCTGGCGCGAGATGGGTCAGAGAATCACTGACCCGGTAGAAGTACTTCTCGGCGAAAACGGCCTGATCCGTAAGGCGCCGATATTACGCGAACGCGCCGAGGCCATGCCCACCGCAAATCTAAGTATCATTCCCGAGATTTCACACCATCTACATCTCGATGCTCCGCGCGCCATCGCTGATGCAATACGTGCAATGCTCTAATACTTCTGACGCGGCCTAGTTATCGATCCATTCTGACCATGCCGCAGGCGATGTGCGTCGCGCATGCATCTTGCCAGGGAAACCAACCTCGGCTTCGGCCTCTGGGTCGAGTGGCGCCCCGAAGAAGAGAGTGCCAAGGTAGGCCTCACCCTCGGCGACACCAAAGATTCGGTTTGCTACAGCCTTCCCCAGCACCGGCGCACTGCACCAGTAACTACCAAAACTTCGCGCGTGCATCGCGAGGAAAGAGTTCTGAACCGCCGAAGCGGAGGCGGCGAGGTGTTCCCAATCACGTTCAGGCCTCCCTTCTGGTAACCAAGTAGCTTGCACGACGGCACCAGCCCCATCGAAGATGGCCGGCAGTTTCCCATAAAGGACATCCGCCTCATCAAGTTCGGCGCGCAGTCTCGTCAAGCCTGCGCCGACGAAGGCGCGGAAACGCCAGGGCTCCGGAACCTCGTCCTCTCGCGCAAAGTGGAAGGGGGCCATACCTGCCAGCGCGAGCGAATCGCGCAGCGCGGCCTGAAAGGCCATGGGGTCAGAGCCAGGCCCCGCCAGCACCTTGCGAGTGCGACGGTCACGGATGGCTGCATCAACTGCGCGGGTGAAATCTTCAGGACTCAGGGTATCTGGGCAAGAAATCATGTCCCCTAGGCTTAAACTTGCGTGCGCCTCGCTTCAAGCTAACCATGGAAGTCACCGCCGCCATTCGCCAACGCCGCTCGGTCAAGCAGTACGATCCGAACCATCGTCTGACTGAGGAAGAGTTGCGCCATCTGCTAAGTCACGCCATCCTGTCGCCGACCAGCTTCAATATGCAAAATTGGCACTTCATCGCAGCAACTGATCGCGAAGTGCAGACCAAGCTGTACGCCGCATCCTGGAATCAAGAGCAAGTGCGCGACTGCTCAGTGACACTGATCATCACGGGAATCCGTGAAGCTTGGAAAGACATGAGTCGCCAGCTCCGCCACGCTCCAGAAAATGTACAGGAGATGTTTGGGAAAATGGTTCCCGGTTTTTACTCTGGGAACGAAGCTCTCGAACGCGATGAGTGCGTGCGCTCAGTCGGGATCGCCGGTCAGACGGTCATGCTGCTAGCCAAAGACATGGGATACGACAGCTGCCCAATGATCGGCTTCGACCCAAAGCGGGTCGCCGAAATTCTCGAGCTTCCCGAGAATCACTCACCACTGCTGATGATCACTATTGGCAAGGCGCTCACGCCGGCACGCCCCCGCATGGGACTACTGTCCTTCGATGAAGCCGTCTCGATCAACCGCTTCGGCAACCACGAGTTGTGTGGCGAAGTAGACGACTCGTAAAATCGCACAACTCGTACCTCCTGCGAGGAAGGATGCATTGCATCCTGGCCCTCTTGCCCACGATTCATTCGAATCATCCTTTTGCTGCGAGAGCTTCGCGAGTCTTCGATGCGTAATCGCGATAGCGTCCCGGCGTGCGAGCAATAACCTCAAGTTCGCGGTCGGTGAGCTCGCGCTTGACCTGCGCAGGCACGCCGACGACTAGTGAACGCGGTGGGATGATAGTGCCTTCGCGCACCACAGCACCAGCTGCAATCAGCGAATGGTGACCGATACGACAGCCATCAAGCAACCGCGCGCCAATGCCAATGAGACAATCGTGCTCGACGATTGCACCGTGAATTGTGGCTTGATGCCCTACCGATACCCGTTCACCCAACTCGACGGGAAACTCATCTTTTTGGCCATGCAAGACTGCGCCATCCTGAATATTGCTGTCTGCACCAATACGAATCCAATGCACGTCAGCACGGACGATAGCGTTGTACCAGACAGATACTCGATCCCCGAGATCGGCCTGCCCAATCACCTTCGCCCCTGGCGCCAGGAAAACCTCCTCTCCTAACACTGGCGCATAACCGCTATACGGCAATACGAGCGCATCCATACCAAAGATTCTACTTGCCTCTTAACCTGGAGCGAAGCTCCGATCCCCCCCAAGAACGGTCAGCGCCAGCCTAATCCCGAGCCGTAACCAAAATAAGGAGCAACAACATGGCGATCGGAGGATTGATACCGTGTGCATCAGAGTTTCACAACGTTCACGCCATTTACAAGTGACTCTCGGACATGGCTATGACCCCTGACAGACGCACTTTCTTAACTGGACTCGCGGGAACGGCTGCTTTCGGCACCGCTTGGGCCTGCAGCAAACCCTCGGGAGAGGATGCCTCTACCGAATACTCCGAGGACGCCCGTACCGAAGATCTAAACGCGGAAACCGACGAACTATTCGGGGATCTACACGACCAATCAGGCTCGGTTGAGCCGATCTCGCCCACCGAACACGCTGCACGACGACAGCGACTGGGCACTCTACTTGGCGATTCACCATTCGACGCGATGATCTGCGAGGGAGGCGCGACTATGCGCTATCTCTCCGGAACGAGTTGGGGGCACAGTGAACGCCTATTCGGCCTCATCGTACTGGCCGATGGCAGTCACTTCTGGGTGTGCCCCTCTTTCGAAGAGGAGAAAGCGCGGCTACGCATTGACCGTAAAGGTGGGCCCGGTGGCGAAGTGCTGACCTGGGACGAACACGAGTACCCCTTTGCCCCACTGTCCGCAGCGCTCGAAGAAATGGGTGTCGGTCGAGTAGGCGTCGAACCAGCGCTGCGCCATCGATTTGTGCATGGGCTCCAGCAAGAAATGGGCGGCTCACGCGTGTCCGCAGCGCTGGATCTGATCGTCGAATTACGTGGGCGCAAAGATGAGCATGAGCTTTCCATCCTACGTAAGGTCAACGAGCTGACACAGCAAGGCATCGTTGCAGCAGCGAACGAAGTGCGTCCGGGCATGACAGGGCGTGACATCTCGCGACTGATGAAACGCGCGCAATCGAAGCTGGGGCTCAGCAACATTTGGGATCTCTCACTAATTGGCGAGGCCGCGGCCTATCCCCATGGGGGATACGGTGACCGCCAGGCTAAAGAAGGCGATGTCATTCTGGTCGATACCGGCGGCGATCTGCATGGCTACAAGTCAGACAACACCCGCAGCTGGGCGCTCGGCAGCAAGCCGAGCTCTGAGGTCAGAAAGGTCTGGAACTTAGTGCGTGATGCACAGAAGGCAGCCTTCGAAGCCATTCGCCCGGGCGACCCTTGCAGCAACGTTGATCGTGCAGCACGTGCAGTGATAGAGCGCGGTGGATACGGCCACAATTATGAGTACTTCAGCCACCGCCTAGGCCACGGAATCGGCATGGAAGGCCATGAGGACCCCTACTTCGACGGCGGCTCATTGGTGCGCATGGCCTCAGGCATGACCCTCTCAAATGAGCCCGGCATCTACATCTACGGATCCTTCGGCATTCGCATCGAAGACATCGTCGTCGTCACCGAAAACGGCGCCGACCACTTCGGCAACTGGCAAGCGGGCCCGGAATCTCCGGCACCCTAACCCAGGACTCTCGATCTAATCACAAAAGGGTGCGCGAAGTGTGCAGCTAGGCATCCTTCCACATTGCCCTGTTGTTCTTGTTGTTATTCCAGAACTTGGTCCAGTCGAGGCTAGTCTTGATGCTCTGGCCAGTAATTGACTGCAGAGCCGCCATCAACGGCCCCTTCACCTTACCCCAGACGCGTGGCCCTTCGATGTCCTCGCCACCATTACTACGCGAACGATAGGACTCGACGGCCTTGACCAACTTCTCGGTACACTCCTTGCGAATCTTCCCCGGCGCTTCGCCGTAGAAACGCAGTGCATTACCAGCACCGACCACCACGTCTTCGAGATGGAAATCAAGTAGGTCAAGTAGCTCTTCATACTGCCCGTAATCCTTAGTGCGGCCGATCTCCTGCACACAACGGCCGCGGAAGCCACCATCGCGCGAGAAGCGCTTATCCTCAAATACCTTCCATAGGTGCGCACTGCCGTGGTGCTCCATCTTGCCGAAGGCGGTCACTGCACGGCGCCACACAGTCATGTGCTGATCCGTGACCTTCTTGCGATAACGGAAGACAGCCCAGACACCCTCAGCAATGTCGTCTTGCAGGCTTTCTTCGCTCTTAATGATTTTCTTCCACTCGGACGCCTTACCTTCGCCCGCTTCAAGTCGCTCAAAAGCCCGCGTCCTGCGATCGGCGCTCGCAGCATAACGCTTATCGAGATCATCAATACCAAACACTAATAAGTCAGGGACTGACTTCTTGTCCTTAGCAAGCCCAGTGAAGACCTTGACCGCCTCGGAATCGGTCATGTCTTGACCTGCCTGAGCAACGGACGGGACGCAAAGCGTCAGGAGTGCAAGCGCGGTAAAGCCCATTCCATATCCTACCCCTTAACCGCAGAGGCGGGCATGATAGGGCGATGATCGTGAAGCTTCTTCTGACGCTTAGTACCCTCGTACTGCAAGAGGGGCTGGAATGGCACGATGCCTCTACCCTAGGGCTCGAAGGCAAAGGCTGGCCAGAAACCGCCCTCCCCTATGACCGCTTGCCAGCCGATGCCGAGGGCGTGGTGCGAGATCAAGTTTGGCAGCTATCTCGCCAGAGCGCCGGGCTCGTACTGCGCTTTACCACCGACTCGCGTGAGATTCGCGCACGCTGGAAGCTGGCTGATTCCTCGCTAGCCCTACCACACATGGCGGCAAGCGCGAAGTCTGGACTCGATCTCTACGGTCGCTTCGACGGAGAATGGCGCTGGCTAGCCGCAACCAAGCCGACTTCGGTTGAACAGACAGTCACGCTATTCCGAAACCTACCAACCGGCGTGCGCGACTACCTGCTCTACCTACCGCTTTACAACCAGACGCTTTCGCTCGACATCGGCCTACAAGAGGGTGCGTTAGTGAAGCCCACCGAACGCCCTGAGCTTCCGCGCTTTAGCCAACTCAACCGCGCACTCCCGATTGTGTTCTACGGCACCTCGATCACGCAAGGCGCGAGCGCTTCGCGACCCGGCATGACCCATAGCGCCATTTTGGGACGCCGCCTGGACTGCAGCATAATCAACCTAGGATTCTCTGGGAACGGGCGAATGGAGATCGAGCTCGCTGAGTTTCTCGCTGAAATTCCAGCAAGACTCTATTCCATCGACTGCCTTCCTAATATGAATCCAAAGATGGTCGAAGAACGAGTTGTTCCTTTCGTGCGACGCCTGCGAAAACTTCGACCTAACACACCAATTCTTCTAGTCGAAGATCGTATCAACACTAATGCATATGCAATCCCTAGCCGCGCCGCGCATCACGCCGACAATCATCGAGCCCTTCGCGAAGCATTCGCGACCCTGCTTAATGAAGGGATGGAACGGTTGCACTATCTGCACGGATCCGAACTGCTAGGCGACGACTTTGAAGCCACTGTCGACGGCTCACACCCAACCGACCTCGGCTTCATACGAATGGCCAACGCTTTCGAGCCAGCGCTGCGGGAAGCGCTCGTTCCAATGATGCCCGATGCCACGCCTAACCCTGAGCAACTGCGCAAGGCCTCCTCCTTCTTCCGCGCCCCGTTGCAGGGACTGAACTACGCAACCTACCTCGATAACTGGCAGACGCTCGATCAGATGAAAGAGCTTAGGCCTAGCAGCACTGGCAGTGTTAACGCACCGAGTCTGAAACCTCTTGCCAAAGAGGGAATGGCCGCAATCGCCTTCACCGGATGGATTCAGGTCCCGTCCAGCGGAACTTACACCTTCACAACCGTCAGCGTTGACGGCAGTCGCTGGTATGTGGGTGAGGATCTTGTAGTAGAAAACGATGGACTACATGGACCAAAATCCCGCAGCGGTCACATTGCCCTGGAAGCCGGTTGGCACCCAATCCGGATCGAGTACTTCAACGCAAGTGGCGACAAGTCACTCGAACTGCGCTGGGCAGGCCCAGACTTCGTAGAACGGGCTATCCCGTCGATCGCCTGGGCGCGCTGAGCACAGCATGGTTTCATCCGAACCTCGCTGAACACGGATAGAATGTCGCTTCCGTGCTTGGTGCTCTGCTCCACCTTTTCCTGGCTGCCATTGCGCCCCAGGGCAGCTACTACAACTCGGTCGACGACACTAATTCGTCGACTTTGCGAGCGACGCTGCACGAACTGATCGACGACCACCAACGCTTCCCATACACGAACTCTGGCACCGACACCTGGAACATCCTCGAAGCAGCTGATGTCGATCCGAATAATGGAAACCGAATTCTTGATCTGTACAAGAATGTGAGTTATGCCAAGCAGGGCGGGGGCAACAGCTTGTACAACCGCGAGCACACCTGGCCTAACAGCTACGGCTTTCCAAACGACGGCTCGGACAACTACCCCTATACCGACTGCCATCAACTGTTCCTGGCGGACATTACCTACAACGGTGCACGAGACCGACTTCCTTTCTCGGCGGCATCCGGAGGCGCTGAATACCCCACCGATGCAAACAACGGAGTCGGCGGAGGATCCGGAATCTACCCTGGCAACTCTAACTGGGCGCGCGGCTCGGGAAGCGGTGGTGCCTGGGAAGTCTGGCATGATCGTCGTGGCGACATTGCGCGAGCACTCTTTTATCTTGACATGCGCTACGAAGGGGGCGCGCACGGAAAGACTGGAGCGAACGAACCGGATTTGATCCTGACCGACAACCAGGCGCTGATCGCGAGCTCGAACACTGGAAAAAATGAGTCGGTCGCCTATATGGGCTACCTCACCACCTTGCTGCAGTGGCATGCGCAGGACCCCCCGGACGCAAAGGAGATTGCTCGCAATGCCGTCGTACAGAGCTTCCAAGGAAACCGCAATCCCTTCATCGATCATCCCGAATGGATCGCTTGCCTTTACAGTAATGATTGCAACACAATCACGCTGACAGTTAACGCAAACTCAATCAACCTCGCGACGGGTGGCACGGTCGAAATGAGCCTTGACGCCGGCCGCAACTACGCTGGTGTTCCCTATCGTGTAATTGGCACCACTGATGGCACCATCCCAGGCGTGACTTATCAGGGAGTAGATATCCCAATCAACCCGACAGGTGACTACTTCCGATCGACACTCAATCGCACTAGCCCCTATCTAAGCGGTGACGCAGACAACCTGGACGGCACCGGACAAGGCACAGCCCTCTTCCAGCTACCGTCGAACTTGCCGCTCTGGCTCGATGGCTTCGTGGTCAGCCATGCATTTGTTGTCTTTGACACCTTTGGTGTTAGTGTGGTCGGCGCCAGCAACCCTGCTGACATAGCACTCTTCGCTGGATCAAACGGAAGCGCGGACCTTGTCATCAACGAAGTTGATTACGATCAGCCCGGCACCGACACTGCTGAGTTCATTGAGATCTATAACCGTGGAAACGGGCCCGCTGACCTCGCCCAAGTCAAGGTCGAACTCTGGAATGGCAGTGGAACCACAATCTACAACACGATTGATCTTTCCACTGCGGGCAGCGCTCTCGCGGCCAACAAGTATCTCGTCATTGGCACGAGATCAGTAATCGATTCGCTGCCGCCAGGAACGCTCTCTATTCCCTTCGGGGCGGCTGACAACAACGTGCAAAACGGCGGATCAAACGGAGATGGAATCAAGCTTATGAGCGGAGGTAAGACGCTAGATTCAATGAGCTATGAAGCAATCATCGGCGGCATCACCGAAGGTATTAATCACGCTGGAAATGATGACTCGGGAACAACACAGTCATTGGGTCGCGAGCCAAATGGCACCGACACCAATCAGAACGCAGATGACTTCCGACTTAGTCAGATCGTCACGCCTGGCGCATTAAATCAGTAAATAAGTGACTGACGGTCGCCACTCGGCGTCTCAATTTCCCAATCACCTACCGGCAACAGCACGCGTGTTGGCAGCACCCAACGCTTTTCGATCTCCGGATGAGGTACGAGGAAAACAGCTTGGGATCGCTCGCCGCCGTTACGTCGCAGAATTAGGTGTGGCGCAAGTTCCGCATCTGAATCAGGCCCCTCCCATCCTTCGAGCGACATCGGCAGTTCCACGCGCTCTGGCAAGATGAAATCATAGGTCGACTGTCCAACACCGATAGTTTTGCGATAGATCCATCCGTCAACAAAGACTTCTAGCGCAAGCTCACTTGCACCCAAGCCATGCACGCGTAAGCGACCGCTGCCTTCGACGATTGCGGCTCGTACCAGGCGACCTTCCTCATCACGTACCGTCAACTGCTGCGGCATGATGACGTCCCCTGCAGCACTTCGAATTGCAACGGTCAGCTCACGCTCTTCTTCTAAACGGATCGAATCTTTAGTACCCGCCACGGGCAATGCGCGGGCAGGATCGAGCGTGAGTGCAAAACCAGGAGCGGAAACTCTCAGCCCGACTTCATCGCGCCACAAAGCTGGAAAGCGAAATCGGCCTTGCAGATCAGTCACCGCCTGCAACGTTCCCGCCTCGACGCCCGCATGACCAGGTGCGCGAAGATTCACCATGGCTTCGGCCACCGAACGCCCATCGGGCCCGGTCACTACGCCCTCGTAAATCCGCGGCGTGCGCGTCAAGCGCAAGCGGGCATCCGCACGACCGGCCGAAGCAAGTGGAGCCAAAGTTTGCTCAAGTAGGAGTTCGCCGATGCGACTACGCACTTCCACGCGCAGCGCTTCGCCCGCACGCACACCTTCCAACTCGATGCAAGCCTCCGCATCCGGACGGAAACGCGCAGCGACTAAGCCACGGCTCGTAATCACGCTGGTTAGCACCGAACCACGCGTCGGCACAAATGCACGATCCAATGCAGGATCGCTCGAAAGTAGGCCGCTCTCCAAGGCCATGCGCACCTCAAGGTTATCGGCGGCACCGGCCGGCAATGGACCATCCGGACCTTCCAATGTTAAAAGCAGCCCATTGGCGGCAGCCAACTCAATCTGTTGGACCCCCCGGCCCCCACGCAACTCCGAACGCGCGACGCGACGCGAAGTGTAGCCCGGCGCAAGCACCTGCACCGATTCGCTCGAACGCGGCAATGCGAACTCGACCATGCCAGCAGCATCACTAAGACGCTCGCCAGCGGGTAGCGTTTCAGCCAGCCACTCAGGTGCGGTCGCGCGTACATTCGCTCCCTCGATCGGCACACCGACTCCGTCCACAATCTGCAGACGCGCCAAGGGCTGAGATTCCAACTGCAAAACCCCTAAGTCGCCATCAAGAGGTACCGAAAGATAGTGGAAGTGGCCTTCCCCTCCGCTCGGCGCATGTGCCAGCACGGTCAGCCCTTCTAAATCGGCGGGGTCACACAACAGCTCGAAGCAGCCAGTCTCATCCAGTTCGATCCGCACCACTCCCTCCGGTAACGCAAATGCGAGCACAGTGCCCCGCAAGCTCTCGATCTCTCGACCTAGAGGCGCTTCCACCTGACCGCTCAATCGCGGCACAACCTCGAGACGCACGCGGAGCTCAGTGTCTGAAGCACGCACGCGGAGACGGCCATCTGCACGATCATCGAGGCCATCATCATCGATCCGGAAACGTGGATCTTGACTAATCAGATAGCCCGCCCAGCCTGCGGGAAGACCGGCAAAACGGAACTCGCCTCCCTCGCGCACTGAGATCAAAAAACGTTTAAAGCTCGCGTAGCGCTGATCTATCTGACCGAGCAATCCAAACTCAGGACTACCTTCTCGGTACAGCGGCTCATCCCCGACCAGAGCGAGGAACAATCCACGGCCCACCTCTTCCTCGGCACCGCGTACGCGCCCGGCAATCAGTTGACGCTCAGGGAGCACCCAGCTGTGTTCACCCAAACCCCATTCTCCAGCAAGGAGTTCGGGCGTATGATCCCGCGCGCTCAGCTGCAGCACGCCGCTGCCCAACGCGGCCTCGCGGCTCAGTAAACCGCTGCTGTCAGTGCCGCCCGATCCCATCGAACTTCCGTCACGATGTAGGCGCAAACGCGCACCCTCGATGCCAGCGCCTTCCTCGTCAAGGACTTGTAGGGCGAATCTAGCCGAGGTCGACTCGATGCGAGAAGCGCCGGCGCCCCCTCCCACGTTGGCCAGGTTGGCTGACGCAGAATCACGTTCGCTCTCATCCGGTCGGACCCGTTCGGCCACGGCCCCCAGAAGGGGATCCGCCGGAGGAGACCCCGATGCGTCCCAAAGATACACACCCACCAAAGTGGCAGTAAGGATTCCACCCGCGGACGCCAAAGGCACCAGCCAACCCAGCTCAGGAGTAGGTGGAACAACCCATGGAAATGGTAATGGCGCGAGGAGAGCGCGGCAGGGAGCCATTCCATCCCCCCCGAAACGGCGGCGCATCAACCGGCGCAGCTCCTCCAGCGCCCGCGACAACTGCACTCGCACCGTGACGGCTTTCATGTCATAGCGCTTAGCGATTTGCGCGGGCGTGAGCCCTTCCACGTAGCGAAGCATTAACAGGTGCCGCCCCGGATCGGGGAGGTCCTGCAAAGCCTGCATCACCTGCGAGGCGGCTTCACTCTTACCTAGGAGCTGATCTGGTGTCTCCGGGAAAGCGGCTGACTCGGCCGCGTTTTCCCGGTCCCTCCGATCTTCGTAGACACGTTTTTGGAGCAGCTCTCTTTGGCGAATGTCCTTTCTAGACCAAGAGATAGCGAAATTCCGGGCAACCGTCCCTAACCAAGCCCGAATGTTCGACTTGTGTCGCGGAGGACGTTCTATCGCCCGCAACATAGTGGCCTGCGCCAAGTCGTCCGCCCGGGATTCCCCGACCAGTGCGACGGCGAGAGCCCGAACCCAGCCGGCGTGAGCCAGCAGTTCTTCGGGGTCCAGACTCTCGGGCGCTTGATCCATGGTTTCACTCAATAGAAAGCGTGTCTCCGCGACGCGTTTCAGAAAATACGATACGACGTAATGCGGCTGTTCCTCGCCCTTCTACTGTCCCTATTCGCCTGCTCCAAGTCAGAAATCGCTCAGAACGGATTGGGGCAGCCCTCACCGCCCACAGGAGCCGTCGGATTCCGCGTGCTCGGAATAGCCCAGGACGCCGGCCTGCCCCACATTGGCTGCGTCTGCACTCATTGTGAGACCGCACGCGCCGAAGGGCACCGTGAACTAGTTGCCTCAGCCGCGGTCGAAGGCAAGACCGGGTGGTGGTTGCTCGACGCCACCCCTGACCTGCCAGCACAGATCCACGCCCAGGGCTCGATGCCGAAAGGCATCTTCCTGACACATGCGCATATTGGGCACTACACCGGCCTGATGTACCTCGGACGCGAAGCGCTCGGAGCCCAAGCCATGCCAGTCTGGTGCAGCCCGCGCATGGCAAGCTATCTGCGTAGCAACGGACCATGGAGTCAGCTGGTTGAACTCGGACAAATCGAGATACGCGAGTTTCGCAGTGATGTCCCGGTCAAACTCGAGCCAGGCCTACAGTTGACCGCCTTCCAAGTGCCACACCGAGACGAGTTCAGTGACACACATGGCTTCCTGATTGAACACTTTGAACCACCGGCAGTGAACCGGTCAGCTTCACTGGTCTTCCTGCCCGATATCGATCAGTGGGAAAAATGGGACTACCCGATTGAAAAGCTGCTGCAAGCGGACACGCACCTACTCATCGACGGCACCTTTTGGTCGGGAGCGGAGCTTCCGCACCGTAACCTTGACGAAATTCCTCATCCACTGGTCTCACGCAGCATCGAACGATTAGGCCCAACTGCACGTGAAACAGGTGCGCAAGTACGCTTTTTTCATCTCAATCACTCTAATCCGCTCTGGAATCGCAACGGGGCTGAATACGCTCAACTTCGCGCATCTGGCTTACAGCTGGCCGTTACTGGTGAACGCGTCACCTTCTAGAGCCCGACTGTGTAACCGTGGCATTGCTGATACGATCGCGGACATGGATCGCCGCGCCTTCCTGAAATCCTCCCTCAGTGTGACCGGCGCAGCCGCTGGCCTTGCTTGGCTACCAGGCTGCCACGCCCCCGCAAGCAGGGGCCAAAATTCGATAGGGCTGGACCACGATCGACAGACGCTACGGATCTCACTGGCCGAATGGTCGCTGCACCGCACACTGCACTCAGGCGAGATGACCAACCTCGACTTCCCAGGGTGGGCACGCGAACATGGCATCAGCGCGATTGAGTATGTGAACAGCTTCTTTAAGGACAAAGCCGAAGATCAAGCCTACCTTGCAGAGCTGAATGGGCGATGCACCGAAGCAAACGTTAGAGCGCTACTGATCATGGTTGATGGGGAAGGGCAGTTAGGCCATCAAGAATCAGCGCAGCGTCGCAAGGCTGTCGAGAACCACTTCCGCTGGGTAACTGCAGCGAAGACGCTAGGTTGCCACGCGATTCGCGTCAATGCGGCCGGAGGCGGCGACTCAATTACAGCGATGTACAATGCGGCTGACGGACTGCGTCAGCTCTGTGAATTCGGCGATGAACACGACATTTCGATAATCGTTGAAAATCACGGTGGGCTGTCCTCGAACGGCGCTTGGCTTGCCAGCGTTATGGAGGAAGTTGACCACCCACGAATTGGCACGTTGCCCGACTTCGGCAAC
>JAKVCF010000004.1 GCA_022447335.1 Planctomycetota bacterium | reverse complement strand
AAAAAGAAAGCCGCCCGCTCCCTTTTAAAGGAACGGGCGGCGGAAAACAGATCGAACTCTAATCTAGAGAATCACTCCATTTATCTGGTTCGAAAACACGCCTGAACCCGGACCGGTCACGTTAACAGCTTGAACGTAGATCTTGCGGCCCGCGGCTCCCGGAGGAATCGTATAAACCTCTGAGGTCTGACCCGCTTGGTCCGCCGAGGCCGGCGGCAATTGGCGAATCGGCATTGAGAGATCGGCGACGCCGAACGGGGTATTAGTGGGGCCACCACCAGTAAAGCTATAAGCAACAATGACAACGCTGCCTGGGACAGCGCCAGAAGTCGAAACGGTCGTCTTCGCACCGGACTGCAGCGAGGATACCGCTAGAGAGAGCCCGCCGGTGTCATAGTAGATACAGCCATTCCAGTTACGCGGGTAGAAAGTCGACCCAGAAATCCCCTGGCCCTTACCTGCATTAGCAACGATAGTTAGGTCCGCATTAGACCACTCATCATTACCACTGGCATTGCCTTGTAAATTTCCATTGGTGTAGTTTATCGGAGTAGTGGAGTAGCTGGTTATATCGAAGTAAAGACCGTAAGTCTTACCACCAGAGAAGATGACTCCATTCCCAGCCATATCAACGAAGCTGGGGAGATCAGCTCCGGCCGAGGTGCCGGAGAAATTGCCAATAAAAGTCCAGCCGGTCGCATTGCTTTCGTTGCCAAAGCTAGTGTCAGCGATGTACCAAACATCGACATCGACCTGCAAGCCTGCGCCATCAACATTGACATCGATCCCAGAGATCTGCATGTCGAATGCTGGAGCAATGTCAATCATGTTGCCAGCAAAGCCATTATTGGAATTGAAGTCGGTACTAAGCGAGCCCGGAGCTGCGATTCCAGTAAAGCCGCCAGAGTTCGGATCGTGCAGCGACAGCGAACCATCGTCGTCTACCGAAATCTGCTGGGCCGAAACCATCGCTGGCGCCAGAAGCGCCGCGGCCAAGACGAAAAGGGGGAGTTTCATGATGTTCTCGGGGAGAGTAGAAGAAAAGAACGACCCCGCGAACAAAACGAGGTGCGTTTAAGACCCCTCAAGCCTAGCACGCATTTCTTATCGGAATTCCTTCAAAATTGCCGCCCCACATCGATTTCCGACCGTTTTAAAGGGTTTAGGCACGCTCATCGCCGGCGCCGGTGTCGACCAATCCTTCCTGAAGGCGCACGAGGCGCGCATATACCCCCTCAGCCGCCATGAGGGCATCGTGCGTGCCCTGTTCGGCTACGCGACCCTTCTCGAAAACTAGAATCCGATCCACGTCGCGCACGGTGGATAGACGGTGCGCGATTGCAATCGAAGTGCGGCCCTGCATGACTTCATGCACCGCCTCCTGCAAAAGATGCTCGGTATGCGAATCGACATTTGAGGTCGCCTCATCAAGCACCAGCACTTCAGGCGCCGCAGCCAAAACGCGCGCAAAGGAGATTAACTGCTTCTCACCTGCTGACAAATTTCGGCCGCGTTCGCGCACCGGCTCATACCAACCACCTGGAAATCGATCGACTAACTTGTCTAGATGCAAACGCGTGTCGGCGGCGATAGCGGCTGCCTCACTAACCTCAGGCTTACCCAAACGAATGTTGTCGAGAATGGTGCCTTCAAAAAGGAAGACATCCTGTGGCACCATCCCCACGCGCTGCCGCAAGGCCTGTAAATCGAAATCACGGATGTCGACTCCGTCGATCGTGATACAACCAGAACTTACATCGTAAAGTCGAGTCAAAAGCTTCAGAACTGTGCTCTTGCCCGCACCGGTCACCCCCACTAGCGCTACTCGCTCTCCCGGTGTAACCCGGAAATCGATTTCCTCGAGTACTGGCGACCCTTCGTTGTAAGAAAAGCTCACCTTCTCAAAAGCGAGCTCGCCGCGCACCTGCTTTGGACAATATGGAGAATTTGGAACTGGCAAACAGTCGTCTTCGTCAAGTAACGAGAATATACGGCGCGATGCCGTCATGGCATTCTGTAACACGGTGTACTTCAACGATAGCTCGTTGAGTGGCTGGAAGAACTTCTGCATGTAGTCAACGAACGCGAACAACACACCTAGAGTCAGCGCACGCTCACCAGGACTCGGGTTCGCCCCCATCGAGGACGCCACCTCACCACCGCCGTACCAAAGGATGAGAGCGACTGTGAAGGAAGACAACAACTCAACGAACGTCGAGAGCAACGTCTCCCAGCGCACGGTGCGTAACTGAGATCCGCGCACACCTTGGTTAATCTCTCCATAACCCGCACGCGTGGACTCCTGCCGGTTGAACATCTGTACCACTGGCATGCCGCTGACCTGCTCGTGAAGATATGCGTTCATTTCGGATAACTTGGATCGCATAGTCACGTAGGCCGCACGCACACGAATACGAATAAATAACGTGACACCCAACAATGCCGGCACAACAGCTAGGGTTACTAACGTGAGCTGCCAATCCAATCCAAACAGGATCGCCAACGTTGCGAATAAGAAGATTAGGTCTCCAAGAATCGTCACCACACCAGTCGAGAACATCTCGTTAAGAGCTTCGACATCAGTGGTCACTCGGCCAATCAACTTACCGGTCGGGGTACGATCGAAGAAGCGAGTTGGCAGGCGCTGTAGATGACGGAAGATCGCCAACCGCAGATCGAGAAGTGCTGACTGACCTCCAGTATCGACTGCGACCTGCTGAAACCGACGCAGCAATGACTCGACCACCGCGAGTACGAGAAAAAGAGAGACGATCCAACCGTAGCCATCAGCCTCGCCCACATTCAGATGGTCATCGATCGCGATCTTGACGAGATAAGGCCCGGCGAGGCGACAAGCTAGACCGAACAGCAAACAGCCGAATCCAATCCATACCCAGCGCTGATGTGGGCGCAGGAAGGGCCATAGGCGGCGCAGCACGTGTGGATCGACAGTGCGCCCTTGGAGCTGCTCGAACTTGTCGCTCACACCCCCCTCCCTTCACGATCCATGTGCGCGCGCAGTTCTTCTTTGGCGCGCTGACGCTCATGCAGCCTAGCGTACAAGCCACCCTGCATAATCAGCTCAGCATGTGTGCCACGCTCAGCGATACAGCCCTTATCAAGAACAATGATCTGATCAGATTGAGCCACCGTAGCCACGCGGTGCGCAACTAGCACGGCAGTGCACCCTTCCAAAAAAGGCCGTAAATCGTTGAGAATCTCGTCTGTAGTGTGCGCATCGACCGCAGAGAAAGGGTCGTCGAGCAATAGCAATTTAGGCTCCATCACTAACACGCGTGATAAAGCCGCACGCTGACGCTGCCCACCTGAAAGATTGAGGCCGCGCTCGCCAACAACGGTGTCCAACCCTTCCGGAAGCCGATCGACATCTCGCATGAGGTGCGAGACATTCAGCGCACGGTCGAGCAACGCGCGATCACCATCCGGTCGCCCGAGCAATACGTTATCCGCCAAGCTCTTGCTAAAGAGAAAAGCTTCCTGAGGGACATATCCGATCTCAGCGCGCAGCTCTTCAGGCCGCAAATCTGTGACGTCTTGACCATCAATGAAAACGTGCGCGGCATTAACTTCCAACTGTCGGGCTAGCACCTGCAGCAAGATCGACTTCCCCGATCCCGTCGCCCCTACCACGCCTAAAGTCTGACCAGAAAAAACCTCGAAACTAACCTCATCCAGCACCTTGCGCGGCTGACCCTTCTCATTCTCAAGCACGACAGTCAGCTTACGCACGTCGATTGCGCCGCCACCTTGCACAACCTCATCCGGATGATCCGGCGCCGTCAGTGTGGGGCTTGTATCGAGCAACTCACCAATCCGACCCAATGCTGCCGCACCGCGCTGCAAGGTCGAGATTACAAAGCCAAGCACTCCGGTCGGCGCAGCAATCAGCTGTAAATAAAAGACCATCGCTACGAATCCGCCTGGCGTAATGGTCTTGCTAAGCACCATTGGGCCACCGACTGCGAGTACGACAAAGGTCGAGAATGCCGCAAGCAAAGTCATTAGAGCGCCTAGGCGCGCACGCGTGCGCGTAACTTCTAAATTCAAGTCGCGGTATCGTCGACCACGTTTTTCAAAGCGCGCAAGATCAAAGTCTTCAATGGCCAATCCTCGCACTACCATGCCACCCGACAAGCTCTCTTCGACACGCGCGCTGATTTCTCCTAGAGCGTCTTGCGCCTCACGTGAGCTAATCTGAATACGCCGCGCCAGCAAGCGCGCGCGCCACAAAAAAATGGGGAAGGGAATCAGCGCAATAACTGTCAATGTCACGCTAATCGAACTCATAAAAATCAGCGCGACAATGTAAAGCGCCGCGGTTTCCGATAAGTACAAGAAGACCGGGCCGAGCAAGCTCTGCACAAACTGCACATCGTTGACAGCGCGTGACATGATTTGCCCAGTCTGCTGCCCTTGGAAGTAGGACGGTGACAGTGTGACCAAACGGTCCATGACTTCGTTGCGCATGTCGTGCACCGCATGCCGGCTGGTACCCAAGACCAGCAGGCGGGAGGCCGTACGGACTACTGCCCCAAACACAGCTACAATCGCGATTGCAAGGCCGCCAGCTGCCGCAAGCTCGACTAGTTCATTGGCACTTGCCCCTTCCGCTTCATGCAGCTGATCGATCGAATCGCCAAAGATCGAGGGCACGCTGATGCGGAGCGCGACTGCCGCAAGAATCATGGCCAAGCCGCCAAGATAACGCCATCGATAGCGTCGATAGAACGGGCCAACGCGCCGCAACTCGGACCAGTAAGGCGGCGTTAGCTCGGACGATTCTGTAGTGGGCATGGGTGTAAGCTAGGCATCGTACCTGCGCACCATGCATCCCGCCCATCGCCTTCATGCCCTTAGCATGCCCGCCCTCGGCGTGGCGAGCTTCACGCTATCCGGCATGGGCGCATGGCTGGTGCCAATCCAGGCCTTCGTACTGATCCCGATTTTCGAGTTCCTCCTACAAGGCAACAAAGCTAACCCCAACACTCACGAAGAATCAAAGTTGCGAATCGATAGTCGCTATACCGGACTTATGTATCTACCCGGTCTTGCGCACATTACACTTTTTATATTTTTCACATGGGGAATCTCAACGCAGATATGGTCCGGATGGGATCTGATCGGCCGCACCTTGGGCATGGGCATATCCTGCGGAGTCCTCGCAATCAACATTGGGCATGAACTAGGGCATCGACGATCAAAACGTGACCGCGCCTTTGCCCAACTACTGCTGTGGAGTTCAGCATATGGCCATTTCTACGTCGAACATAACCGCGGCCACCACGCACAGGTCGGCAGCTACGGCGACCCAGCTACCTCGCGCCGTGGAGAAGCGGTTCAGATTTTCATCCTGCGCGCCATCGTGACCGGGTTGCTCAGCGCCTGGAAGCTCGAAGCTAAACGCTTACATCGCCGCAGGATCTCACCGTGGAACTGGCGCAATCAAGCGCTACTGCATTATGTGGCGCAGCTTGCAACCTGGGTGGCGCTTATCCTAACGCTCGGTTGGCCGACCTTCCTACCAATCCTGGCCGCACAAGTCGTCGGCGTTCTGTTACTCGAATCAGTCGATTACATCGAGCACTATGGGCTAGTTCGCCGCCGACGCAGCGACGGCCGCCTTGAGCCGGTTGGCCGCCAACACAGTTGGAATGCAAATCATCCGCTTGGCCGCTCGATCCTCTTTGACCTGACACGCCATTCCGATCACCACGCCGACGCAACTCGCCCCTATCAGGTACTACGTCATCTCGATGGCGCACCCTATCTTCCCTTTGGCTACTCAGCCGCTGTACTGATTGCCTGGCTCCCACCACTTTGGTTCAAAATCATGAACCCCCGAGTCGACGCGTTGCGAAAACACTTTGGCATGCCTGATCACAGCGAAGTGGAAGCCACATTGCGATCCAACACGTCCTCCACGGGGTGACTGAAAAGGGGCGCTCGTGCCGACTCTTCGCGACCGCGTTTCCGCCAAGCTGCCGAAGGTCCCTGCTAAATCCATGTGACAACAAGCATGGAAGGCCCAAAAGCTTGTCTTAATGCACTAAACTGTCCAATTCGGGAAAGGCCCAACCTCGCGGAACGCCTTGTGCGCACCAGCTTTCCCTCTCCCACAATGCTTCAGCCCCATTCCGGCCCCACCCCAGCCCGGCCAGCTCGTACCTGTGCGGCGGCCGCGCTGCTGCTGATCTCTGGCTGCATGAGCCCAGAAGAGGCGGTCGATGCAGCGGACGATCAGGTTTATGCCCTTGTCGCCGAGCGACGCGCTGAATTAATGCCTGGCGAGGACGAACTTTCGATCCACGCCCCCACCGACTCACTGCGCCAACGCCTACTAGACGGCAACCTGACTGCAGGTGAATCGGTCGTATCGCTCAACCTGAAAGACTGCCTAGAAATCGCAAGTGAAAATAATCGTCAGTACCAAACGCAGCGCGAGTCACTCTATCTCTCTGCGCTGGACCTGACGCTCGAACGCTGGCGATTCGGGTGGCAACCTACTGTAAGCGCAAGTGCATCAGTCGGCTCGATCAGTGGGAACGATGAAACCGGATCTATCAATCCCTCCGGGCGCTTAACTCGCCTGTTCGGCAACGGCGGTCAGCTTGTACTCGACATTGGCGCTGCCCTGGTTGGCGCGATCGCCGAAGGCGAGGGTTGGGATGCTTTGTCTAACCTAGGCGTTTCGTGGTCGCAACCGATACTGCGTGGATCGGCACGCGAGGTCGTGCTCGAACCGCTAACGCAAGCTGAGCGCAACTTGACCTATGCAGTACGCAACTTCGAGCGATTCCGCCGCACTTTTGCCCTAGATGTCGCTTCACGCTACTACCAACTAGCACTAGCTCGCCAGAGCGTACTAAACGAACGCACCAATATCGAAGTCCTCGATCTTCTTTCGCTCCGCAACCAAGCCTTCGCTGAAGCTGGCAAGCTTTCTGATCTAGAAGCCAGTGAAGCTGCACAGGATCTGATTAGCTCACAAAACCGCCTCCTTTCACTTGAAGCAAACTTCGAAAAGCAACTTGACAACTTCAAGTTCTTCATGGGTCTGCCCATCGATGCTGAAATCGGGATTGATTCGGAAGGACTGACGGAGCTCACCGTTGGCAGCAAAGCCTTCGATGTCACTTGGGTCGACGAGCAGGCTTTATTCGAGCTCGCACTGATGCAGCGCCTCGACTATCTGAATGAAGTCGAACAGATCGTAGATAATGAGCGCTCAGCGCGCATCGCCGCTGATGACCTGAAGGTTGGCCTCGACCTTTCAGCCGGCTTGAGCGGCAGCTCTGAGTTAGACCGCCCCCTTGCTTACAAGAGCGATGGCTCAACCTGGAATATTGGCCTCGACCTCGACCTCCCGGTCGATCAGCTTCCAGAGCGCAACTCGTATCGAAGCGCGCTGATTCGCCTGCAGGCCGGCCGCCGATCGTTGATCGAAACACAAGACAACATTCTGGCCGAAATCCGCGATGCATTGCGCGAACTAAAGCTCGCCGAGCTGACCTATAACCTGCAAGTGCGCACATTACCACTAAACGAACGGCGTGCACGCTCAGCTAACATGAACCTAGAAGCGGGCCGCCTTGAGACGGACCGCTTCCTGAACGCTCAGCGCGACCTCACCGCCGCGCGCAATGCTTTCGTGTCGGCCCAGGTAGATTTCACGCTCGCGCGCCTACAACTGCTGCAGGATCTCGAGCTACTTACTCTCGACAAGAATGGGCTTGTCGTCGATTGGTCGCCGATCCAGGCACGCTTGCGCGCGAACAATCTTGAAGCGGAAAACGAAGATGGCGAATAACAACTCCCTCGCTCGATTCATCCTGCCTACCCTCATCATCAGCGGCATCGCTGTGGGCGGCCTGGGTGTGTTCGGAATCGGCCCAGCTGCCGGATGGCTCATTGGACTGACTTCAGATGACTCTGATGACACGTTGCCTGGGCCGCAAGTAAAGCGTGGGCCACTGGTAATCAGTGTCATCCAACGCGGCAATCTATCCGCACGCAACAGCGATATCGTGCGTAATGAGCTCGAGGGTCGCACAACCATTCTGACGCTGGTGCCCGAAGGCTCACGCGTGCAAGCTGGCGATGTGATTGCTGAGCTAGATGTGTCGTCAACCGAAGACCGCCGTGTGCAGCAAGAGATTGCGGTTCAAAATGCCGAAGCCGCCTGGGTTAAGGCGCAGCAGGAACTTGAGATCCAAGAGAGCCAAAACTTCTCTGACCTCGAGCGCGCCAAACGCAACTTGCGCTTTGCTGAGGACGACCTCGGGAAGTACCTGAACGGCGACTACCCGCAGGATCTCGCCTCAGCCAATGAAGCTATCGCACTAGCCAAAGAAGAGTTGCAACAAGCGCAAGACACACTGAAGTACAGTGAAGGCCTGTACGAAGAGGGATTTCTGACCCGCACCGAGTACGAGCGTGATCGCCTGGCCGCGCAGCGCCGTGAAATTGAGCTCGACAAGGCGAATCGCGCGCTGGTGCTACTGAACGACTACGACCGACCGCGAAAAGAAGAAACTTTCCTCGCGGACATCGAAGAAACAAAACGGGAACTCGACCGCGTTGGGCTGCAAGCAACTGCACGCTTAGTTGATTATCAAGCCAACGTGAAATCGAGCCTCGCTCGCCTTGAACTCGAACGATCTAACCTCAATAAAATCGTAGATCAACTGTCCAAGGCCACAGTGCGCGCGCCAGTAGACGGCCTTGTCGTATACGCGCGTGAAAGGTCACGCTGGGGATCGGGAGACCCTATTGCCGAAGGCACCGAAGTCCGTGAGCGCCAAGAACTCGTCACGATTCCGCGCGAAGGAGGCATGATTGTCGAGGCCAGCCTTCACGAATCGGTGATCAAGAAAGTACAAGCTGGACAGAAAGCATCGATCCGCGTTGATGCAATCCCAGGCCAAACCTTCACTGGCACAGTTGACTTTGTGTCGCTGCTGCCCGATAGCACGAACTTTTGGGCCAACCCAAACCAGCGCCTTTTCGAGACCCGCATCCTGGTCGATGAAGCGACCATTGAGATGCGCCCAGGCATGTCTTGCGAGGTCGAGATCCTTGTCGATTCGATGATCGATGTGCTCCAGGTTCCAGTGCAAGCGGTTTTCCGTAGTGGATCTCGCACAGTATGTTTCGTTGACACCCAAAGTGGCCCAGAAGAAGTCGAAGTCGAAACAGGACGCGACAACGATCGCTGGGTCGAAGTGAAGTCGGGCCTGACTGATGGTCAGACTGTGCTGCTGTCTCCGCCGGCGGGCTTCAAACTTGAGCCACCAATCGCTGCCGGGCCGCCGCAAGGAATGCCAGAATCCACAGGTAATCGATCAGGTGATTTAAGTCGTCCAAGCAACACTAGCGATCCCAGCAATTTGAATCGCACTCCGGGTAGTGACCAAAAGTCGACTGGCTCGAGCGGTTACCCCGGCAGCGGTGGCCGTCCGGATGGCGGAGGAAAAAAGTAAGGCGATGAACGTCTCGCTTGAAGCCACCGCCAAGGCGGCCGCGGATACGCGTGCTGTCGCCGAGTTTCGCAACGTGTCACGCATCTACCGCATGGGCGATAACGAGGTCCACGCCCTTGACGATGTCAGCTGCCGATTCAACGCAGGTGACTACTGGGCAATCATGGGGAGCTCTGGCTCGGGCAAGTCGACGATGCTCAACCTGCTCGGCTGCATCGACCGCCCAACCAATGGCGAGTACTACGTGAGCGGGACTGCCGTATCAACGCTCAACGACGATGACCTGAGTGAACTTCGCGGTCGCCACATCGGCTTCATCTTTCAGTCCTTCAACCTCATTCCACAGCTAAACGTTCTGGAGAATATCCTGGTTCCGCGTTTCTACTTAGAAGATCCGGGGATCGGATTAGTCGAACGCGCGCGAGATATCGCTGAACGCGTGGGCCTAGGGTCGCGAACCGATCACCGGCCGCGTGAACTTTCGGGGGGACAACAGCAACGTGTGGCGATTGCGCGCGCGCTCATCAACGACCCTTCACTTCTACTTGCTGACGAAGCGACTGGAAACCTGGATACGCAAACAACCGAAGAGATTCTTGAGCTCTTCGACGAGCTACATAGTGATGGCATGACCATTCTCCTGGTTACGCACGAAGAAGAGGTCGGCAAACGCGCTGAACAGGTTATGCGCCTCAAGGACGGCGCAATTGAAAGCGTCGCCTACAACCGACCAACCATTCAGCGATGATCAAGAACCCCTTCTTGCGCACCTTCTCACTGGGGGTTAAATCACTACTGCTCCATAAGCTGCGTAGTGGCCTGACTACGCTTGGCATGTTGTTCGGAGTGGCTAGCGTGGTAGCCATGTTGGCAATCGGCGAAGGTGCAAGTAAAGAGGCGCAGGATCAGATCAAGCAACTTGGATCGAATAACATCATCCTGCGCAGCGTTAAGCCACTAGAGGAATCAAACAGCAACCAATCGACGCGCGTTTCGGTGTACGGGCTAACCGACGGCGATTTTGCACGCATTGTCGACACCTACCCCTGGGCAGAGGATGTAGTGCCAGTGCGCATTCTCCAGCAGGAGGTACGGTTTGGAGAGCGGTCGCTAAACCCACGCGTACTGGCGACAACGGCGAAGTACCAATCGGTAACCGGTCGACCCATGCTGGAAGGTCGATTCCTTACCGAGTCAGACGAAGAGACTGTGTCGAACGTCTGCGTACTCGACTACGAGATCGCGCGATATCTATTCCCCTTTCGATCCCCGATAAATGAGCGGATCAAAATTGGCGCGGACTACTTCCTTGTTGTGGGCGTGATGCTGCCGCGTGTTCCAATCGGCGAAGCTAACCAAGCGGCGCCGGGCGAGGAAGTGACTGGCGAAGTTATCCTGCCGGCGTCGACCGGTCGCAAGTGGTTCGGCGACATGCAGGTTAAGATTCGTGCAGGATCGCGCGATATGGAGCAAGTCGACCTACACGAGATTATTGTAGGCGTAGACAGCTCCGAGAATGTGCCCGCCGCAGCGGCAGCGGCACGTGAGATGCTCGATCGCACTCACCGTGAGCGTGACTACGAGATCGTGGTGCCGCTCGAGTTGCTTCTGCGCGAACAAGCGACTAAACGTATCTTCAAGATCGTATTGGCAAGCATCGCAGGGATATCGCTGCTGGTCGGCGGGATCGGCATTATGAACGTGATGCTCGCGACGGTGACGGAACGCACGCGTGAAATCGGCGTACGCCGTGCCTTAGGCGCCAAAAAGCGTCATATCGTCATGCAGTTCTTAGTCGAAACGATTGTGCTATCGGTTGGCGGCGGCGTGCTCGGCATCGCGCTAGGCTTGACAATTCCAGAAGTTGTTGCGGCCTACACCGATATGCAGCCAGTCGTTACGCCCGCAGCGCCAATCTTGGCCTTCGCGATTTCAGTTGGCACAGGCCTACTCTTCGGCATGTACCCCGCTTGGCGCGCGGCCAATATGGACCCGGTCGAAGCATTGCGCCATGAATAGACTCGGGATCCTCACCTCTATTGTCATTCGTTAGCTAACAAGTCAGCACGAAACAGAGTGCAGACTACATCCATTTGCCCATTGTGGCGGATGACGCGCCCTTCGGTAACCAAGCGCCAGAGCATGTCTTGGTTATGAGCCAAAGTCGGATCCTCATTCAGGATTTTGAGCGCGCGTAATGCGTAAGCCTGATCTTTTTTGGCGCCTAAGCAGTCGCTTACCTCTACTCCGCGCACTACACCTGCCACGCACAGCCCCAGGAAAGTCGATCTCCCACACCCCCGCTCCTGCAACGCCGGTATACCTGCATACAACTCGGCGGCCATTACGGCCCAAGCATCTTCCGGCAAAAGCGCATCCTGCATGATGCGACGCACTGCGTGCTCAGCGATTCTTCCATGCCTTCCCATGCTAGTCCCAATCAGCGAGCACCTTGACCTCGGCCCAGTCAAGCCCAAGTGCGGTGCGCACTGCCGCCGATAAATGTTCTTCGTCCGCAAATCGGAACTGCATTGTGGTTGAGCGGTGTGTGTGCCCTTCGCCCGGCGCTAACGCCAGCGCCGGCGAACTAGATTCCAACTCAAAAAATGACTCGGGCCCGCTGTGGTTGTAAGAGTTCACTACATCACCGTAATACGGGTCGCCGCCGGTAGCCCAAGTTTCATCCACGTAGCCAGCGTTCTCGTCAATAGGGCTAAAGTGCACGATAGTCAGCACCTCAGTGGAAGGATCAAAGGCGGCGATAACATTCCGCGCACGATTACGGCGCACCCCCACTTTGCAGCGCAGCTCCGAGTCGGTGCGCAGAATCGCAAAGTTACGACCAAACCGCAGCCGCTTCTCATCGATCACCGCACCTGGTTCGCCGAAATACTCGCTGCGCACGGCTGGTCCACCATCCGGATCTTCGCGATCAGTACGGAAGGGAAGAATCGACCAAGATCGCTCACCAGGCAAAAACATGCCGGCCAACCAGATGCAGGGCAGCCCACCCTCACGGCTCCAAGCAGACTCACCGGTATTAGTAACTGTGTTGATGGTGCGAAAGGCTGACCACAGCGAACCCGGAGGAACCGCACCTACCACGGATTCCACCTCATCCTGCGTCGGCACTTCGACGTGGCGCCCCACCCGCATCGTGAACTCGGTACCTATGCGGTTGCGGATGACCATGTCGCGCTCCATTTGCCCGAGAGCAACTTCGTCAAAGGGCCCGACATCCAAATCCTTGGGCACGCGCCAAAGCTCGGCCACGAATGGCGCACCTGGATCAAAGTAAAGGCTGAACTGGCTACCCTCGGGCCCAATCCAGAATCGCTCGACCCCACCATGATTGTGAAAAGCTGCCGGCTCACCGCGTAGGGCAATTGCCTCACGGTTCACAAAGCCTAGCCCGGGCTCAGACAGATCTACCGTTGAGGTCATCACGCGACCTTGCAGCAACGGCGAATAAACGAAACCACCCGTGCCGGAGAGTATCAGGCGGCCTCCCGCCTCCTCCTCAAGCCAGCTGGCTTCGGCCAAAAAACTCGGGCGGTCTTCGCTCAATACAGATGCACAGGAGGCCAAAAGGCAAGGGATGATCAGGTAGGAGACGTGGCGCACACGCATGCCGCAGCCATGCTAGCGATCCCCGCCTCGCTCGCCCGCGCCTGTCCGCTCATTCCCCCATTCTGAGGAATTGCGTGGCTGCATGCACGACTCGATTCTCGGCCCACCACCTATCAAAATCACGCCAGCCGCTCGGCTCGGCATTTGGGGACCGCCCAAGAAAGCCAACATGCCCGCCCATTTCACTAAGCAGCAACCTAAGGTTCGAGTGTTCGGCAAGTGCGGCATGCGCCTGTTGGGTTAGTGGTACGAAAGGGTCATCTTCGGCATGTACGACTAAGCCTCGCAAATGAACATCCTGCAATTTCCCCACCATCTGCGCTGCACTGTAGTACTCATCAGCGCCGGAGTATCCGAAATTCGGGCCGGTCCACTTCTCGTCGAAGTCACGTATGGTGCTCACTTCCTTCAAACCATTGCGCGGGTAAAGATCAGGATAGACTGCATGCTTTGCGCCCCAAATATTTTGAAACCTGCGTAAGAAGTACTTCACGTATAACCGATTGATACCCGCTCGGCCTAGCTCAACATCTGCGGCGTGTAAATCCATCGGAACCGAGACAACTACCGTGCCGGCGCTTCCTTCGGGTAGTCGCTTGCCCCACTTAGCCAGCGCATTGAGGGTGACAGACCCCCCAAGCGAATAGCCGCAATAAACCAGGGGCACTCCTGGAGCAACACGACTCAGCCAGTTAACCGTCGCCTCAAGATCATCGGTCAGCCCTGCGTGATAGAGCGTCGGCGTCCAGGCTTCGGTACCTCCACTATTACGCATATTCATGCGCACGACAGTAAATCCAGATCGCCAAGCTTTATCCGCAGTTCCAAGCACATAACTGCGACGAGCATCGCCGCCGAGACCGTGAATTATGATCAGCACCGGAGCTTCATGATCCGACTGCCAGTTGACCTCGACCAGAATTCGCGTGTGCATATCGACCACGACTTCGATCTGCTCGGCACTGTCTACAAACTTTCCCAACCCGCGCGGCAGCTGTGAGCCGAAGATCGTCATCAGATGCGCTGATCGAAGCAGTGGATGTGGGAGAAATGGTGGATGCGCGGAGAGCACTAGAGGAAAGGGGCTGAAAAGCCGCGTTAGAATCTAAACATGCTACCTTTCGCATTGCGGCGGCCGTGGCTGCTGCTGCGCGACCTGTGGGTCAATCGGGACGAACCCGATCTCGAAAAGCTGCGCGCGACTCACTCGCCCGAGCGCTTTCTTTGGGCCATACTGCCCCATGCTGCGCGCACTTTCTCGGCATGCATCGCAATGTTACCGGCGCAAATGGCCCGAGCGGCCGCAGTCGGCTACCTCTACTGCCGAATCCTTGACACCTACGAAGACCTCGCGCCGAGCGAGGCCGAAGGGCAGCGGCTGCTGCTGACTTTTGCCAAGCGATTCGGCCACTCACCCGGAAAACTCAGCTCAGCGCCTTCGCTTGAAGGCGCCACCCCAGTCGATCACCGTGATCGCGCGCACCTCCTGCTAGTCGATTGCTGCGATCGCGTCGACGCGATCTATCACACCCTGCCAAAAACAAGCCAGCGAGCAGTCCAGAAGTTGGTACGTGACATGGCTGGCGGCATGATCTGGGCGCGGCGGATCTTTGAAAAACAACGAGGATGCCTGCACTCCGAGCAGCAACTCTATCACTACTGCCACGCCGTGCTCGGCAACCCTGTCGCCTTTGCGCAGAAGCTGATTCTCGGCCGTGAGCTGAGCCATGCCGAGCGCAGCAATGCCATGCGTGTTGGCGAGTTTGTACAGCTCGCCAACGTTACACGCGACATTGAAAAAGATCTCGCTCGTCGCGTGGCCTATGACTCAAGGCTTGCCCCCTATTTGGGCCACACCTTGCCCCGCGATTTACTCGATGACACCGAAAACGATTTTCCCCCACGCAAGGCGGTACATGCAGCACGAATCCGAATGTTTGCTATCGCGCTTGATCGCTCTCCTGCATATACGGAAATGCTACGCCAATTGCGCTTCCGTCGAATAAGCCTGACCCGCGCATCCGCCATGTTGATGTTCGAGTTCTGCAACCGCTACTACCGCAGCTGTGCGCAACACCTCGGCCGCACTGAGTGGCCTGGCCCGCGCGGCTCCCTCCGCACGCTCATGTCTGCCTTACCATCTCTTTTGTCGCAGAAACATGCGATGCGCCGCGCTGAAACGATTAAATCTCACCTCCTTGCGGCGAGCCCTAATGCCGACAATCGTTGAGCTCCGCGCCTCCATTCAACACATAGAGCGCAGCCTTGCCTTCCACTCCTCAATGAGCTTCGGATACATCCTGGCCCGCTGCGCACTTAAAATCACAGTCAGCCCCTACTGATCTGATGCAACTTCATCCCAAATCCCGCCGATCTTCGGACCTGCGTGAACGAACTGCCCTGCGGAACCGCGAAATACGCCGCCGCATGCGGATCTGGTATGCACCCTTCCACGGGATGACTGTCTTTACACTCAGCTTGTTGTTATTCACTGCAATGAGCCAGGCCCTGACATGGCTCGGCCTACTTGGTGGACCAGCAAACTACTTGTTAGTGCCCGTAGCTGGGATCGGAATGATGAGCATTGCACCGCTGCCAATGTTTGAGCCGACAGGCAGCGGCATAGATCTACTCGCAACCCTTTTGGCATCATTCCTCTGCGGCGGAGCGACTCATTTCATGCGCCCCTTTTCGAGCACACGCGAGTGGTTCTTCAAAACAACTGCTCTACTCGTAGCGCTCGGCAGTATCTGCCACTACATTTGGCGCAAGTTCGGTAATGACTGGCCAGACTGGCTCGCTTACGTGCGCGATCTAGTTTAAATCGGAAAGGGGCGCCGCCACCCTCAGGCAACTGGAGCCGATATCACCCCGCCTTGTGGGATGAGTGATCACCCCAACCCCCTTCGGCAGCGGTGCGCAGGTATTCACGGTGCGCAAATCCATCAACAGCAATTGCATCAGCTCGCAGCTTCTCGGCCGCACGGACCTCTTCAACTTCTGCCGTTGACAGAATCCCGGCACGCGCCGCAGAGTCGAGCGCCTCGAGCAAGGGGGTCTTTGGCAACTTGCGCTGACGTATCGCTTTCTTCACTTTCGCAAGGATAGATTCGGCTTTCGCACAAGCAATAAAAGCGACCTCGATGCGATGTGCGGCTTCGCCTTCTCTTTGTGGAAGGTAGACCAGGTCAAACAAGCGGTCTCGTTGTTCGCCCGGCGTCTGCATTGCAGCAGCCACCGCAGCCATGGTGTCATCGGAAACGCCCACACCCAAAGAGTTGGAGCGTGACCACCAAGCCACCGGGCCGCGCACAGCCCAACTGAATCCTGGGACTTCCAGATTGGAATAGATGCCGTCAAAAGCCGCCTGGATTTGCTTCCAGCAAATCTCCATCGAAGCGCGATAGAAAGGTAAATCCTCTGGACGGCGGCCCTCGCCTTCAAAGCGGCGGATTGTAGCTGAGGCCAAGAACATCCACGAAAGCACATCGCTGAAGCGACCTGTAAGCACCTCCTTACGCTTCAAATTGCCGCCGTACACGCCCATCGCAATGTCAGCCCAAAAGGCAAAGCTAGCTGATGCCCACGAAATCTTCTGCATGTCGCGACGCGACGCACCCTCAATCGGGCACGACGCAAAGTGACCGCGCGATAACGTCAGCAACAAGGATCGCGACCCATTACGCACGATATGTGCAAGGTGACTCCAGAAGGCATCGTCAAAATCAACTAAATCGTTTTTTCCAAGCGCGCTGATTTCTCGGTATGCAAAGGGGTGACAGCGAATTGCGCCCTGACCGAAGATCATCAGTGTGCGAGTCAGAATATTCGCACCCTCGACCGTAATTGAAATCGGCGCAGCCATATACGGGTGCGCGATCAAGTTGCGCGGCCCTCGCGAAATACCCGCGCCTCCGACAATGTCCATGGCATGATTAACCGTCTTGCGAAAGCTCTCGGTGAAGTTGTACTTCGCGATCGCTGACACTACTGCTGGCTTAGCGCCTTCATCGAGAGCGCCTGCGGTGATACGACGCGCCGCCTCAAGCAGATAGGCACGTGCGCCTATGTCTGCCATCGGCTCGGCTATGCCCTCAAACTTACCGATCGGCAAGCCGAATTGCTTACGCACCGACGCGTAGGCGCCGGTGATACGTGCCATAGCCTTGGTACCGGCCGCCCCCTGTGCCGGCAGCATGATGCCTCGACCGGCTGCAAGCTGCTCCATTAGCATCCGCCACCCCTCGCCAGCACGTTCTGGGCCGCCAATGATCGCACTAACTGGAATCTCGACATCGTGCCCCTCAAAAGGGCAATTAAAGAAGGGCACATTGAGCGGGTCGTGCTGACGGCCGCGCACGATGCCCGGCGTTTCGGCCGGAATTAGCGCACATGTGATGCCCGGATGCGGATCACCGCCCAGAAGCATGTCCGGATCTTCAAGCTTAAATGCTAAACCAATTACATCCGCAAGCGCGGCCAGTGTGATGTAACGCTTGCGCCAGTTCAGGCGTAGCATCACTTCCCCCGCTTTGTTGCGGAAGACTACGCCTTTTGCCTCCATCGCGCCCGCATCTGATCCAGCGTTTGGCTCGGTCAATGCAAAGCAAGGAAGCACCTCGCCTTTGGCAAGCTTAGGTAGATAGTAGTTTTTCTGATCCTCCGTTCCGTAGTGCACTAGAAGCTCTGCTGGGCCGAGCGAGTTCGGCACCATCGCAGTAATACCAAGTGGGATTGAACGCGAAGACATCTTGCCGATGACCGCACTAACCGCATTCGCTGAGAGTTCAAGGCCGCCGTACTTCTTTGGAATAATTAGGCCAAAAAATCCAAGACCTTTCATCGCCCTCCAAACTTCGGGCGAGAGGTCACGCTTCTGGAAAACCTCCCAGTCGTCAGTCATCGCACACAACTCTTCCACTGGGCCTTCGAGAAAGGCGGATTCCTCGGCCGACAGCTCGGGCGACTCGACATCGAGTAGTTTCTGCAAATCTGGCTTGCCGCTGAACAGTTCACCTTCAAGCCAAACTGTGCCGGCTTCAAGCGCTTCGCGCTCGGTACGCGAAATCTCCGGCAAGATACCTGCCCTCTTGAGAAAACCCATTAGCGGTTTAGTCAAGACAGTGCGACGAATTGGCGGCGCCAGGAATAGCACTATGAAAAAGCCAAGCAACGCCCATGCCGCGATGCCGACGCCCGTCCAAAGCAGCACTAGCGAATAGACGCCCGCCCAAGCAACAGCTGGAGCTCCAAAGAAACCTAGAGCCAAAGTGGTAACAAGAAAAAGAATGAACGTAATCATTTCTGGTCGTCCGTGGAGGGCAGCGCACTGAGTGCGTTCTGAACCGCGTAGTCCAGAAAGGACAGCACACTCAAGCGAAAGTCGAGACGTTCGGTGAGATGAAGGCTCACCGCACCATGCAGCTGTGCCCAGATGACATGAGCTTGCAGATAATCAGAATCTTTGCGGTCTCCCGCACGACCAGCGACTGCGGCAATGGACTCTGCGAAGAACTCCAGGTTTCCGCGGGCGCGTCGATACAGCGCTTGTGGGTAGCGCTTCATATGTTCGGGATGAAGCGAGAAAATTACCTCGTAGTACTCGCGGTTTTCGAGTGCGAACTCGAGGTAGGAGCGGCAGAGTCGTTCACAACGGCGACGAGGATCTTCAATGCCATCTATCGAGACCAATAGTTGCTCGTGCAGACGCTCAAGGCCCTCGTGGATAAGCGCATGCAGTAGATCGTCTTTGTCACGGAAGTGCAGGTAAATACTCGTCGCGGTACAACCCACCGCGCGCGCAATGCGACGCATGGACAGGGCCCGATAACCCTCGGCAACAAGGGTCTGGCGTGCCTCGTCGAGGATGGCGGGACGGAGTTCTTTATTCGGCTTGGCGCGAGCCATGGATTACATCGGAGCCCCCGAAGTGAGCCAGAGAGCCCTGGCTCTCTTTATCGGGTTGACAGCGTTAAGTTTACACCGTTAAGCCAAGGAATCTCACTACTCGAAGTCATGCTATAAAAAGTTCTCTAAACTTTTATATAGAAGTAGTTTATGACTTAAATCTTTCGCGTACCGGGGCGTACCAGGCCCCACCTAATCGAGAAAGGGGCTCCAAAGACTCTTCTTCGACCCGCCCGCGCTCATCGAGAAGCCCATCGGCGAGTACAAAGGCCACCACTTCGCCCATGAGAAAGTCGACTGGCCCATAGCCCACTTCTTGATGCTGATGCAAACGGCACTCTAGGCGTACGCGTGTCGCCGCGAGCGAAGGAACACTGATCACATGTGAGTCCACTAGTTCCAGACCTAGGGCCTCAGCCTCGGACTGATCTGGCTCCAACTCAGCAGAGCAGCCGACCATCTCGCTGAGGAGTGGCTCCTCCGCCAAGTGCACGACGAACTCGCTCAAATCGATTGCATTCTGCGCCGTGTCCTTACGTCGCCCATCCGCACGCCGGGCAATACCCAAACCAAAGATTGGCGGGTTGCCGCTAATGCCCCCGTAGAAAGAAAAGGGGGCGACGTTGACTACCCCTTCCTGTGAGCGAGTGCTGACCCACGCAATTGGCCGCGGCACCAGCAAACTCGTCAACAAGAAGTAGTTACGGCTCGGTGAAAGCTCGGAAGGAAGCAGGACGTCGGGCATTAACTCCCCGGGATTATGGACCGGGGCAGCCCTCTCGCTGATAGAAAATCAAAATGCCGCAGCTTAAAGTTGACAGTGTTAAGTTTACAGTGTTAACCTCCTAATGGAATGCGCTAATGATCGTCGGAAATCTCCTCGAAAAAGGGCCAGGGATCGTGCTGGCCGCAGGGTTGCGCAGCCCTTGGGTGCGTGCCGGCGGGACCTTTCGCCATGAAGACGCTGGTCATCTCGGCGCACATGTCGCACGCGAGCTGATCGCGCGCACTGGCATCGAACCCGGCGAAATCCACGAGATCATCGCCGGCAGCGTAGGCCCACCTCATGACCAGGCCAATATCGGCCGCGTGATTAGCCTGCGTGCAGGCGTACCGCAGTCAGTGCCCGCTCGCACCGTGGCCCGCAATTGCGCTAGTGGAATCGAAGCTGTCACCGCAGCTATCGCCAACATCAAAGCGGGATTTGGTGACACCTATTTAACCATCGGGGTCGAAATTATGAGCGGTTACCCCCTAATCATGGGGCATCGCCTAACCAGTTACTTCGAGGGACTAATAAAGGCTCGCTCGCTAATGCAAAAGATTGGAGCCGGACTGCGCTTTCGACCTTCAATGCTGAAACCACGCGTAGCTCTGATTGAAGGGCTGACCGACCCGGTCTCCGGCATGATCATGGGCAAGACCGCCGAACGGTTGGCTAAGGACTGGGGCCTTACCCGCGATCAATGCGACGGATATGCGATGCGTAGTCACGAACGCGCACTACAGGCGCAAAGGTCCGGTCGCTTCGATCGAGAAATCCTACCTCACCTCGCACAGCGTGCTAAGCCAGGCAGCCGCGCAGTCGATGCCGATGACTCGGTACGAATTGATCAGTCTATGGACCGCCTCGGCAAACTCCCCCCCTACTTTGAAAAGCCCGATGGCATTGTCACGGTCGGCAACAGCTGCGGCATCACCGATGGCGCGGCCGCCCTACTAATCACTACTGAAAAGCGCGCTAAGGCTCTAGGAATGACGCCGCTCGCCCGCATACGCTCTTTTGCTTGGTCGGGATGCGAACCCGAGCGCATGGGCCTGGGCCCCGTCTACTCCAGCGCTATCGCGCTCGATGCGGCCGGCTGCACCCTCGCCGACATAGGCTCTATCGAACTCAATGAAGCCTTCGCTGCACAGGTGCTCGCCTGTGCGCGAGCATTTGAAAGTCAAAGCTGGGCGCAAAAGTATCTCAATCGCAATGCGCTTGGCGAGCTCGACTTGCATCACACCAACGTAAACGGCGGCGCAATTGCATTAGGCCATCCAGTCGGCGCTACCGGCGCCAGATTACTGCTGACCGCAGCCCACGAACTCCAGGCTGGCGACCACGAGCTCGCCCTTGCCACTCTTTGCATCGGTGGCGGCCAAGGCGGCGCCGTGGTACTCGAACGCATCGCTTGAGTCATGGAAACTTATGGCCTCCCCTTTCCTGAGAACGCGCCCGAACTAGGCGCCTGCGTGCGAATCGAGCGACCGAAAGCCGGCCTCGCCGTGGTTATGCTTGACCCGCCGCACCGCAGCCTTGCAGTACTCGACGCGCCACTAATTCGCGACCTTGAAGCTGCGGTCACCGAACTCGAAAGCACCCATGGCCTGAACGGCATCGTATTCGCCGGCGCCAAGCCGCTGAAGTTCGCTGCAGGCGCTGACATCAACGCAATCGAATCAATCACCAGTCGCGATGCGTTGCTCGAAATTGTCCTGCAAGTGCACGCCCTCTTCGCTCGCATCGCCGCGCTACGCCCACGCACCGTTGCCGCCGTCGGCGGCCCTGTCCCGGGAGGCGCTTTCGAACTATCGCTCAGTTGCGACTACATCGTCGCAGCCGACGACAAAAAAACAAAAATCGGCCTGCCCGAGACAATGCTCGGCATCATTCCGGGCTGGGGGGGCCCGCATCGTTTGCCACGCCGCATCGGCTTGCCGGCAGCCACACAAGCAATTTTGACCGGCCGACTCTACCCGGTACACGCGGCCTTAAAACTCGGCATGATCGACCGCGCGACACAGCCCGAACGGCTGCTGGCAGTCGCCTCTAAGATTGCCCTCGGTGCTGAAGCGCTGAAATGCAAGGAGCGCAGCTGGAAATACTGGGCTGTGGACCGCAATCCACTGGCCGTAAACCTGATCATGCGCAAAGCACGCGAAATGGTGCTGTCCAAAACACGTGGCAACTACCCTGCGCCGCTGCGCGCCATCGACCTGCTCGCCGAATCGTTGACCACCTCTCTTGAAGACAGCGCGCGCAAAGAGGCTGAAGCCATCGCCGATCTTGGCTCGAGTAGCGTCTGCAAAGCACTGATCTCAATCTTCCACGCTTCTGAAGAAGCTAAGAAGCTCGGACGCAAAACCGAAGATTTCACGCCGCAGCATATTGAGCACGCCGGCGTGCTCGGTTCCGGAATCATGGGCGCAGGAATAGCCAGTAGCTTTGCTAACCGCGGAGTTGCCACACGCCTCTTCGACCTAGCCCCGGGGCCACTCGACACCGCGCTGCACAACCACCGAAAAGAAATCGCCAAGCGACTAAAGCGCCGCCGCCTGCAAAAGCATGAAGCGCTGGCTGCCAGTGATCACCTAGACACTACCCGTGAGATGATCGGCTTCGGCAACGCCGATCTGATCATCGAAGCAGTAGCAGAAAGACTCGATGTCAAGCTATCGGTTTTCCAGAAGCTAGCCAAACAAGTTTCGTCGGACTGCATCCTAGCTACTAACACTTCCTCGCTCTCGGTCACAGAAATCGCATCTGGTATACCCCACCCCGAGCGCATCGTCGGCATGCACTTTTTCAACCCAGTGAAGAAGATGCCTCTGGTCGAGATCGTACTAGGTAAACAGACCTCGCGAGAGGTCGCATTGAGTGCGGCCGCGCTCGCAGTACGACTAGGCAAGACTCCCGTTCTGGTCAAAGACGTTGCAGGCTTTTTGATAAACCGCTTACTGGCCCCTTACCTCGACGAAGCTGTACGCCTTTTCGTTGCCGGTGTCTCGCCGCGTCGCATTGATCGCTTAATGCTCGACTTCGGCATACCGATGGGACCCCTTCGACTACTAGACGAGGTCGGCTTAGATATTGCTGATCGTGCCTCAACCTCTCTCCACGCAGCCTACGGCATGCGCATGGAACCGTGCACCGAGCTCGAGGCAATGCGCAGTCCGGATCGACTTGGGCGCAAGACCGGACGGGGCTTCTACACCTACACGCAAAGCACGGGCAAGAGGAACCAGAAAGAAGTACTAGCAACCGACTTGGCTCGATTCCAAGCAAACCAGGTCGGCGACCAAATGGACGATGAAGAAATTGTCGACCGCTTAGTGCTCTCGATGCTGAACGAAGGCGTACGCGCGCTGGAAGAACAGGTTGTCGAGAGTGCAATCGAGCTCGATCTCGCCACAGTCTTCGGCATGGGATTCGCCCCCTTCCACGGAGGATTGCTGCATTACGCCGATCGCATCGGAGCAAAAAACCTAGTGAGCAAGCTCGAAAACATAGCTGATACTGCAGACGCTTCCAAGCGGGTAGGCGGTCGAGAGAAGTTCACTCCTGCTAAGCGCTTGCAGGAGATGGCTAGAAACGGATCGCGATTCTTCGGATAAGAGGCAATTGCCGCTGCTCCCCGGGGCAAAGAAAGCACTTTCGGATCACTTGTGAAGAAGCTTTCTACGGGTTCCGCTGGAGGAAGCTCATGATGTCGTCGCGTGCAGCAGCCATACCCGCGACCTGCGCAGCATCGATGACGCGCGCTTGTGCCAACGATTGCTTCGCCTCATCAATCCGCCCGAGTTGATCCAGCGCTACGCCACGCAGTAGCCAAGTCTGTGCGTTGGAAGGCTCAACCTCGACCGCAATGTCAAAGTGCGGCATCGACCCTGCGTAGTCACGCTTCTGGAAGAGTAGCGCTCCGAGATTAACTTGGGTCGCAATCGAACGGTCACCCAATGCCGCCGCACGCTTGAGACAGCGCAGCGCGTCTTCTTGACGCCCAATTCTTAGCATCGCAGAGCCTGCTAAGCGCCACGGCATACGACGTCTAGGCGCGAGCTGTGCGGCCATCTCGTAATGCACCGCCGCCTGCGCAAACTGAAGTTGATCCTGGGAGACCTTGCCCAACTCAAACTGCAGTGCGTAAACGCGTGGGTTGATCGCCAAGCCGCGCTCGAGCGCTTCGCGCGCTTCGGGCAGGAATCCAGCTTCACGGCTGGCTGCACCCAACCCGATCAAAGCCAACAAGTTACTAGGCTCGAGTTCTAGCGCCTTGGCATAGAACTCCCGTGCCCGAACTAGGTCCTTCTCTGCGCGCGCCCAATCTGCAGCGAGCAAGTCTGGGGACGGGTCACGTGGCGCGACTTCACGAGCAGTCATCAAATGCTTCTCTGCCTCGGGCATCGCGAGAAACTTAGTCACCTTGGCTAACGCTAGGTAATCGACCATGCCCGCGTCATCGGCTTCGGCTGCTACGCGCAAGGGCTCAAGCGCTTCGGCGTATTTACGTTGACCCAGTAAAATGGTTCCAAGCGCACTATTGAGTTCGGCGGCGTTTGGGCTACCTTCCAGCAAACTTCGCACCTGCCCTTCCATGCCTTCTACCAGACCACGCGCGCCGCTCAGCACACGACGGCGTTCGGTGTAAGCCAAGACCGCATCCTTAGGATCCGGACGTGTGTTGGCATCGACCTGAACTGAGCTGGGAGCATCAATGCGACGCTCATCGACCTCACCGTTGGCGAGCAGCTCATCTAACTGAGCAGCAAGCTGGCTCATCTGATCCGCGGCCTCGGCCGAAAAGTCGTACAACTCATTTGGATCCTGGTTCAGTCCATAGATCTCAGGCCGCAGCGTTCGGATGTACTTCACATCGGTCGACCGCACCGCACGCAGATCGGCCCAGCCAAGCTCCTCGTAAGGAGTCCGCGATTCGCTGTAGACCAGGCGATCGGGCAACATCGCCTGGCCGGTCAGCACGGCGCCCAGTGCCGCACCGTCAAGTTCCTCGTTTACAACCTGCCCCATGAGCTCAAGCACAGTCGGCGCAACATCGACCGTACTGACCACTGAGCTGACGATCATGCCCTGCATCAAGTTCGGATGGCTAAAGATCATCGGAACGCGAATGGTCGCGTCGTAGAGCTGTAGATCGTGCCCGTCGGCATCGTGCTCACCCAGCGATTCGCCGTGCGCACCGGCAACAACAACCAGGGTGTCGGCCAGTTCGCTGCGCGCGCGCAATAGGTCAAGTAAAGCTCCAACCTGTTCGTCGACGTAAGCGATTTCGCCGTCATAAGGGTTTCCAGCCGCACGCTTGGCGTAGCCCGGCGGCGGCGCATAGGGCTGAACCGCGTCGGAGTAGTGCACCCAAAGGAAGAACGGCTTCTCTTCGCGTGGCCGCTCGAGCCAGGCGCGGGCGCGGCGCGTTACATCAGTGGCATCGGTGCTGCGCTGCTCAGCACCTACCAAATGCGAACCCGCCACCAAATCACGATCAAAGCTGGTAAAGCCACGGTCTAAGCCAGCTCCCGCGTCGGCATGATAGGCACTTGAAACGACCGCGGCGGTTTCAAATCCCTCCTCAGTCAACTGCTGGGCCAAGGTTGTAGCGCTGTCGGTCAGACGATGCGCGCGATCAGTACGCAATCCATGACGGAATGGGTAGAGGCCTGTCAGAATTGAGGCGTGAGCCGGTAAGCTCGACGGCGACGGGCTAATCGCTTGCGCAAAGAGCACGCCTGTCGCGGCCAAATGATCCAACCTCGGCGAGCTGGCTGAAAGCGAACCGTAAGTCACAAGATGGTCGGCCCGCACACCGTCTAGGGTGACTAACAAGATGTTACGCAGTTCACCGGAGCCGAGCGGCTTCTGCCACTCGGGTAAGCTCGGCGCACTACCAGCGCCTACACCAGTCGATGCAGTAGTGCGTCCGGATCTTGCAGAAGGGTCTTCGCTGTTTCCACAGCCGAAAGTTGGGAGAGCGGCCACGCCCGAAAGGGCAAAGACCACTAGGCACGAACGCGGGCGAGTGCTCATTTGTCGATCCACGGCTCTTGAAAGGCCACAGGCAAGCTACGATTTTACGTCTGCCATGGCCCCGCCTACCATTCGACCTCTCGCCCTGTTTAGCTTGTGCCTAACGCCAGCCCTATTGCTCGGCGGCGTGGCCCTCGCCCAGGAACCGGCCCCCGCCGAAATTGTCGACCAGGAGCCTCCGGTCGACTTCCCAAAGATCAAGTTGACCCAAGTGGCCAAGGGCATGACCCAGCCACTGTATGGCACGGCCGCTCCAGGCCAGCCAGAGCGCTTGTATCTGCTTGAAAAGGCGGGCGTCATCAAGGTGCTGGAACTGGGCGGACCGCGAATCCGGCTGCGCGAGCAGCCCTTCCTAAACATCTCAAAGAAGGTTTCAACCCGCTCGGAGCGTGGCCTACTGGGCTTAGCCTTCGCAGCGGACTACGTTAGCTCCGGAATCTTCTACATCCACTACAACAACCTCGAAGGCGACACCATCCTCGCGCGCATGACCGTTGACCCGGCAGATAGGTTGCGAGCCCATTCGGAAAGCGAAGAAATCCTACTCCAGCAGAAGCAACCTTGGGCGAACCACGATGGTGGCGAACTATGTTTTGGCCCAGACGGCATGCTCTACCTAGGCCTAGGAGATGGCGGCGCAGCCAATGACCCACAAAACAACGGTCAGAAGCCGGGATCGCTGCTGGGCAAGATTCTGCGCCTCAATGTCTCGGGGGGCGTAGGCTCACCCTATACCGTGCCCGAAGATAATCCCTTCGTAGGCGATAACGACTTCCGCCCTGAGATCTGGTCATGGGGCCTCCGCAATCCATGGCGCTTCTCTTTTGACCGCGAGACTGGCGATCTCTGGATCGGCGACGTAGGGCAAAATAAGTGGGAAGAGGTCAACTTCGCCCCTGCAAGTTCAATGGGCGGAGAAAACTACGGTTGGCGCGTTCGCGAAGCCGCACATCTTTTCAATAACAAAGACCCTAAGCCTGACGTACCGCTAATCGACCCTATCTTTGAGTATCGCCAAGGCGGCCCGTTGAACGCTCGTTCGGTCACTGGCGGCTATGTCTACCGCGGCAGCAAAATCCCCGGCCTACACGGCTGGTACGTCTTTGGCGATTACGTCAGCGGCCAGATCTGGGCACTAAAACAAGAAAATGGCGAGCTGATCGATGAAGTCGACCTGACACCGATGCTTGCTGGCAAATCAGATAGAGGCGCCGTGCCTAGCTTAGCCTCCTTCGCCGAGGATGCCGGCGGCGAACTTTACGTGATGAGCCTATCGGACGGCACCGTCTACCGCATCGATGCAGACAGGTAGCCCCTACTTCTTGGCCACGATGTAAGCGATATAGCTTCCTTCGTGGTCAAAGTCTTTGCGCTTGCGAAAAACGCCGTCGGAATCTTCGGTTTCATCATCCCAACCCTCAGTGTAGATCTCAACGCCTGAGTATCCGGCCTCAAGTAGCAGTTCGCGCAGCTCGGGAAGGGTCCACATGCGCCACTTGTAACTGAAAGCCCGCTCGAGAAGGTTGCGCTTTACTTTGAAATGGATGTAACACTGCATTTCTCCCGTAATCGGGTTGTAGCTATGCTGATCCCATATGTAAGTAAACGGCGGAAGCTTCGTCCCATCTGGGTGCACACCGTCCTCAATCTTGCGTTCTTGGGTTTCAATCTCGGTCGACTCGGTTCCACCCAATAAGTCGACCACTAGAAGGCCATCGTCGGCTAACGCATCTTTACAGATCTCGAAATAGCGCTTCATCTCCTCGCGCTGATCGAAAATCCAATAGCTAAAGTTCTGCGCGCAGAGAAGGTCGGCCTTTGTCTTTGTGACATGCCGCACATCGTCACAAACAAGCTCGATGCGGTTGCGCTGATCCTCATCGAGTAGAGGCATAATATGGTCACGGCCCCAATTTAGTGTGGGCTCGTGGTAGTCGATGCCAATCGCCCGGTTTTCAGGGTGCTCCTTAACCCACTCAGCGCATAACGCGGCAGTCCCACAGAAGTCTTCGCGTAGATAGCGCATCGGTCGCCCAGCGTGCGCCTCAAAGGCCTTCTTAAAGAACGCCACATCGGCCTCGGGACACTGCACGCTGGCCAGGTAGAGAACCTGCTTGTCATACAGGCCTTTCTGCTTCTTCGTCTTTGCCACTGGGATCACTGAAAACAGGTTCGGAATATCATGCCGTAGCCCCCGTATCAACGCCAGCGGTGCGCCGCTTAGAGATATGGGTCTGGGGTGTGCAGATAGTTCTGCACGTAATCTTTCACACCATCTTCCAGCGAAGTGAACTCTTGATCAAAGCCTGCCGCGCGTAGACGCGACATATCCGCCTGCGTGAAGTATTGATACTTATCACGGATCTCTTCTGGAGTAGGCACGTACTGGATTCGCGGCTCGGAACCCAGCGCCCGGTAAACCGCGTTAGCAAGGTCCTTGAAGCTGCGCGACTCACCCGTGCCTAGGTTATAAACACCGCTGACCAGTGGATTCTCAAGCAACCAGAGCACAACCTTGACACAGTCTTTCACATAGACGAAGTCGCGCGACTGGCCACCATGCTCAAAATCCGGGTGGTGAGACTCAAAAAGAGTCGCTGCCCCGCCAGCGGCCGCCACCGGGTAAATCTTGGCCACTACGCTGCGCATATCGCCCTTGTGATATTCGTTCGGGCCGTAAGCATTGAAGAATTTCAACCCGGCCCAAAGTGGAGTCGGCCCCCCATCAGCCATAAGGCGTGAAATACGGCGATCGACCATGGCCTTCGACCAGCCGTAAGCATTCAACGGCCGCAACGCATTTAGCGCTTCAATTGAGTTGTCGTCGACAAAACCCTGGCTACCATCGCCATAGGTTGCGGCCGAACTGGCGTAGATCAACCGAACTTCGGTGCGCTTAGCCCAATGGAAAATATCCAGGGTTAGGCGAATGTTGTTTTCGATAATCGCGTCAACGTCGCACTCGGTTGTCGCCGAAATCGCGCCCATGTGCACAATCGCCTCGAGACGGTCGCGGTGGCCATCAAGGAAGTCGAGTAGCCGATCCGGTGAGATGATGTCGGCAATCTCGCGTTTGGCCACGTTCCGCCAGCGTTCGTCGCTACCGAAACGATCGCAAATAACCAGCTCACGATAGCCCGCGGCCTCAAGGCCGGCGACCAAGTTGCTACCAATGAAGCCAGCGCCCCCGGTAATCACGATCATGCGCAAAGTGTAGCCGCGCTACCTCGGATCGATGCGCCCACCCTTGCCACTCGTCGAACTGCTGCTCCTCTCATACATGACAATGGCTTATGCGGATGCAATGCATTTGACGGCCGTCTCGACAGATGAAATCAAAAGCGCTCTGGAGCAATGGCAGAAAAGGTCGAGTCGATCGACTTCGACTAAAAGAAGGTCTGCCGGGGCCACCTTGGCTCCAGCCGGGCCGATCAGCGCGCATTAATTACGAGTTAGGCCTGGGGAAAACTCGTGGAAAACCTGGGAGAACCCCGGCTTTTACGAAGAGAACTGGGCTGGCCCTGTGCAAAAAGAAGGGGCGAACCACCAACCGATCTTGTGAAGCTGTAGAGAAGTGCAACAATCCAAAACCACTAGATGTCGCCCATTGCAGGGGACAGGGGGGCTAGATATGGTGGGGTCCCTCCGACGCGGAAGAAGAACTCAGGCTCGCGCTGACAAATCTACCTAAGTCAAATAAGAAAAAGGACTTCCAACCGAAATTATCGTCCATGAACCAGACAGCGGCCCCTCCTCGCGACCACACGACCTCTTCGACAGAAGCTGGCATCGGCATGCACGTTCAGAAACGCAATGGGGATCTCGAGCCCGTCGACGTCAACAAGATCGTACGCGCCGTCGCTCTATGCGCACACGGCCTCGATGCCATCGACTCTCTTCGCGTCGCAACCCGCACTATTTCCGGCCTCTACGACGGAGCGACCACAGCCGAGCTCGATCGCCTTTCAATTCAGACTGCCGCAGCGCTGACTGCCGAAGAGCCGGAGTACTCCAAGCTCGCCGCACGCCTGCTAAGCGTTTACATCGGCAAAGAGGTCCGACAGCAAGACATTCAGTCCTTCTCGCAGTCGGTCAAATTTGGGCACCAAGCAGGCCTGATCAATGAGCGCACCGCGGAGTTCGTCGAAACCAATCGTCGCAAACTGAACGACTCTATCGAAAAAGACCGCGACCAGTTGTTCCGCTATTTCGGCTTGCGCACCGTCTATGACCGCTACTTGCTCAAGAATCCAGATTCGCGCCTCGTGCTTGAGACGCCGCAGTACTTCTTCATGCGAGTAGCTTGCGGCCTCGCCGAAACTCCGTCTGAAGCGATCGAGTTCTATCGCCTGATTAGCTCGCTCGAATACATGGCGTCGTCGCCAACGTTGTTCAACTCGGGCACGATGCGCACGCAACTGTCATCCTGCTATCTGCTCGACTCACCCGGCGATGACTTGATGGCTATCTATAAGAAGTACGCCGATATCGCCCGCCTCTCGAAATATGCCGGAGGCATCGGCCTTGCCTACCACCGCGTGCGCTCAAAAGGCTCACTAATCCAGGGCACCAATGGCCACTCAAATGGCATCGTCCCCTTCCTAAAGACACTCGATAGCTCGGTCGCCGCCGTCAACCAAGGTGGCCGGCGCAAGGGGGCTGCATGCGTATACCTCGAGAGTTGGCACGCAGACATCGAGGATTTTCTCGAGTTGCGCGAAAACACCGGTGACGAAGCACGCCGCACGCACAACCTGAACCTCGCCAACTGGATTCCAGACCTGTTCATGGAGCGCGTCGAAGCAAATGCTGAATGGACTTTGTTCGACCCGGCGAAAACGCCGGAACTGTGTGACACCTTTGGCGATGATTTCCGCCAGGCTTACGAACAAGCTGAGGCCGGCGGGCGCGGCGAAAGGACTGTCAAGGCCCGCGATCTTTATTCCCGCATGATGCGCGCGCTCGCGCAAACCGGGAATGGTTGGATGACTTTTAAGGATCACTCCAACCTCAAGTGCAACCAGACTGGCACGCCGGGCAACGTGGTCCACCTTTCAAACCTCTGCACCGAGATCATCGAGGTGACGTCGGACGCCGAGACGGCCGTCTGCAACTTGGGATCGGTCAACCTGTCAAAGTTCGTTCTAGAAAACGGGAACTTTGACTTCGACCACTTGGGTGAAGTCGTTCGCACTGCGGTCAAGTACCTCGACCGCGTTATCGATATCAACTACTACCCAACCGAGAGCGCGGGCTCGTCAAACGCTCGCTGGCGACCGGTCGGCCTTGGCCTCATGGGAATGCAGGATGTCTTCTTTCAGATGCGCCTACCCTTCGATAGCGAAGAGGCGCTCGACTTGTCGACGCGCATTCAGAAAGAGATTTACTTTCACGCTCTCGACACTAGCTGTCGGATTGCCGAGGAATCCGGGGCTCACCCATCCTTCGAAGAAACGCGCGCGGCGCGCGGCGATCTGCAATTTGACCTGTGGAATGTGCAGCCGGAAGATCAGTCGCGCTTTGATGCGCTCAAGGCGCGCATCAAGACACATGGCCTACGCAACTCACTGCTGATCGCGATCGCCCCCACTGCGACGATCGCTTCCATCTCTGGCTGCTATGAGTGCATTGAGCCGCAGATTTCCAACTTGTTCAAGCGTGAAACTCTCTCCGGCGACTTTTTGCAAATCAATAACTATTTGGTAGCCGACCTAAAGAAGGCAGGCCTGTGGACTGATGAAATGCGCAATAAGATTAAGCGCTCTGAAGGATCTGTTCAGGACATCGAAGAGTTGTCGGCCGACATGCGCCTGCTTTACCGCACAGCCTGGGAGATCCCGCAGAAAGCATTGATCGATCTTGGCGCCGCGCGCGGCCCATACATCGACCAGTCACAGTCGCTGAATCTTTTCATGGAGACTCCGAGTATCGGCAAGCTCTCGTCGATGTACATGTACGCGTGGAAGAAGGGGCTCAAGACAACCTATTACCTACGCTCGCGTCCAGCGACGCGCATTCGTCAAACTGACGCGCAAACAAATGTGGATGTAGCCACTAACCCGACGGACGGCTATAAGTCATCTGATGCACTTGCCTGCTCGCTCGAGAACCCCGAGTCCTGTGAATCCTGCCAGTAAGCCTCCGCGCTTTTCCGACCCCTCTCTATAACGAAAACAAACGATACTGATGCGGAAAGCCTCGATTCTCGACCCCGGCTTTGACCTCACGTTGCGCCCGATGCGCTACCCGGTGTTCTTTGAGATGTACAAGGATGCGATCAAGAACACTTGGACTGTCGACGAGATCGACTGGTCGCAAGACTTGACCGACTTGCGTGAGCGTCTGCTGCCATCCGAACGTCACATGATTAATCGCTTGGTCGCTTTCTTTGCGACCGGCGACTCAATCGTGGCGAATAACCTGGTGCTTAATCTTTACAAGCACATCAACTCTCCCGAGGCGCGCATGTATCTGTCGCGGCAACTATTTGAGGAAGCGCTGCATGTGCAGTTTTACCTCACATTGCTCGATACATACATCCCCGATCCAAAAGAACGCAACGCTGCTTTCGCCGCGGTCGAGAACATCCCATCAATTCGAAAGAAGGCCGAATTTTGCTTCAAGTGGATAGACTCGATCGACTCACTGGAAGAAGCCAAGACTCCGGAACAGCGCAGGCAATTTCTGCTCAATCTAGTCTGCTTTTCAAGCTGCATCGAAGGCCTGTTTTTCTTCGCTGCGTTTGCTTACGTCTACTTCTTGCGCTCGAAGGGCCTACTGAACGGCCTTGCCAGTGGTACCAACTGGGTCTTCCGCGACGAGAGTTGCCATATGAACTTCGCTTTTGAGGTGGTCGGCACGGTACGCGAAGAGCATCCAGAACTTTGGGATGAGCGAATGCATGCCGACATAGTTGAAATGATGAAAGAAGCCGTCGAATGCGAGATGGGCTTTGCCGAGGATCTACTCGAAGGAGGCGTGCCCGGCCTGTCGTTACGCGACATGCGCACCTATCTGGAATTCGTCGCCGACCAGCGCCTGAGCAACCTGGGCCTGCCAGCCCACTTCGGCTCGAAGAACCCCTTCAGCTTCATGGAGCTGCAGGACGTACAGGAGCTCTCAAACTTCTTCGAGCGCCGCGTTTCGGCTTACCAGATTGGGGTCGAGGGTGAAGTAGCATTCGACGAGTCCTTCTAGCACTAAACCCTTTCTAATTCTGTATTTACACCGCCCTATCTCCTCTAAGGGCAGGGCGCCTCAGGCTTACAAAAAGAGTAAATGTGCAGTTTTTAGGGGATAGAATCCACAAAAGCGCCCCACCGCTTCTGGCGCTCGAATCCGGTTCTTATCAAGCTCTTCGCCTGGTTTACCGACATCTTGATAGGCAAAGGGGAACCGTTCTGCCAGCTGCAACGTCCCATCCCACCCCATGAAGCCAGTTCTGCTCATCGCCGCCTCACTGGCGCTTTCCCCGTTGGCTGCGGCTCAGACTCCGCTTGACGCCAACACGGTCTATGAGCTGCCCTCTCTAACTACTGCCGATGGGAAAGCCGACCATGAGACCATTGCTATCAACTCACAAGGCGATGTACTAGTTGTATGGTCTTCTAGCATCTACTCACCGAGTAGCGCAAATGCGGAAGTCCGTCGCATTGAGTGTGCCTTCTTGCGCCGCACCTCCGCGACCGGGTGGGACCTCTACCCAACGCAAACTCTAGCTGAAGCCGACCCGACCAAACTCCCCGGCGGCTCGATCTTCCCCGGGGGCGACATATGCCGAAAAGCCGATGTAACCAGTGTCGGTGATGACTTCGCGGTCGTCTGGCAGCGCATTGAAATCGGCGACACTAATAAGGGCCGCCTTGAAGCCGCTCTCATTGAAGTGCCCGCCAGCGGCAACGCGGTCTATCACCTTGAAGCTACCGAAGGGGTTGGTTGGGAGCTCGACACTTTTGATCCGCGCATTGCGGGCGGCATGGTCGATATCGCCTGTGCTCCTGGCACCACCTCACCGATTGCTGCGGCTTATGTGCACTTCACAGGCAAGACCAACCTCGGTGGGATTGAGTGGGCGTATGACTTCGACCTACGCGCACTGACCTTTGACTTCCCGGTTTCAGGTGCCCCGCCGCACATCAACCCACCCAACGTCCTCGGAAACATCCCTTTCGATGATGCTAGCCCAAATGACCTAGGTGGCGGGCGCATCTTGCCCGACATTGTCTGGGATAGCTGGGGCAACCTTGTGGTTGCTACTGAGAAATTTGCACGTGGTGAGCGCCTTGGAAACGGCGCCGCGGACGAAGGCAAGATATTACTGCGACGCTATTCGGTCGACGGATCTGGCGCGATGATTCTGCTCAACCACAAGGCATTAATGGGCACTGACCCAACCTACTCTCAGCGCCGCCCTAACCTGTTTCGCTCACCTTCTAACAATGCAGTGAGCCTTACTTGGGCTCAAGGTCGGCAGCAGAATTTTTCTACGTCGGTCTTTCACGTTGACGCGAGATACGCCGACCCCGTCAAGGACCCGACCTTTGTTAATCACGCTCCAGCACCGCTATCGAGGGGAATTAACCCACAACTTCCAATACCACTACAGTTCAAGGGAGTGCGAGGCCTTGTAATCGTAAACGGAAGAGCTACTCAAGCTGGTTACGATTTGAACGTCAACAACGATGGCTGGGTGCGACTATTTGAGTTCTCAGGCAAGCACCCGTGGCGCCCCTCGCTAGATGTTCTCGAAAATGATCCCCTCCGCCCTCCGGGGCACGGCATCCTAGTGTTCGGGATGGAAGGAAGGATTACCACTATCGAGTCGCGCATCCTAATCGAGATCATGCCCCTCTGATCGAGGTCGCGATCCGCAGGCAGCCTTAGAATCTCCGAGCCATGTCGCCCGGACTCCGCCTGCTCGGTGCCATCGCGATCATCTTGTTCCTAATCGTCGCCGGTTTACTCGGTGGCCTACAGGACTTGCGTATGAGCATTCGCGAAGACCCGGCCCTTGCGGCCGAGGTACATGCCGTGTCCTTTCCAATTCCAGGGATCGCAGGTGCAAGTCCTTACAAGGTGATGGACCTGCGCGAACGCTTTCAGTTTGCCTCGGTCTATCTAGCCAACTCAAATCCACCCAACGATGGTGTGATCATGATTGTGTCTCGTATGCCGGCCGATAATGTCGACGAAGAAAGCAACCTCGAACGCGGCATGAATAAAGAGTGGAAGGCAGGCGACTTCCGCCGAAACGGCGAACCGTATCAGGAACTGCTGCACTTCCAGGGCGACGTGGTTTACGCCAAGGTTCAAGAATTCGTCAGTCCCGGCGGCCTAGCGCGCACGCAAATTCACCTGCCGCTCAACTGGGGCGGAGACCGTGTCTTCGTACAAGTTAATGGACCAAAATCTCTGGTCACTATGAGCGTGCTGCGGACTGCGCTTGAGAGTGTCACTGGACCAGCGAAGCCACTACGCATCGAGCCGGATGAAACTAGTATTTAGAGATAGCCGAGCTCTTTAAGCAAAGCTTCTTCGGCTGCTGAAAGTTGGGCGTCCGTGCGCTGGAAGAACTCGCGACCCGCCCAGTTGATGACCGCCTCTTCAATTTCTGTGGCCAGCGAATCGAAGCCTTTCGGCACTGCGCCCGCCTCGATCAAATTGTTCTGCTCGCCGGGGTCCTCATCGAACTGGTAGGCCTCGAGCCAAGTGATAATGGGCTCCGAGTCGATGAACTCGCCTCCTTGCGCCTGCGCAATCAACTTACGTGCCCCCTGTACAACGGCAATACGATCGCCAGCAGTACGCGAGGACCACGCCATCTTGAGCGGCCGCCCTGGCAACAATGTGCGCTGTGAGTCATCCAAAAGATTAAGTCCTTGCAGGCCATCGATTCCAGATACTCCGTAGCGCAAGCCGGCCGCGCTGTACATCGTCGGCACGATATCGATCACGCTAGGTGGGCCAGGCAACTCACCTATGGGCACAACAACTCCGTTGTAACCCAACATCAAAAATGGCACCTGTACCAACTCCTTGTAGACAGAGTTACTGTGCTCCATCAGCCCGTGCTCACCGAAGTGTTCGCCATGGTCAGAGGTAATGACCACAAGAGTTGGACGACCTGAGTCCCGCAATGCATCGAACAGCCGGCGCAGATCCGCATCCATCGCGAGGATCTCTTCGTCATACCAATCGTGCATTAATCTGGCAGCACTTCGTGCTTGCTCAGCCCGCTCTGGTTCTAGCTGCGCAAGGCCCTGTGCCTCGAAGTCATTGCGCACTCGATT
>JAKVCF010000039.1 GCA_022447335.1 Planctomycetota bacterium | reverse complement strand
CCTGAGCCACCGGACTTGCGGCAAGGAAGAGAGAGAGCGTGGCCACAAAAAAGACAGAAAAGGCAATGCGCACAGGATCGATCAACTTAGTAAATGGAAGGGGAGTTAATGGGCGTCGCAAAGAAAAACGGGGAAAGAGCGATTACAAAAGTCATCCCTCTCATATCCAACGTATCCGACCCCCTAAATCCTGGCGAATGAGACTCCATGAATTAGTTTAAATACAATGCCTAAGAATAGATTTAATGGGGCGGTGAGAGTTGGAGCGGGCGACCGGACTCGAACCGGCGACATTCAGCTTGGGAAGCTGACACTCTACCAACTGAGTTACGCCCGCAACCCCTAGGCGAATCATAGCTTACGAGCTCCAGGGGACTTACGACAGTCGCTACCTCGAGCTTCATGGGTAGGAAGTCGGAATCGAGGTAAGATTGCAATTGTCGCTATTTGCGACCTTGGAGCACCATGCGCAATCCCCTTGCTTTTCTCTTAATCGCGGCCGCCGCTACCCCCTCACTTGCGCAACAAGCTCGCGAGCCACAACTGATTGTGACAGGCACCCTTGGTGCCCCAGATGGAATCAGCTTGGCCTCTGAGAACGAAGACCTCGCAGCTCTTTTATTCCGTGACAACGGTGACAACACACTCTGGCTACAAACCTCAGACGGCCGTGGCTTGAATTGGAATGCTCCAGTGCGCCTCGATGACGATTCAAATAATGCGCCAAAGTCAACTGGAAGCCGCTCGCTCACTGTCGATGGCATGCGGATTTACGTCGCCTGGCTAGACGAACGCAACGGTGCGAACGATGACGTCTACTTCACCGCATCCCTCGATGGTGGGCTGACATTTAACACGAACAACATTCGACTTGATGATGGGGCAAGTCCAGGCGAACGGGATGTAAAAGATTTTCGTATCGCCTCAAGTGGAAATGACATTGCGGTTCTGATGTCAGTGGAATATGTAAGTGAAGAACTTTATCTCACCTGGTCTAACGACGGAGGCGCAAGTTGGGAAGATGCTGTACCTGTGACTAACCACAATGGCACAGCTGATATTGATGACATTGCGCTAGCCGCAAGTGCAGACCGTGCCTATATCGCCTGGCGAGACAACTTCACAAATAGCATGAATGACAGCGTATGGTTCTCATCCTTTGACTTGAAGACTGAGTCTTTCATTGCTCAGGACATTCCTATCAGCTCCAATATGCAAGCTTTAGGGGGTGACGCCGACAATGAAGTTGAAATAGCAGTCGATGATACGCATATAGCTATCTTGTTCCATGCTGACAGCCTCGGCAGCTCCGCTGAACAGGTGCGTGTCAACCTCTCAAATGACCTAGGGTCAAGCTGGATTGGTGACCAGAAAGTTGGCGAGTATGACAACGCTTCTGCAGGCCACGATGCAGATGAGGGCGCCGTATTGGTCGAAGACGGATATGTAGCCATTGCTTGGTACGACGACCGGACAAGTGCTGACCAGATCTACGCGGCTGTAGCTGATGTCGCGACAGGAATATTCTCCTCAGATCATCTGTGCTCCGATGGCATCGGCGGAGTCGGGCCACCTCAAATATCGGGTGAGTTCGGTGATGAAACATTAGCGGTTACTTGGAATCAACTCCCTGGCCGTTCCGCCAAAGCTTGCAGCTACCGAAACGGATCCTGGGGACAGAACTTTGTTATCTCGAATAACTCGGGAGATGTACGCAATGTACGCATGGCCTGGAGCGATATTTATGACAACTTCCTGGTCGCATATGTTTCGGATGACACCCTCGAAGACGAAATCTACGTTGGAGGATTCCGGAATCAGCAGGTCTCGGGAAGCCTAACTGCCGGATCCTTAGCAACCCTTACCGTCAGCGGATTTGAATCTGGCGTCGACTTTCGCGTAGTTGCCTCAAGCAGTCTCGGCAATCTACTCATACCCGATGGCCGCAACTTAGGCGTGGCATACGACAATATCCTCGACACCACACGCCGAACGAGCGCACTGTCTGGGACGACCGATACGGCTGGAGCTGGCAGCACAACGCCCGTGCTCGTGCCGCCTAGATTTTCCCAAAACCGGCTTTTCCTTCTGGCTGCAAGCTTTAAAAACAGTGGCGAGATCGCGGACTTGAGCGATGTCGTTTCAGTTCTCGTCAACTAGAATCAAGTTGCATGTTCCTCGCAGCGCCCTCCCCTAGATCCATATTTGCCCTAGCGCTCTTAGCCACAATCGGCGCGTGCGCCCCCAGCAAAGAGCTCACTTCAAGTGATACTTGGCAAGCTTCTGCCGCTAATCGCTGGGGACCAGAAAGCTTCGATTCACTACAAATCGCGCTTCCTGATGAAGTCACTGCAGCCCTTACTGCTGGCGAAGTTCCACAAAAAGGCCCGGCACGGCTGAGCATTCCGTTGACGATCGACGGCTATCCGACCACGCTGAACCTGCTGCAACATTCAATGCGGACTAGTGAGTTCGGCGCGCAAACTTGGAGCGAAGAGGGTTACTCCCCCACAACCGAACATGCGGAACCTTTAACTTACCGCGGCACTGCGGATGGCATGCCTGACGTAGTCGTACTCGCAGGAATCACAAAGGTCGGACTGCGCGCGCTAATCCTATCCGAACACAGTGAACCACTACGCCTAATGGGTGCACGTGAAGTCGATATTAATGCACCAGTCGATGCCTACCTACTCGGCCCCGCGCAGAACCTCGATGCCATCGACTTACACTGTGAGGCAATTGAACCTGAGTTCGAAGGGGAAGAACTGCTCGATCATCAAAACAACTCGACACCGCCAGGTGGAATGACCCCTCCGGTGCAGCCTGACTGCGTGAGCCGCGGCGTCATCGCTTTTGACTGCGACTACGAATATTACGTGAACCGCGGAAGCAGTGTCTCTAATACCATTGCGCGCGTCGAGGCGCACATGAATGAAGTTGACTATCACTACGCACGTGATGTTCGCATTACGATGCCAATATCTCACATTGTCGTGCGAACAACACAGTTCTACTTCCCCGTTGATGGAGGCGACTTACTGAACCTTTTCGGCAATGAGTGGAATGCCAATATGGGTCATATTGACCGCGACTTGGCCCACTTAATGACCGCCAAGAACAATATTCAATACGGCGGACTCGCTTGGGTCGGCGTAGTCTGTACCAGCCTGGCTTACGCTTGGAGCCTAGACAGCGCGGGCATCGTCAGTCACGAGACTGGCCACAACTGGGGCAGTGGACATTGTCACGACGGGAGCCCCTGCAACAATATGTGCGGAGCCTGCCTATACATTGGGCCTAATACGCGCGCCATCATCGATAGATTCCGGGACAGCCGCTGGTGCCTGGATCAAGTTCCATATCGCAGCCCGGTACCACCTTACGCAGACCTTCCGGATAACGTGACCTTCTTAGCAAGTGAAGCGCTTGAGGGGCCACTACGCATTGATCCACTCGCCAACGATGAGGACGGAAACTGTGACCCAATTCAACTTGATCAGATCGACAGCGAAAGCGCTCGCGGTGTTGCCTTAACCGTACAGCAAGGCCCTCAGCCAGATGGACGCGACCGCGTGCTCTACGATGCAAGTCGGGCGCCAGTCGTCGGCCTTGATAGCTTCGCTTATCTCGGCGCCAGCAAAGATGGCTTGACCGCGGGTGGAGAAGTTTCGATTCTGATCCAGCCTACGCGGCAACTGCAAGGATGGGCGCTCGACGAAGGCAGCGGAACCACAATCACCGACCGACTAAACCCACTCAACCAGGCAACAATTTCAGGCGCGAGCTGGACTACTGGCATTGATGGGAACGCGCTTTCCTTCGATGGAATTGACGACTACGTGACCGTCCCTTCATTAAACGTCAGCTCGCGAAACCTGACGATGTCAATGTGGCTGAAGCGCGAAGGCAATGCGAGCTTCTTCCCTGGCCTCTTGATGGCACGCGGCAATGGTGTCGAAAGCGGCCTAAATCTAGGCACCTACGGTGAGCTTCGCTATACATGGGCTGATAAGTTGAGTACGCGAACTTTTGATAGTGGGTTGGTCACACCAGTTGGGAAATGGGTCTTTGTAGCAGTCGTAGTCGAACCGAAACAAGCCACTCTCTACATGGGCAACGCCAATGGATTACTCCAAGCGGTGCACGTCGAAAACCACGAAATCGAAGAGTGGTTCACGGAGCTACATCTCGGCCACGACCCCGATTACCCCAACGATCGCTACTACCAAGGGGCGATTGACGATGTGCGCATTTTCCATGAAGCCCTCACGCGCGAACAGGTTGGTCGCCTAGCACAGTTCGGCGGCCGCGCTGAAGCTCCGATTCCTGCTGACGGCGCCGCCGGCGCAACTAGCTTGGCCGAAGTCTCTTGGACTCCGGATCCCACTGCGCAGAGTCACGATGTTTACCTTGGAACCGACTATTGGACGGTGGCGATGGCTGACACTAGTGATGCTGAGTATCTCGGAAATACCACCGGAGCTGATTTCGCACTACCGCCTTTGCAGCCCAACACGCGCTACTACTGGCGCATCGACTCTCGTTTCCCTGGCCTAGAGCAAGGTCGAGTCTGGCAGTTTGAAGTGCCTCCAGCGCACCACTACCCGTTGGATGAGACCTTCGGCGATGTCATCCATGACGTCGGCGATGGCCTCGATGGCCGCGCTTGGAACGGCCCACAACTCGGCCAAGCCGGAGCGACCAACAAGACGGGCACCTCGATTCGCTTTGATGGCAACAACGACCGCGTTGAGATTCCTGCGCTAGATCTCTACCAAGACCGCATCACTATCTCCGGATGGGCACGTCGTAGTGGTAGACAAAACAATGGAACAGGCCTCGTCTTTTGCCGCAGTGGAGGAACTGTCGCAGGACTAAACCTTGGCGATAGCAATGATCTGCGCTACACCTGGAATAGCGATCCAGCAACTTACGATTGGTCAAGTGGCATCAAGCTGCCCAATGATGAATGGGTTTTCGTTGCACTAGTAGTCGAACCCGGACAAGCTACTATCTACCGTGGCCGCAACGGAGCACTGACCTCAGCGGTCAATTCAGTCACACATGGCCCAGAAGAATGGAATGGACCGTGGATGATCGGCCGCGACCCACTCGGAGGCCGAGTTTTCAACGGCTGGCTCGACGATGTGCGCGTGTGGCGCTCTGCGCTGAGCGCGAGTGAAGTGCAAGCGATCTACGACGCCACGCGCTAAAACCCTACTGAGCATTCAACTGCGCTACGACCGCGTTCAACTCGAGCGCAAGTCGTACACTGTAGCCTTGGTCGGCAAACCACACGATCTTTCCTTGCTGGTCAAGCACCAATACTCGGGCATTCCGACCATTCTCGGTGCCGGTCAACGCGGCAATAGGGTCAGCAGCATCACCATAGAAAGTGACGACTACGCCCCAATCCTCTTGGGGGATGCCCGAGCGCATTCCATCATCAATCCAGCCAGAAAACATCGTAGGCACTAAGCCGGAAATGGTCGGTAGCTCATAAATGCGCGCTTCGACGCCAGCCTGGAGCAACCCCAGCAGCCAACGATCGATATCGAACTGAACGCTCTGCTCGTAGCCGACAAGCAGAATTGCGACCTCGCCGGAAACGGATTCTGGCAACCGCACCTCTTCTTTCTCTAGCGATTCGCCTACAACCGAAGGAAAGTCGTCGCCGACTGGATTCCGATTCGGGATTGAACTTGAGCAAGAGGTCACACCAATCAAGATGGATAAACTAATCAAGGAAAAGAAGATCAGGCGACGCGACATCACTCAAATAGACTACCGTCAGCAAGTCTTCTACAAGACCTGAAGAATCTTCGACCTGCAAGATCAGTCGATCGCATGCGCCTTCAACACCTCGATCTCAGCGTGCTCGAGCATCGAAAAATGCGTGGCCGCCAACACAATGTGTGGCGCACTGCCCGCCTCAAAGGCCTCAACCCAGCGTAGCGCACAAAGGCACCACTGATCCCCCGGTCGCAATCCGGGAAATCCCCACTCCGGCCGCGGCGTACTGAGGTCATTACCGCGCGACTTAGAGAACTCGAGGAACTCGGCTGTCATCACTGCGCACACCGTATGCAACCCATGGTCTTCAGGCCCGGTGCGACAGCAGCCATCCCGATAGAAGCCAGTCATCGGATCCGAGCTGCACGACTGCAGCGCTTCGCCGAGCACATTGCGGCCGGCACGGACAACGGGGGCATCGCTCATAAATTCTTGGCCTTCTCCCAAGCCACAAGGATCTCGGTTTCGCGCTCGATAGTCATACCGGCACGCCAGCGGTGATCTGCGGCACGCGTATTGGACCAGGCGAGCGTATCGCGGATGGTATCACCGATCGGGCGAAACTTCAGCCCTGCAGCCATTGCCTTCTGGCACTGCGCCGTGCCATACGGAGGATCTTCACGCGGAACCCAGAGCGGCATTTCCGTGTAGGGGCTCACCTGTCGATCGATCAGAAACTGCTGATCGACCCATGTGAAAGTGTTCTCTGATCCCAGCACAATCTTGCAGCCATGCAGAAATTCCTGCATGGTCACACGAGAAGCCGGGCCGACCGCATTGAATACACCTACAACACGCTGCTCGGCCAGATCCAAGCACCACTCAGTGAGATCACGTACATCGATGATCTGGATTGGCCCGTCCGGACGACCTGGCGCAAGCGTTTCACCGCCTTGAGCCATACGATGCGGCCACCAAGTGAAACGATCGCTGTTGTCAAGTGGCCCCACAATCAGACCCGGGCGCACATGGGCGACGCGACCAGGCATAGCTGCTTCACAAGCCTGCTCACAAAGCGCTTTCAGCGGACCATAAGTCGCACCAGTTACGCGCTCGACAGATTTGTCTTCAAGCGTACTGACTGGCGACTCTTCATCGACATCAACGCGGCGATCGGAAAAAACAGAGAGCGTCGAGATAAAGGTGTAATGGTCGCAAGCATCAGCGAGCAACTCTGCAGAAGCCCTGCAGACGCGCGGCACATAACCAGAAGTATCGAAGACCACATCCCAGCGACGCCCATCAGCAATAGATTTTTCGATCACGCTCATCCCATCATCGACATCGGGGAATCGATTGCCCACCAACTTCTCAACCTCGGGGAATAACTCTATGTTGCTGCGCCCGCGATTAAACATCGTAATTTCGTGCCCTCGCGCAAGCGCCTGATTGACGAAATGCGGACCAACAAAGCGAGTGCCTCCCAAGACCAAAATCTTCATGGATTTACCGAATCGATGGCGCTTGGAATCTGCGGCCAGTGAATGCGCCAAAGCCGAATGGAGAAACGCACCTGCGGATGCTGTGCGAAGGAAATCACGACGGGAGGAACTCATGGATCGGTAGATTTAAACCGCCAGCCTACGTCGGCACTCCTTTCTATTTCATCGAAATAGCCATCTACCGAGCAACACTTGCACTGCCAGGCTATTTCAGATCGAAAATGCTGGCATAAATCGTCATCTAGGCCAAAATCACAGACATGCCTTCGAAGATCCTTCCGCTCGCACTGGCGCTCGGCGTGCTCGGCTACTTTGGCTACGGCTACATGGGCGCCTCTGCCAACGAAGCGGCTCTAGAGTCGGCAAGCCAGGCTGATAACCAAATCAGCCTCGCCATTTCAGGCATGACCTGAGGCATGGGCTGTGTCCGCCGTGTGCGGAACACACTACTCGCCCAATCTAACGCGGGTGACGTCGGTATCGATTACGCCAAAAAAGTCGCATACATTGCTCCGAGCGGTGAATTTGACATTGATGCTGCAATCGAAGGACTGAAGGAGGCTGGTTACGAGGCGATCGTCCAGCCTTAAGTCTGCGAAAAATAGAGGAAGAAAAGTAACCCTGCACGAAACCGAAAACATGAAACATTTACTTACCCTAGTCCTAGCTGCAGGCCTAGCCCTCGGGCTGGCTGCTTGCCAAAACCAAACTCAAGATGGGGCAATCGAGCTCAGCGTCGAAACTGTAACTCTTCAAGTTTCAGGCATGACCTGAGGCAATTCCTGCGTCCGCCGTGTGCGGGCAGCTCTGGAAGGCACTCCCGGTGTGGAGTCAGCAGATATCGACTTCAAGTCCAGCACTGCAACCATCACCCCAAGCAGTGGCTTCGACGTAACTGCAGCGATTGCCGCGATCGAGACAGAAGGCTTCGGCGCGAAGCTTTAGCCCCCTTCCAGTGGCTACTTCAGCCGCTATCGCCCTGGCCCCTCGTCGAGCCAGGGCATTTTCTTTGAGCCGTGCAATGAAAAGATGTCTTGCGGTTCTACTTGCGCACTTCGCCAAACACCGCGACGATGCTCACCCTGAGGCCCTTGCTGGGCCCCATCCAAAACGCGATGAGCAAGCTCCACCTCCTTTTCCTATTCCCCTTCCTAGCTCTACTCGGTGCATGCGGCGAGTCAGAGGGGCACTCCGACAGCGATCATGACCACGGGCAATCCGACAGCGATCATGACCATGGCGACCCGGCTGAAACCGGTGCCTTCGTCATGCCAGAAGGAGGCCGCGTCTTCTTCGTTGAGCCTGTCGACGGCGCCACAGTCAGTTCGCCATTCAAAGTAGTTTTTGGCGTCGAAGGCGTTGAAGTTCGTCCTGCTGGTGAGCTGGCTGCTAACACTGGCCACCACCACATCATTATCAACGGGGGACCGATGGAACCCGAAGGAATCGTCCCTGCCGATGACCTAAACATTCACTACGGTGATGGCCAAACTGAAACTGAGATCAGCCTTGACCCTGGTGAATACACACTGACTATGCAGTTTGCCGATGGCATCCACCGATCCTATGGCGAAGGCTTCGCAGCCACCATTACAGTAACCGTCGAGTAGACCGCTACAGCATCTCCATACTTAAGGGCAGCGATCTGCAGATCGCTGCCCTTGTTCATATCATCGCTCAAGGCGCATCCATCTATCCCTACGATATCGACGGCTTAGCGCTTCCAGAACCCCGACTTACTCTCATTAGCAGAGTCAATGCGCTTCTGGTAACGGTCACGCAGCTCAGTCTGACGGTTGGTCAGCGATACTTCACGCCCACCGATCCACATGCGCTGTACCGATCCAGTAAAGTCGAGCGGATCCCCGCTAGCCAAGAAGAAGTTGGCGGATTTCCCCACTTCGATTGATCCAGTGAACTGCTCCACACCCAGGATGCGAGCGGCATCGATGGTGAGTGCGCGCAAAGTGGCATCACGGCCTAGCCCCCAAGCCGAAGCAGCCGCCGCCTGGAAAGGCAGGTTCCGACTAACCTCGGGGTTATCAGTACGCAGCGCAACTTCACAACCCGCCACCTTCAGCACCATGGCCCCACGCCAATTAGCGTCATAAGGATCGTTGCGACGGCTCGGCAAATCCATCACTGAGCCAAGAATGACGCGGGCTTTGTCGGCGCCCAAGTATCCGGCCACCTTCCACGCTTCTTTTGCCCCTAAGTAGATGACGTTCAGCCCACGATCCTTACCCCAAGCACGAGCTGCCATAATCGTAATCGCATCATTGGCTTCGATCAGCACTGACTTATCGCCACGCGCGTAAGGAACCAGCGCTGCGAGCTTTACATTCCGAACAATCGGGCTAGCGCCTGCAGCAGCAAGGCGGTCCATCTCTTCGCCGTACTCAAGAGCATCATCGAACCATTTATCAAGCTCGTCTATCGAATCCGGCATTTGTACGCCTTCTCGTGGATCAAAGACGAGCTCGTCAACACCTTCGTCCTGATGCTCATGTTCATGGCCATCCTGATGTACACCGCCGAGGTCGAGCACGTACTCGTGATCCTCTTTTCCGGCCGCAAGGCAGTCGTGCTCATGCAGATCTTCGGCTTGACCGATCTGACCTAGGCGAGGGGCCCGCGCACGCGGAAAACGAATCACCAGACCGTGGTCCTTACTCACAACCATCTCATCGGTGACATCACCCTCGAGCTGAATCATCGCGCCTTGACCCATAATTCGGCCATATCCTGGGCGGACATAAACATGAGTAATGCCATGCATACGGGTCACATCATGGTGAGCTGAATCGGCATGAATCGCCGATGCGATTGAAAGGTCAGGGTGATCACTACCAGTCTCACGACGGTCATCCGTCCCACGCACTGAACCAATCTCATAAAGACCGGTTGCGTCTGTACCGTTAATGAACCCCGGATAAAGATCCATGCCACGACCGTCGACCATGGTCGCACCAGTCGGGCGCTGGGCTCTAAAACGACCCGAACCCACTCGAACAAAGCGCCCATCCTTGACCTCAACCCAACCCTTGGACTTGAAATCTCCACCCGCAGAAGGGGCTTCGGCCATGGAATGAATGTGCACATTGTCGATCAGATAATGCTCACCATGACCGAGATGGGTCCAAGCCTCCCACTCTTCTGGGCCACCATCAAATTGCGACTCGGCCGCGGTCCCACGGTCGGCAATCGACACGGAAAAATTAGCGACTGCATTAGCGTAGTTCTCCCAATTCTCATCGTTGCTCGGCTTCCACTCAAAAAGTGTCTTTCCACGCGCAAGTGTCAAATAACAACGCGCATAAGTCGATAACGGATCGGCATCCCACACGGCAACCGTTCCATCTTTTCCGGGCTCCAGAGTGCCAACAAATTCGTCAATCCAGAGCTGGGTCGCAACGTTCTTGGTCGCAAAGCTCATAGCGTCCTCCCAATAAAGGTCACTGTAACGCAACGACTTACCAGCCTCAGTGTTGAGTCGACGTATCAGATCGTCTGAATCTGAGTTGATTGACGAAACCATGCCGGCATCATGCATCATGGCCGGGTTGTACGGAACCGCGTCATAAGCTTCGATCTTGTACGCCCACCAGTCGGCAAAAGAAGAACCCATTGCCCCGTATTCAGCAAGCTCAGGCGCAACCTTATAGCCCTCAAGAACATGCTGAAACGTCGGCTTCTCAATGCCAAACTCCTGACAGACATTTAGAAACATCTGCAATTCGTCCGCCCGATAGCTATGGCATTGGATGTGAATCTTATTCTCAATGATGTCAGCGAGCACCTCCAAGCGCACATCACGCCGAAAACCTGGCAGCAGGCCGGCATCGGCCTGAACGCGCTGCGCCGAATAATCCTGAGCGGCCTGGAAAGCGCGGCGATAAACCGCCTGCACCCCCATACGACTGTTTGGAAATCGATTCCCTGAGTTATTCCAGTTCGACTGCTTGACGTTCTCTCCCAATGCGAACTTGATGCCCTGCTTAGCCGGATAGCGGACTTCATCCATGCGATTCGCGTGGTAGTCCATCTCCCAAACCACAGCTTGACCGCCAATCGGATTTGCTGACCCATGCAACGACTGCACCATCGCTGTCCCACCAGCTGCAGCACGATAAATTCCGTAGTCGCGCGTAATAATCATGTCGCCGATGCGAACTTCGGCGGTAATCGTCATAGAACCCTCGTTGATCGATGCAAGCGCAAGGTGACTATGAGCATCGAGCATCGCCGGCGTAACGTGCTTCCCGGCTGCATCGTAAACCGGGACTCCATCAGGAGGAGAAAGATACCCCGAACTGACTGCAGTAATCTTCCCGTCCTCGATTAGCAAACTGCCAACAAAAGGGTCGTCCCCTGCAACGGTATAAATAGTTCCATTCTGAATCATCACGCTTCCGCTGTAAGGATTAGTTGGCTTACGGTCTTCCTCTGTTTCAACCAGCCACTCCGGGTGGCCTTTAGCAACGCCACTTGACTCTTTTTTATCTTCCGAATCATCCTTCTCCTCCGAGCTCGGAATCTGTTCGTCTGCGACTTCCTGCATCTCCTCTCCATCAACTTCTTCAATACGTCGCCCAACGGCTGGAACATCTCCGAAGTCCGTTGTCATCTTGGCCGTCATGCTGTCGCCCTCGACTTGACCAAAAAGAGTGAACTCCATCTGCATCTCCTCAACGTAATACGTGAATTTAATGCGACTATCCTGGAAGCCGACATCCTTGCCAGGATCAGTCGGACTATCTAGAGAATCGGTCACGCGAATACTTTCTTTTTCCCGATTGACAACTGCATAAAACTGCTCTTCCCCCACTGGCGTCTGCACGGTGATCTTCCAAATACCGTCAACTGTTGAAGTGCCTGCCCCCTCGGGATCGTCGGCATCTTCTTCACTGTCGGAAGATTCTTCTTCCTCTTCGATCTGAAAATTCCACCCACGGCCATCGACAAAGATCCACTGCGGCGTAGATTCAGGAGAGGGTTCGCCTGCATAGATCACCAAATCGGCGGCGTATCCAACTTCGACCGATGCAACATTTTCCATACCTAGCATGTCCGCAGCACCTGCGCTCGCAGCCTGCCAAATATGGCTCGTATCGAGACCCGCTTCGGTCAGTTGCTCCCAAGCGTCTTTCCAGTCGCTGACACTGCGGCCAGGCACAAGCGCACAACGCACTCCTGATGCATGCAGATCGGAAAACTCGGCAACAGCCAGGCTGTGCATCGATCGCTTTTGTTCGCGCAGCGCAGTAGGGTCCTGCCAGTACGGACGATCGCCCGCAGACTTTATGTCTAAATCTTCATCCGACTTCGGAGCTTCACCAAATCCAGCAACGTAGAGTACACCGATATTCTGCGCTTGAAGACGGTTGGTGAAATAGCGTGCATCCTGACCACCCAAAATCATCGCTGGCAAATCGGGTGCAAACTCAGCGTGCAAGTCGAGGAAGTTCTCGATCTCACGACGACCGTTCGCCAAAAATATAGCGGGGCCTAGATTCCCGTGAGTCGAGTCGGAAGCGCGGCGTATCTCACCACTCCCAGCGAGTTGCGCGTCAATAAAAACTTGACGCAACATCGCAAGTGATGCCATCGGCGTGCCGGGATAACCCCCACCCGCACCGCGCAGCGAATAAGTCTGAAAGCCATCGCGCATCAGTAGTGCCTGGCCCAGGGGACGATCGTTTAGCGAAACAGCTGCAGTACGGCCGCGCAGCAGTCCACGCTCGCTAGGGATCACGTGTGCCGAAGTAAATCCGGATCTGCGCCAGTCCTCGCCAATATCAGCATCCCAATCGAGAAGGTCTGCAGCATAAAGCCAGGCGCGCAGGTTCTGCGTCGTGTCTAACTCCATATGGGTGACCGGACCAGTGCGCGGGTCAGTCGCCTCAACGGCGTAGGGGTTAGATGGCGCCGACTCAAAAGTCACGCCCATGTCAGCATGGATCAAGCCTGGATAGATAATCCAGTCATCTTCCGCTTCGATGCGCCTCGCCGTCGGTGGAGCTGAGTTCACAGCGTCGACCCCTATCGCGGCAATCCAACCGTTTTGAATCAGCAAGTCCTGCGCATTGCCAACTCGTCCGTTTTTCCAAATACGAACACCTTCGATCAGAAAGGTGCCATCCTGTGGGCCTTGAATCTCATCGGCAGAAAAAGGCGCAGGTATCGAAGCTGACTCAATTAAAGAGTCGAAGAAGAAGGCTGGGGCAACGAAGGCAACCGCAGCTGTTACGAGCAAAGAGGCCATCTGCCTATTCTAGGCACATAGGCTCTTCGCCTTGCCCCGAGCTCATCTCCAGCGATCGTCCATCGCATGGCCAGGCGCCTCACCATCGCCCTGATCGTTCTTCTCATCCTGCTTTTTGGAGGCTTTGCGGAATAGATCGTCGAGCTCCTCCTCCCTACCCTTCTCGGCACGCAAGGCGGATTCAAAGGCATCCTTGCGTTCTGATTTCCGACCCTCCTGGGCGCGGCGTGCCGCGACCGCAAAATCATCTGGAGGAGGCTCGCAAGCCAGCACCTCCCCCGATTGAGGGTCGATCTGCATCGAAGCTTGGCAGTGTGGACAACGGGTGTGAAGGGGCTCGCTTGGCATCAGAATCGCAGAAGGGTGCCGGACGGCGATTTTTGGCCTTCGGCACTTGTGAAATTTAGCCGAAATCCAGGAACCAGGCCGCAGCTCACACCCTCAAAGATGCGAAGGGCGAATTACCGTCAAATTGGATTCATCCAGGGGGCTTTGGCGGTGGTTGCGCTCTTCTTTTTTGCTCTAGCCCCGCAATCCGGCTTCCTTGAACGCCTTGCCATATTTAGCGTTCACCGCCTCTTCCATGTCGATTTCGAGGATAGAGGCCATCGAGACCAGCCAGGCAAACACATCGGCGAACTCCTCTTGGAGGTTCTCGCGATCATGGCCGCGGCGCACCGCGCGGGTGAGCTCGCCCACCTCTTCGTGGAACCAGAGAAAGGTGCCCTCCATGCCGCGGTCGCGATCTTTCTGGCCATAGACCAGGTCGATCAGGCGCTGAAACTCACGCACAGTGAGGTCGGGTGGGGAATCAGTCATAGCAACATTCGTACGCAGGCACGGTCAAGGTTCAAGATCGAATCGATTGTCGCGCAATAGCGCGAAGGCAAGGTCGTCGGCCGGAGCTCCACCCAGGAACTGTTGCAGCTTGGCCTCCATGGCTTCGAGGCCGTTTTCGATCGCCAGTTTCGCGAGTGAGTACACGCCCGCTTCACCCAGCTTCTTACCGGAGGGCGACTCGCACTCAAAGGCGCTCGGGCTGAACAGGAAGATGGCGTCGCCCGGAGCCAACGTGAGCTCGAGAGTCTCGAGCGACTTGCGGAAGATCGGCCCTTGATCAAAGCCAAGCGCGATGCCGTTCGGCTGCAACTTACGCAGCTGTCCAGCTGCCGCGTCCCAACGCACCGCGGGCGCCTTGTGTCCTGCCGAAACCAACTCGATGGAGCCGTTCTCGGCGTGCAAAGTCAGCGCGATGGCCGAAGCAAACAGGCCTCGCGCGAGGTCGCGATTGAGCGACGCATTCGTGCGATCAAAGGCAATGGCTGGACACGAACCCTGGAGGAATGCGCCCCGAAGGTATGCGCGCGTCATGGCAAGAAGCAGGGCGCCGGGCATGCCGCGCGTAGCGGTACTGCCGACGACCAAAGTGCTCTGCCCCTCTTCGTCGCGAAGCGAATCGACGAAGTCGCCCGAGCCCGCGCCGTCCGATTCGACCAGAGTGGTCTCGATCGAGAATCCGTAGGGAGCATCAGAAGAGAGTGGGCGCAGATTGCGCCGCAGCTCGCGCAGGGACTCGGCTTCGCGCTGTTTCTGGTCGAGCGCTTCGCGGTCGCGTTGCCCCGCGAGTAGGTCTTGAACCATACGATCGACCGCGCGCGCAAGGTATGTGACCTCCTTGGGTGCGCCGTCAGCGTTCACCCGCCGATCTAACCGACCGCGGCTGATCGCGGCCACATCGTCAACGATGGAGCGCAAGGGCTCGGCCACCTTGCGCGCGGTGAAAGCGCCAACGATGACCGTGCCGACGACGGTGCCACCACAGACCAGTAGGATCAGAATGATCAGGCGCTGCGACTCCATGGTCGAACGCATGCTCGGCGCGTAAATCATCCGCGTGCGCTCTGAGCCCGCTTCGGCTGAGCCGGGCTGAGGTGAGCTTGCGTTGCCGGCGGAAACCTGGAAGACACGGGCCTCCTGCTCACCGCCCTGCTCGGTCTGCAGTTGCACCTTGGCGACCTGCACGTTGACACCGTCGGGTGACGGCAAAGAGCGACCCGTAATCGGCCCTTCCCGTACGCCGTCTCGCAGCAGTTCGCCTGTGCGCTGTGCAACCTCGAGCTGCGCACGATCGGTGGCTTCTCGCGCAACCTTCTGCGCTCCGTCCCACAGCGCATACCCAGCTACCGTCGCAATCACCGAGACCAGCAGACCTAGGCCGATCACAAAACGCGCCGCAAGCCCGATCCCTGCGGGCGCGCGCGTCGGTGCAAATTCTTCGTGCGAGTCGTTTCGGCTCAAGGCCCTGGCGAGGAAACTCCAAGGAGCTCAGGGGCCCCGAGGTAAAGAGCGGTCATGATAGCCAGCGCCCAGAGACCGGCGACGATGTCATCGATCATGATGCCCAGCCCACCGGGGAGCTGTTCGAGACGGCGCGCCGGTGGTGGCTTCCAGATATCAAACAGCCGGAAGAGGAAGAAGGCTGCGACGAGCTGCTCCCACCCATAAAAGTCGATCCACGCCACAGCGACGAGATAGCCAGCCACCTCGTCGAGCACAAAGGCGCCTGGATCCTTGCGACCAAAGCGTTTTTCCGCCCAATCGCCGCACGGTCGACCGAGCAATGTGAGCACTGCGGCTGTCACCAGACAGAGGGGCAGATAGGCCTCCGGCCAGGTCCAGCCAAAGAGCGCCGCCAGAGCGACGCCCCCCAGCGTGCCAAAGGTGCCTGGTGCGACTGGGGCATAGCCCAGACCAAAGAAGGTCGCGAGCATCTCGTAAATCTTTGACATGTTCTGCTCCTTGGTTCAGTCGATGCGTTCCAGCATGGCGTAGGCCGACAACAGTGTGCGCTCCTGGCCAGAATCTTCGAAGAGTACAACCAAGCGCTGATTAATGCCGCTGCCAAGCACACGTTGCACGGTGCCATCGCCGAATACACGATGTCGTACGAAGTCGCCTGGGCGGAGTTCGTCGTCCGCGGACTCGGCGGATTCGTCGTACTCCCGTTCGACGAGCTCGGCGGCGAAGTGCGCATCGGGAAGCACTTCGTCGGGCAACTCGTCCAAAAAGCGCGACGGTGCCTGCGGCCCCGGCGCACCAGTACGGAAGCGCATGCGGGAATGTGCGAGGCAAAGTTCTTCGCGCGCGCGCGTCAATGCGACATAGAAGAGTCGGCGCTCTTCTTCGAGTCCCTCGGGCTCTTCAAATGCGCGAGAATGTGGGAAGAGGCCTTCTTCCAATCCGATCACAGCGACGCGATCGAACTCCAGGCCCTTGGCCGCGTGTACCGTCATCAGTGAAACGCGCTCAGCTCCAGTAGCCCAGCGATCGATATCGGTGAGTAGCGAGATCTCCTCAAGAAATCCGCGGATGCCTCCTTCTTCACGCTCGTCGTATTCGGCGGCAAAAGCGAGCAGTTCGTCGACGTTCTCGCCCCGGTCGACGTCTTCTGTCGCGGTCAACGATTCGGCAAAGCGGCGGTAGCCGGTGCGATCGATCGCCATGCGCAGGACAGCTTCCGCACTT
>JAKVCF010000038.1 GCA_022447335.1 Planctomycetota bacterium | reverse complement strand
CTCGGCGGGCTTTCCCGCTTCTTACAACACGGTTGACGACAATCTGTTGCTTCGCTTCCCAACCGCGGTCAATGTTTTTGACGGTCGCCCAGAACTACTTGAAAGCATTGCGGGTGGCAGCATTCGCATTGCCAATTCTGACCCGGTAACCAATAACTCGGACGGTACCCAAAACCTCGTGCGCAGTATGCGCACTGGTAACGAAGCCGATGATTACAGCGGCTTCATGCTCGATAACACCCCGCCCAGCATCGTCGGCTTGTTCGATGTCACGCTGACGGATGTGGTCGACCTTGGAGGGAGTGATCGCCGGCTCACGTACAATCTAGTTGAAGCTACTTGCGATGGCATAACCGCCAAGGTGGGGGATGTTATTGAGCTCCCCGACGGAGCGCTTCTGATGGTCAGCGCTGTCAACTCGGGCGCGGCTAGCCCGTATGAAGTTGATGCAAGGTTGCTTGAGGGTGCGTTGGATGGCTTGCCTGTAGACCCGTCGGCGCAGATGACCACGCGTTATTCCGAATCGGAGTCGAGCTTGCAGACCTGCTTCTTGAGCTTTACGCCGAATGCAGACACCTTTCCGGGACTTAATCTTGAGGCTGATGCCAGCATTATCGTGCGCTTTAACGAGGCGATCGATCCGACTACTGTGCTATCGATGCACTCCCTGGTCCTAGCTGCGTACGAGTTGTCTGCGAATGCTCCGGATGTCACGGCCAACTTCCGTCAGGGTGGCGAGTACGCTAACGAGACCGTGGGTGATTTCATCGATCGTCTGCGTGGGCACCATCTGCCGATTGACACCAACGGGACCGCGGCAGACGCGGAGTTCGGTGGTCGAGTGCTGTTCGGTTCGATCGAAGTGTCTGATGGCAGTCGTGAGTTCACTCTCACCCCGACTGCTGGCTTTGTCGACCCTGATGACGGTGGTACTCAGACCTACGCGCTTGCTGTGCGTGATGGGGTCGATGGCATTACCGATTTGGCTGGCAATCCGCTTCAGTTCTCGGGCTTTGTGGCGGGGACCTCGGGTGGTATTCCGATGGCGATCATTTGCCAAAACCCGGCTACTTCAGCGGTCAAATATCTCGCGTTGCGTGCTAATGCTACTGATGAGGATGGCGACGGTTTGCCTGAGTACGCTGGTCAGCATGTGCCAGGAAATGGCATTCCTCTAACTGGAGAGGGCGGTACCGGCACACGGGTTGGCACGCTCACGGGCCGGCGTGCGGTTCGCTTTTCACGTACTTCGGATACGGCTAATGACTTCGTGACTGGTAACCCGCCGTCTGATCCACTCACTGGTCAGCCAGCTTATCCTTTTGAGCCGCTGACTCCGCGTGGTTCGGTGGTCATGGCTCTCTGGCGCCCCGGCGACTTTGGCTTTGGTGCTCCTTCGGTCGGCAGTGCATACTTCGATCCGACTACGTTTAATGTCGATGTGGAAGGCTTTGCATGGTCGCCTCTTGGCGCCGTTAACGACGACTTCTTCCCGCGCGTCTCAATGAGTCTGTCTCACGCTCGCTGGATACCGGACGAGACGGTCGATCTGTCCGGTCGCGCGGTATTCCCGGCCTCGGGCTTGCAGGCTTCACTTCCTTTCGTCCAGAACGTGCTTGGTTGGGATTCTGGTATCACCGAGACGATGGTCTTTGATAGCAGTTATCCGGTGCTGGCCGCCAATACCTTCCAGGCGGATTCGGGACTCCCTTACATGCCGTGGCCTGATTTCACGGATTACTTCACCTTCCGTGACACTGCGATCCCGCAGTCGATTCAAGATGGTGCCAATGGCAGTGGCTCGCCGCCTGCTTCGCACGGTCTGGGCGCCTCTGCTGGTGGTCTTTACGACCCGGGTTCGGTGCCTGCGATTGGGCTGTCCCTACTTGGTCGCTTCCGTTGCTACAACGTCGGCAACATCGAGCCGATTAACCAGTTCAACTCCTATCAGTTTGTCGCCGCTTCGCCGCTTCCGGCTTGGCGAGTGTTTTCGGCAGGGGGTATCAGCGCAAACGGCGATGTAATCACGGTTGTGCCAGATAACGGTGACCAAGGTGGTTTGCAGCCGACTGGTGGTTGGCGTAACGGTAGTGCTACTCGTCCGGACGAAGACACCATCTACGCCGCGCAAGCTGACTTTGTCGTGCGCGTCTCACGCGCTTACACGCACTGGTTCGACCTTGGTGGCGTGTTGCCGGTCAACGGTGTGAAGGGTGTCGTGATTGAGCCGATCAAGGCCTTCCAGGTTCCAGGTACCGATGTGACTGTCGAGTACCGTGGATCCTTCTCCGTGAGTCACCCAGCTAACCCGACTACTACTCCGTCGCCGCTTCTGGATGCTGAGAAGACTCTCGATCTGTATGGCGACTTCAATGACACCAGTGGTTCGGTTTCATTGCCGAGTGCCTGGACTTCCGATTTGTCGACACTCGAGGCGACTGCCACTGAGCAGTACCGTTACATCCAACTACGAATTAGTTTCATCTCTAATGCCGATCTCTTGCTGCCGGCCAGCCTGGACGGTTTAGGCATCGCCTTCGATATCACTCCTTGATCCGCGAAACATGAACGCGTTCTCGCTTCGCTTCTTCTGGACTCTCATGAGGTTCGCAGCCTTATCTGCGCTCCTCGCGCTTCCCGCTTGTGTGGGTGGTGGGGGTGGTCCGACGGGCGCGGGTTCGGGTTTTGCTGGGTTGACTCTTGAGAACACGTTCTGGGGTCGGTTGGTTGATGTCTTTGATGAGTCTGGCATCTTGGTCGAATCCGACGTGCTGATCCGTGAAGGCTTGGCCACCGATGACATCGACTACACGGTCTCGCTCAACCCGGTCACGCAGCGCGAAGTCCTGACCATCTTGGCTCCCTACCAGGATGCTCAAGGGCGCGTGACTCCGCGTTTTGAGGAGTTGCTTGAGGGTGCGCGTTCGGGGCTGGCTTCGCTGGGCAACAAGGGTTGGATCGCGAACGGAACCTATACCCGAGTCGGGCGTAATGGTGGTATCCGCCTTGAGTTTTCCGAGTATGTCGATCCAGCGACTGTCAACCGTCTGACGGTGCAGGTAGTGGTCAACGGCCGTATTGCTGACGTTCGCTACATCGTTAAGGAGGGCGTGAGCACCAATGGCCGCCCAATCGGAGTCGTGCTGATTGATCCGACGGTTACCCCACAAGATTCGGCTGATTTACTGATCGGTGAGAATGGCGTCGGCTTTGAAGCTTCGGATGACAGCGTGCAACCCAACGCTGCGCTGCGCATTCCGACCGTGCTTGAGCCGCTCTACGGGCAAACGCAGATCATCACCAACCGCGCGGGTAACCGCACGCTGGCCACCACGGCTTCAGACCCGATTGAGTTGTCGGAAGGCCTTTCGCCGATCGTGCTACGCGTCTTCCGTACCGGCAACGCGGGCGACCCGGCCAATGGTTTTATGAGGGATGACCAGCGTCCGCAGCTTCAGGCAGATCTGATTTCCGATGTGCTGTTGGCTACGGACCTAGGCGAACTTGCCGAAGTTACCTATCGCGTGCGTGCGGTTAACTGCCGCCCGATCACTCCGAAGGTGGGAGATGTTCTCTCCATCGGGACTGCGATCGTACTGGTGACCGAAGTGGCCAATGCCGCTGACCGCAATGCGGTAGTGGTGCGCGGGCCGGTGCTGCAGGGTGAGCTTGAGTACGGCGACTTTAGCGCTTTGCCACTCGACGCTGCTCTGACCACTTTCTACGCGCCGGAAGATAGCAACTATCAGCTTTGCTGGATGCGCTTCGATCCCGAGCCAACAGAGCTGCCGGCGACTGGAGTCGACCCCTTTGCGACGGTCTCGGTGCGTTTTAGCGAGCCGATCGATCCGAGCACGGTGCGCTCACTTTCTTCTTTCGTGCTGCATTCCTACGATGAAATCGCGGTCCTTGAGGATGGCGATCTGAATGCGGGTTTCCAGCTTGGTATCGAGTCAGTGAGTTCCTTTATCGACCGCATGCTGGGTTACACGGTCGAGGACAACCCTGATACGCCGACCATCGAAAATGGCTCAGGGCGCATCATGCTGGGGCCAGTTTCCGTTACGGCTGATTCGCGCAGTTTTACTATGGCGCCTTCGGCCGGGATTACTGACAGTTTTGGTGAAGGTGCGAATCTGCGAGTCGGTATTGCGCTTCGTGATCGATCCGATGGCATTCTTGACCTCGCGGGCAACCCGCTCGGTTTCGGCGACTTTGTTGCGGGTTCTCAGATTCAGGCTGAGTCGATCAGCGTGATCAATCCGCCGATCGACCGTTACTTTGCCTTGCGCCTGAACAGCCTCGATGAGAATGCGGATGGCTTTTCTGAGTACACTGGCCAGTTTCAATTCGCTGCAGCGGATGGCGAAATGCGCGGCCGCGACTTGGTGCGGTTTTCGCGTCAAGCCGATCCTGCATCGAATCCTTTTATCGGTCAGCGTGCAGCCTTCTTGCAGGCGGGCGTCGCCACGCCACTTAACCCGGCCGGCGCGGTCTTGATGACGTGTTTCGGTTATCACCTACTTGGCTTTGGCGTGCAGGCTCCGGGTGAGCTAAACCTCGACGTTGAGGGCTTAGCTTGGGCGCCCTTTGGCGGCACTGTGTTGGACGATGTTTATGACCGTTACTCGGTCGCGCTTGGTCACTCCAACCGCTATCCAGATGACTTCATCAACCCGACTACGGGTTACCCGGATTGGGATAAGTCGGGCCTGCGTAAGAATGGTGAATTTGACCTGAACATCTTGGGATTCAACCAAGGTAAATCGGATGAAGCGATCATGTTCGATCGCGCCTACTTCCTGAACGGCGCAGATACTTTCATTGCCGATTCGGGTGTGATCTATGCGCCGTGGCCAGAGTTCGATGATACCTATACTTGGCGTGATAACTCCATGCCCGAAGATCTCACTGGTGGCCCGAACCAGACCTTCGGCATTCCGCCGGCAGTAGTCGAGCAGGATCTGATTTACAAAAAAGCAGAGTGGCCTTCAGTTGTGGCCCCTCTCCTGGTGCGTTTCCGCTGCTATCCGCGTGGTGATTTCGTCGGCTTCAACGGTTTCCAGGTTCAAATTATGGTGCCGTCTTCAAACGTGCCTTCATACCGCGTTTTCTCGTTTGGTGGCAATGGTGGCGACCTCGTGGTTCCAGATGTGCCACAGTCGGGTACCGAGCCGACCGGTGGTGTAGCGACTGGTGGTGGTACGCAGCGTGGATTTGGCCCAGAACTCTACTGGTCGAACATTGACTTCGTGGTGCGGGTTTCGCGAGTGTTCACCCACCTTTTCTCTCTAGGTGGCACTTTTAATGGCGTTGGTACCCAGGTGCTTGAGCCGGTTTCCCAGCCGGATGGCACCGAGCTAAGCGTAGAGTGGCGTGGCTACGAGGTCGTCGATTTAACAGCCTGCGGGCCCGATGACGCTACGCCTCTGCGGGACGCGACTAGTCAATTCAACCTTTACGGCAACTATATCGGTACCGCGATTGTGCAGGACCGATTGGTCAACCCGCCGGTGGCGGGGGCCGATTACTGTGCCACGGTTTCTGACCCGTCGGAATGGACGACGGATGTAGACTCTTTGGCGACTGAAACGAAGTGGAAGTTCTTCCAGCTTCGGCTCACTTTCGTGTCCAATACTGAGAAAGACCTCTCGCCTGCCCTCGACGCGTACGGCTTCTCCTGGACCGTTCAATAATGATGGACCGATTCCCCCGAAAACTTGCGGTGGCCGGCATGTTGCTGGCCAGTGCTTTGCTGCCTTCTTGTGGCGGCGGATCTTCTTCGTCGGCGAGTGGAGCTTCGTCCGGCCCTTTCGAGGTGCTTAGCTCGACCCTCGCTGAGGGTGACGTTTGGGCTTTGAACCGTCCGATCGACCTGGTCTTCAATCATCCGGTGGACCCGGATTCGATTTCCTTCGCCTCGATCATTATCAAGCCGGTGAGCGAGGCCATCCTCTCGCAGCCGGTTACGGGATCCTTCTCGACCCCGGAGATTGAGGGCTACCTCCCGGGGCAGATCGTTCGCTTTAATCCGGCTTGTCCGACTAACGAAGCGCTTTCGAATGGCGGCTTCGTTCCGGGTGGCTTTGAGTACGCCTTGACGCTGCCGACGAGTACTACGAATAATGGTCTCTCGGTGCTGCGCGACGATCAGGGTCGTGCTCTTTCGATAGGTCTGACTCGCAACTTCACGACACCGCCCCTCGGTGAGCCGCTGTTCATTGACTCGGTGCTCGGCGCGCCGCGCTTGGTGGATCGGCAAGCGGGCGACTTCCCGACCGGCTTGAATCTGTTCACGGATCAGGATGGCGGTTTTGTCGTGCGTTTTGATCAGCCGATCGATTCGAGTGAAGCCAATCTCAATACCGATCGCGTGTTCTTTCTGTACAGCGAGCCCGATGGGACTACCTTCCCGGGGACTAATAAGCTGCCGGGCGAATGGCTGGTCATCGATAACTGCAACCTTGAGGGCGCGCTGTTGCGTTTTGAGGTTGCTGGTGTGCTGCCACCGGGTCGCAACTTGCGTATTCAGGTTTCGCCGTTGTTCACAGACCTCTCGGGGGAGACCAATAGCGTTGTGCAGACCTATCTCGACTCTTTCGGGGATCCGGATGACCATGCGCTGCCGACCTTGAATGACTACTACGGTGACGCCACAAACTGGGAGACGACCATTACGTACGACCAGTTCACAGAGCAGTTTGAGACCCCGCTTCAGGTCGACCTGAACGCTGATCTGCCGTTGCCGCAGATGGATCTTTCGCGTGGTTTTGCCCAAGCAAGCTTTGACTACCCAGGTGATGCCGATGTTTCGATCGATGACGACCTCGTCATTGCGACCGGTTCGACTTTGGTGCTGAACACCGACGGCGAAAACCTGTTTAACGACTCGAATGGCCGCCTCTTCACCATTGTCGATGGAGTGTTGAACCTCAACGATCTGACGATCTCGGTAGGTGGCACGCTGAAGGCAGAGGGATCGAACCCGCTGGTCATTTATGCAACAGGTACAGTCAATATGCAGGGCACGCTTGACGCCTCAGGCGACCATGCGCTCAGCCCGGTCGCTCTGAACCAGCCGCAGCTTCCAGAGCCGGGTGCTCGTGGACAAGCGGGCGGCGGTGATGGTGGCACTGGTTCGGCGACCACCAATGCTGCCACCACGCGTGGCCAGTCGGGATTCGGTGCATTTGGTGTGCCGAATGGCGGCGGCCAAGGCGGCGAGGGTGGTTATCAGCAGGATAAAGATGTCCTAACTAACGCAGGCACGGGCAACACGCAGTTTCTGATCTCGGGTGGCGGTGCCGGCGGTGGTTTTTCCGAGGGCTTCAACGAGTCGGTGCTTTGGGAGAAGTGGTCGGGTGAGGAGAACCTTTTCGTCCTGATCAACGGCATCCTGACCCAAGTCGATAACTCGGGGCCGGATTCGCGTTATCAGGATCGGCATACGGCTTTGGATCCTTTCACGAATCCCGAGTTTGCTGGCGCGGAGCCGGGGCGCCGTGGGTCCTCTTGGAACTCCAGTAACACCATGATGCACGAGAGTCCGAACTTTGCGTCGGCTTCAGCGATGTACGGCATGGAGGACAACACGCGCGACACCGATATCGATGACAACGTTCCGGACTTTGATCCGAGTTGGACGGCCGGTGTGGATCCGCCCTTCACCTACGCGAATCCGACGGCCGGTCCTGACGCGGGCCTCCCGGGCGAGAGTGCCTTCAATAGTGGTGGTACCGAGGATGACTTTTGGGGTCGTCGTATCAATCCGGATGGCACGAGCACTGTAGGTGAGCTCTCGGCTTTCTTGGCAGGCACGGGCGGCGGCGCAAGTGGAGACCTTCAGATTCTCGCGCGTCAGGTTCTCGGCTTCGACATGATGGGCTTGCCCATATATGCGCCACTTAACGAGTCTTGGCCGGATCCGGGCTTCCCATCTGGTCTGACCCGCGCTTACTACAAAGGCGCTCCAGGTGGCGGCGGTGGCGGCCAGACGTTGGTATTCGCCGTGGGTCCGATCGTGATTGGTGATCAGGCCACGCTGAAGGTCAATGGCGGTAATGGTGCGGGTGGCGAGTCCGTTTTCGAGGGGGACCAGCAGGTCTCTGGTTCGGGCGGTGGCTCGGGCGGCCACTTGGTGTTGCATACCGCGTCACAGCTGGACCTCTCCTCGATCAACTTGGGTCTTGGTCCTGGTGCGACTATCAACCAGATCAAGGACCGTAGCAACGCCAATGAGGTCGTTCAGGCTCTGGGTGGCCGCCGTGGCTGGTCAATGTCCTTTATGCCGAACTCGAACTTCATTACGGGGGAAAACCGTACGAGTGATGGTAACTCCGACTACATGGCGGGTCGTGGTGGTGCCGGTGCAAACGGCGTCATCCAGGTCCACGTACCAAATCCTCTCGAGGACATCATCTTTCACCCGAACCTAGACCCGGCGATTCAGGCGGACATCACGATTCCGGGTGTGACTCAATACGCGAATAACGACAGCCTCGAAGAGGTCATGCGTGCTTTCTGCGTACCGACTCCGAGTGTGCTCGTACCTGTCTTTGCGACGGGTTCGCAGGTGCAGTCGACCTGGATCGACACCGGTCTTGCAATCAAGCGTAATCCAGTGGGCGCTCCGGGTGGTGAGTTCCTTGACTTCGCCGATGGAACCTACGCTTTTGGTGGAATTGCCGGGAATGGTCGCGTTAACAAGGTGGGTGAGGACATCACTCCTTTGCCACCGGTCGCGACCTCGACTTCGGATCTGACCATCTCCTCCTTCTCCGCGGTGATCGACAATGCAACCGCGCGCTTTGGGGGCAACGACTTCCTGCTTACTAATCCAGGTTTGCTGGTTGGGTTCGATTTGCTGCCTGCGGCCCCGGCGCGTCCAGATGAAAGCTTTGAAATAGTCGATGCCAGCTTCGACTCGGTTCTTAATCGCCTTTCGCTGGTTACTTCCACGACCGATGGCGACATGAGTTCGCTGGCTGGTTTGGCTGGTGCCACTTGGCAGGTCCGCCCAAAGTTCTTCCGTTTCGAGTTTGCTGCTTCCAAGGACAGCCTCCCACTCGATGGCTTTGCGCTGATCGAGTTCCAGGGCGACGATGAGGCCTTTCCGGGTGCCAACGAGCCGGGTGGTGGCGCCGGTTTGACCGCTTGGACTACCGATCTCGCCGATCTGGATGGCAAGCGTTTCTTCCGCTACCGCATAACGGTTGAGATGTCGGAAAGTGGTACTACTTTCCAGCTCACGGATCCGCGTCCGATTCTGCGGTACTTCAAGCTGCCTTTCGCCTGGTAGGCACTCATGCGTGCTTTGTCTTGCGGGCCCACCTTCGCGCGAAGGTGGGCCCGTCTTCTTTACTGGTGATTGAATCCGAGCTCCGGCGGGGGGAGGATGACGGCATGTCCTGGTGGGAGATCCTCCAGCACGAGGCGGTGATCCGCCGCGTCATGCTAGCCGTTCTCGGAGCCATACTTGGCTCCTTTGCTTCGGCGGCGATCTATCGCATTCCGCGGGAGGGCTTGTCGATTTGGCGCCCAGTGCGTTCTTTTTGCCCGGTATGCAATAGCTCGATTGCTTGGCGCGACAACTTGCCTATCGTCAGCTACCTGATTCTGAGAGGTCGTTGTCGTTCCTGCAAAGTGAAATACAGCGCTGGATATATGGTTCACGAGCTCGTGCTCGCTGCTCTGTGTGTTCTTGCTGGTGAGACTTGGCTCGTACACCAGCAGGACGGCCCCTTGGCCCTTGGCTTCGCGCTAATCGCGCTGACGGCCCTCTGGATCGCAACGGCAATCGATTGGGAGCATCTGATCCTCCCTGATGGCATCACTGTCGGCGGGATTCCTTTCGGGATCGCCGCGGCCTTCTTGGTACCCAGTTTTCATCTAGGCGTGGACCTGGACCACTTGCCGTGGGGTGTGAGCTGGCTGGGCATTAGCTTTGAGGACCCGACCGCAAAGATTGTTTTCGTTTCCGCGATCCTAGGATCTTCGATTTCTTGGGCCTTGTTGATTGGAATCCGAGTTCTGTTTTCGTACATTCTTCGTCAGGAAGCTCTCGGCCTGGGAGACGTTAAGTACCTCACGGCCATCGGAGCCTTCCTTGGTCTGGAAGGGGCCGTTTGGACCCTTCTGATCGGCGTCTTCGCGGGCGCCGTGCTCGGGCTCCTCAACATCGTGCGCATGATCTGGGTGGTGGCACAGCGCCGCCGTCAGCGAGGGCGCACTCGGGTTCTAAAGAACTCGGTTTACATGGGGTGGCTGCTCGGGCGGCTGTTTCCCTTTGGTCCTCCACTGGTTTTGGGCACGGTGCTCTACCTGCTCTGTCCAGAGGACATCCGAGTCTTCTTCTTGGAGACTTGGCCAAATCTCCTCCTTCCTCCCGCCGAACTCTGAACACGCACTTAGTACCCATGAAGAAGTTCATGCTCCTCACGGCTGCACTGGCATTCTTGCCGGCTTGCCAGCAAGGTTTCCAAAACGAAATCATTGAAGACCAAGATCGTCAGATCGCTGGTTACAAAGCCAAGGCCAACCGTTCGCAGAGCGAGTTGGATCTTGCCAAAGCACGTCGTCTTGAGTTGGAGGAGCAGCTTGCCTTCGAACAAGACCGTGTTAACTCACTCGAAGGTCGTCTGCAGGCAATGGAAGCTTCGGCTCAGGAGGCCGACGCCGAAGTTGATCGCCTACGCGGTCAGCTCGCGGGCACCGGCGTTGGTGTTGAGCGTCGCGGCGATGTCCTGGTGCTCAATCTTCCGACCAACCTGACGTTTTCTTCGGGCTCGGCCACGTTGAACGCCAAAGGAAAGTCCAGCCTCAAGACCGTTGCCGCGGCTCTCAAGGCAGACTACGACGGTAAGACCTTCTGGGTCGAAGGCCACACCGACAACGAGAAACTGGTCAAGACTAAGGATAAGTGGAAGACCAACTTACGCCTTTCGGTCGAGCGCGCCATGGCAGTCGCCGACTTCCTTTCAGGTGATGTCGGCATCGCTGCGGACGCCATCCGTATTGCGGGTCACGGTCCGTTCGATCCCACGGCGCCGAACACTACCGCGGATAACAAGGCCAAGAACCGTCGCGTTGAGATCCTGATTCTCAACTAGCTTCTGCGGGGCTGAAAAGGCCTAGCATGTAAACTCAAGAATTGCGCCGGCACGGGCAGGCCACTCCGGAGATCGGGGTGGCCTGCTGCCTTTTCTTCGCAAGAGCGTCTTCTGGGCCTCAAGAGTCTTCGGGAGGTTCTTTGTGATGGAGTTCACCCACAACGAATAGGTACTCTTTCGCCTCAAGACAAAGTCTTGAGCAACCTAGCTGCTGTCGAGGATGCCGGATTTCATTTCGTCGAATGCTCGTCCCTCAGGATTTCGCCTGTCGGATTTCGTGCTCTTACTTCTAGTTCTCGTCGTGTTGGGCCTCGTATTCATGCCCAAGCTTTACGGGGACCGTAGTGCTGACAACGAACGGCAGGCACAGGACATGTTGCGCATGATTGCGGCTGCTCAAGAAGGTTTTCGAGAGGTCGAAGGGGAATATGCTCAGTTGTTTCGCTTGCAGTTCGCGCCTGGGCGTGAGCCCAACCAGTTCGAGCCAATGCTTCCATTTCTGCCAGCCAGTGCCGACTTTGCGCACTATGGGGGCTATACCTTCCAGGAGGTTCGGGACAACCTGAAGAGACCGATTGGTTGCATCGCCGAGCCGCGTACTCCGCCCTTTAGTGGCGAGCGTGTCTTCAAGATTCGTTACGGTGAAATAGACCCGGTCTTCGTTGGCTACATGGACGCGAAGAGAGCCATCGCGTTGCCGTAGGTCTGCTCGGCTAGTTCTTCGGCGGCGACCCCGCGCACTTCGGCAGCAAAAGCCAGAGTGTGTGCCACATAGGCGGGCTCGTTGCGTTTGCCGCGCTTGACCTGAGGTGCCAGGAAGGGTGCGTCGGTCTCGACCAGCAGGCGATCGTTGGGCACGATTTTGGCCGCCTCGCGTAGCGCCTCGGACTTGGGGTAGGTCAGATTGCCGGCGAAGCTTACGTGCAGGCCTAGGTCTAGGAAGGAGTGCGCGTATTTGGCCCCTTCCGAAAAGCAGTGCATCACACCCGAGATAGCCCGGTTTTGCGCCTGTAGGATTTCGAGTAACGCCTGCGCCGACTCGCGGCAATGGAGAATGATCGGCAAGTCGAATCGTGCTCCCAGAGCCAAGTGATATTCCAGCGAGTAGGTTTGATCAGCAGGTTGGCTCCAGTCGCGATAAAAGTCGAGACCGGTCTCACCGACCGCAGAGTACTGGCCCGATTCGAGTAGAGTTTCGAGTTCTTGGAGTTGCTGATCTAGCTCCTTGCCGCTGGGTACGTCATGGGGATGAATCCCGGCTGAAGCCTGTACGCCCTCGTGCTCAGCTGCGAGCGAGGCGCAGGTGCGCGCGCTTTCTAAGTCGACGGCCACTGTCAGGAGGCGATCTACGCCCGCTTTGCGTGCCCGTGCTAGGCGATCGGTGGGCGGGTCCTCATCCATATGCCAGGTCAGGTGACAATGAGTATCGAAGAGTCGCATATCAGTTTGCTGGAAGGGGGGTCAGCCCGCGCGCTTCGATTAGCGAGAGGACGAAGCCTTGCAGTACTGGCTGGGCGTCAGAGTTGGGGATGCCCTTGAGCAGGATGCGCTCGCCTAGCACCGGATCCAACTGCAAGGTCGCTAGCAGTGCTTGTTGACGAGTGAAGACGTCACCCGTGCTTGCATTCCAGATCGTGGCGAAGTCGGCGCCCAGCTCGACACGTCCGGTTTTGGCAAGAGTCTGGATCGCGACTACCCGGGCGTGGCTCTCAAGGCCGTCTCGGTGGGCCATGGTGATTAACAGCTCCTGCGCGAGTGGGCTACTCACTTCGGCTAGTACTCTGGCGTACCGTGTGTGCATGCCCGTCGTGCCACGGGGAAGCTCGTGCACTAGGCCGCGACCTTGCTGCAGGGCAAGTTCGGGATCAAGGGCCCACAGCGTGCGATGTGCGGCCATCCGCACCAGCACAGGCGAGGTGCGTTTCCCCAGCTGTTTGGCGCGTTGCAGGGGATTAGGGGCCTGCGCACGTAGCGAAGCGAGGTAGAGTCCGAGCGCCAGTGCGTCGCGATTGCGCAACTCCATTTCGATCCACTTGTCCCACGGTAAGGCCGCCGCTTCGGGTGTCTCGGCGAGCGCGGCACAGAAGGCGTCTCTTGCGCGTGCGGCGGCTTGGGCGTCCGAAGTCGTTTCGGCGCGCTGCTCACGCTCAGCGGCTTGCCGGGCCTTCTGGAGCAGGATCAGTGGCTCATTTGCAGCGCCGGTCAGCGCCGCTAGTCGCACGCCAAAGGAGCTGGTATCCGGTTCGACGCTGGGGGGCGTATGCGATGCCCCCAGGGCAACCGCGATAAAGGGTGCCAACAGGAGTAGGGGGCGTGCGAGGGCGAGAAGCATCGGCGAGACGGAACCGGTTGTCTGATAGACTAGATGTAGAAGTTCAGTGGTATTTCGCTTTGTGGGAATCCGGTGGACCCCTTCCGTCATGTCGAAGATTCTACGCACTTCGCCCGTCCTTGCTGCTCTGCTGTTGTCGTCTTGCGGTGGCGGTGGATCATCTTCTGGCAGCAATGCTGCGAACGAGGCCCAATTCAATCTGAGCGTCTGCTCGCTTGGCTGTTCGGGTGGTACTTGCGCGGTGCGCCAACTGTCGGTCAACTCCGACTTGGTTTTCACCTTCAACGACAACATTCTGCCCAGCTCGGTCAACCTTAGCTCGATTGCGATGGTCAATCTGACCAATGGCGGATCGCCGACCGGTAGCTTCACCATCGACGGCCCGACGGTGATGTTCCGCCCGAGCTATGAAGACAACTCGGAGGGCGTCTCCTTCGGCTTCGAAGATTCGAATACCTACAGTTTGGTGATAGCCGCATCTCCTGCTGACAGCGCAGTGGTGCGTTCGCGCGGCGGTCGTCCGAACACAGCTCGATTGTCGTGCACTTTCGAGACAGCTGGCATCCGTGACTTTGTCCCGGGTCCGCCGGCTGTGACCGTAATGCCCAATGAAGACAACCCTCCGGCGACACGCTCCTTCAACCTCGAGCTGAGCTTTAACGATTTGGTGCGTAGCTCGCAGTTGCTGAATCCGAATGGCACGAGCCCGACCGTCGACGTGAGCTTAGTTTCGTTGGACGGTTTCGGAAATGAGGTGACCTTCCCGCTGGACGGCACCTTCCAGTTTGTCAGCGATGTCGACTTGCGAACCACCACCTTGACTTTTCAGCCGCTTGGAGAGCTTCCGACCGGTCAGAATGGCACGCGTTGGGTGCGTGTCGATGTGTCGAACCAGATCACTGATCTAGTCGGCAACGGCCTAGTAAACTCGGGCAGCTTCACCGTGCCGCTCCCTGAGGTTTCGGGTGCGACGGGCAGCGTTAGCGAAGACTTTGCTACTACGGCCAAGCTAGATGAGCTGAAGAGTGCTCCGGGTCTATGGGAAGGGACGGGAGCTCTTGTTAGTGGCCTTGACCCGGTTAGTGGTAGTCACCCGGGGGGTGGTTCAGGTGTCTTCGGATCGCCGGATCTTGATGGATTCACCTTTGATACAGGTGTTGCGCCAGCAGCAGGTCTTGTGAATAGCGAACTGCTTGGTATTGACCTGCCAGTCACTGATGGCGTGATGATGTTCGGCTCGCTAGAAGTTGGAGCTGGCGACGATGTGCTCGGCACGGGAACGCGTCCATTGCGTCTGTTCGTGCGCGGCTCGGCGGAGATTCGCGGCGCGCTTGACTTCTCGGGTGCGGACGGCGAAACCAACTTTGGAATGTATCGCCCGGAAGATGAGCGCCTGTCCTACTCGGCGCTCCAAGGTTCGCCGCCGCCGCCAACCGTCGAGATGACCAACCTCTTAGTGGATCCACTTGAGAACCTAGGTGGCCTCGGAGGTGAAGCAGCGTTGGGTGCAGGTTCTGGTGGTGATGGTGGTTTGGGTTGGCACCAGCTGCCGGGCTACTACAACGACAACAAGGAAGGGTGGTTCACCGAACACTCGGGCTTCGGAACGGCGGATAGTACGCGTTACCTATCCGGTTACGGCGCCGAACCTGCTCTAGCGGTGCACGGTCAGAATGGAGGCCGCGTTGGTGGCCAGGATTCGTTGGGTGCTCCACTTGGTGCGGCTGCTGATCAGATCCTTAATGATGCACTTGCCGGCGCTGGTATGGGCACGTGGGCTTGGCCGCCGAAGAGTAATGAACTTCCGAAAGCGAACCAGATAGGGAATAAGACCTGGGTGACTAACCTCGACGGCCTACCAATTTCGAGCAACCAATATGACAAGTTTGCCGCGAGCTTCTTCTTCCGTTATTTCTCGACTGCGCGTGCAAGGGGAGGCGGGGGAGGTGGTTACTGGACCGATGGTGAGCGCGGCGATGTCCACGACAGCGATCCAATCGCACGAGACAGTTTCGGTGATTTCTTGACCGAGAACCTTCCTGAGTTCACGCGCTATAACTCAGTATTGGGGACCAATCACCATTTCAATGGCAATCCGAGTCATGGCGGCGATGTGAATGATCCAGTGGACCGTGCGAACTGGCCGGACTTTGTGCGTTGGGATAACCAGGCTTCGAACATCGTGCCGGATGGTACGGGTGGTCAGTTCACTCCTACGACTGGTGGTAATCCCGATCCCTTCTACACTCTTGATCCAGTCCAAGGATTTCTGCGTGGCGGGGCAGGGGGTGGTGGTGCTGGCAATTCGCAGCATGGCTCCTTTAACTTCGAGTTGAGTGGAAACTCGCTGGCGCTTGGTGATATCGAGTCCTTCCGTGATTCGGATGGATCCGGCGGCGGCGCTGGGGGTCCAGGCGTACAGTTGCAGGTTGCGCGCGACTTGAACCTGAGCGGTACGTTGGATATCGGCGGCGGAGATGGCGGCTCATCGGCCACACGTGTTTCTAGCACTTTGCCGATTGATGTGAATGGCTTGTTTGCGAATCGCATCGGTACTGGCGGCGGTGGCGGCGGCGCGGGCGGTGGTTTGCTACTCCAAGTCGGCGGTGAAGCCAACTTTCTTGGCGGCACGCTCAATCTTGCGGGTGGTCAGGGTGGCCTCGGCGGAGTCGGCAACGATGGTGGTGACGGTGGCGCAGGCATTCTGCGTTACGAAAATGCGACACCTTTCACGCTAGCCGATGCTAATGGCATCGTTACGCCGATCGAGGCCTACGATTTGTCGTCGCGCCCGGAATACGGTCTGAGTGGTGAGAATCAAAGTAGCTTCACGGTCGACCTTTCCGGTTCGATTGGTGACCAAACGGTCGATAAGGCAGTTGGAGCGGGCACGGTCTTTTTCAATGGCAACTCGACCGGCGTGGCTTCGGATTGGTATGAGGCCGACCCAGAGAAGCTCTTCTTAATCTTTGATTCATGGGAAGTGCGCGTTGAATGGAGCGACGGAATTTCGGCATCGCAAGAGATCGTCTACAACGATGCCAATCCGACTGAGCCGGGCATCACGCCTATTTGGATAGCATTCCAGACTGCTTACGGCTTCGAGGAGAATGGTCAAATCACTCCGGTCCCCGGTTCGGAATACGGCTGGGTGATCCCGGGTTACAACACGACGGGTGGTGGCAACGCCGACCTGCAGGCTGCGCCGGCATCGACACGCCTTCTGCGTTACCAGCTTGTCTTTGACCAAGACCTCGTGGCGGGGTTGATCGGCAATAACCCGGCGGCTGATTTCCAAATCAAGAACGTTACCGTCAACTGGAAGGAATAGTGCGCTACTTACGGCCGGCCGCGGCCTTACTTCACCCGGATGAACTTGCGGTCGACCAAGTACTGTTGCTCGATGAAGAGCGGCGTATTCAGGCGTGGATGGCGCCGGAGGACTGTCCTGCGACGGCGATCATTGAGGAGTTTCCTGACGAGATTTGGGCTGCCGCTCCGCGCCTGTTGCATGCCCACCTTGAGAGCTACGATGCTCCGAGTGCCGATTGGCCAAGGTCGAACTTTGCTGAGTGGGCTGCTGCACTCTTGCAGTGGCGAATCGAGGGGCAGGGTTGCCTATCGGCGGAGAATGCCGCAGCAGCCAGCTTGCGTGAGTTACATGCGCGTGGTTGTGGATTTGTGTTGGCTTCCACTTCCGAGCAGGGGGCGGCCCAAGTGCATGCGCCCGATGGACTTGTGTTGGAAAGTTGGCCCGAGCTGTTCGAGCCGGACCCTGCCCAGGCTGAGGCCTGCATGGCCCGCTTCCTTGCCGATTTTCCGAAAGTGCGAGGAGTTGCTTTACATGCTCCCTTTTCTGTCAGTCCAGAGCTGGCTCGCTTGGCTTGTGATTGGGCTTCTGCGCCTGGGAGATATCTCAGCATTCATTTAGGTGAGCACGAGGATGAGCGCACCCTGCTCGCGGAGCACAGTGGGCCGCTCGCCGAACTGATGCGATTGCGCGGGCGC
>JAKVCF010000037.1 GCA_022447335.1 Planctomycetota bacterium | reverse complement strand
AGGCGTTCTTCAAGATCCTCGCCAACTTCCGGGCCATAGATCTTTCCGTCCATGGTCGGGTTGATATTGGTTGACGTGCCGACATCAGGTGACATGGTCAGCACCATGTCGGCGGCTTCGGCCCAGCGGGCCTCATCCTCGCTTAAGTCGCGTCCGACATCGACGCCGGACTTGGTGAATTCGTCATGCGTACCTATTCGAACCAGTTTTCCGGCCACTTGTCCCCACATCCACTGGGTATGCGCGATTGGCATCATAGAAAGGTTGATGCCGAGATCTTCTGGTAGTGGCAGGGTGGAGTTGAGTCGATCGGCGTAAGCCTTGCGGTTGGCTTCCGACACGGCTTCGAGTTCTTCGATGCCAGTGCGCACTTCTTCCTGGCGCGCGGCTAGCAAGCCGAGTTCAGGACCCCCAGCGTCCCAATCACCAGCGCGGTCGTAGGGGTTCTCCATCGAAAGGCCTTGTGCCGCTAGAAGCTCGGCGACTTCTGACTTGTCGGGCAATGAGCTGTGATTGCCCGGTTCGGCGAAGTTCGAAAGGCCAAATCCCTTGGCGGTGTGTGCCACGATTAGTACCGGTCGAGTGCTGGCTCGTGCGGTCTCGAAGGCGCGCAGGATATTGATCAGGTCATGGCCGCCTAAGTCGGTGACCAGGCGAACGACTTCCTCATCGGATAGATCGTCGAGAAGTTTCGCGGCTTTAGGCGACCTGGCCAGAAGTGTTTCGCGCGTCAGCTGAGCCTCGCGTTTCCAGAGTAAGCCTTGGAATTCGTAGTCAGTGAGTCCGCCCTCAAAGGCCACGCGGAGTTCTTCTCCACCTTTGCGTGCGAAAACTTCTTCGCGGAAGTGACCATGACGCAGTTGAATGACTTCCCAGCCGTTGGCCTCAAGCATGCCTTCAATGCGCGCGTCGTCATTGCCACCTAGACCCTCGGCATTGACCAGACGTGTGCCGTCCAGCGACTGTCGGTTGTAGTCAACAATCCAGGTGATGTTTTCGATTTCGCGCTCTGCGAAATCAGTGATCGCTTCCATAAGCGACCCTTCGCGGAACTCGGAGTCTCCGAGTAGGCACCAGAAATGTGGATCTTGAGACTCAATCAGGCCACGGTCGACCAGGTAACGGTGCATTAGCGCGACATAGCCCGCGTTGACTGGCGGGATACCTACCGTTCCACTGGGTAAGATGCGCCAATTGTCGGGATCGCTGGCGGCATGGTAGCTCTGGAAGACGGGTTCGCCGTTCTGCGAGAATTTGCGCAGCCCATGCATGGCGATCTCTGCTGTGGTGTCATCCATCCAGTCACCATCTTCGGTACAGAATATGCGACCGTGATAGTGCAGGGTATGGTCTAGCGGCGCAAGGTGCGGCTTGGCGCACCAGAAATCCTGTGGTTGGCGAGCGACTAGATGAAGCGCGGTGCAGAGATGCAGCGATGAGGTACAGGCTGCTGGGTGGCCGCCGACTTTTGGGTCGGTGGTCTCAGCATCTGGGCGGTAGTTCGCCTCCCAGATCATGTGGGCGGTCTGAGCAAGTGCGCGCAGCGCAATGGCATCGAGCGCGTCGATGGCCTCGGCAGTCAGGCCGAAGGGCAGTGGTTCCGACTTTGTGGAGGGCACAGTGAGGATCCGTGGAGGATGTCACGAGCGGGGGATAGCCCCGTACAGAAAGGGATTATAGGGCATGGACCCCGTGGTTCGCGCAACCCTACAATGGGCCATGGACCTGCAGCTCGCCCTCACCTTCGACGATGTCCTCCTGCTGCCGCAGGAGTCTGACATCCTCCCGACCGAGGCCGACACCCGTACCTTTTTCTCGCGCAACGTCCGCCTGAACATTCCGGTCGCCTCGGCGGCGATGGATACGGTCACTGAGTCCAGGATGGCGATTGCCTTGGCCCAGCAGGGTGGAATTGGGGTGATCCATCGCAATCTCTCTATTGAGCAGCAGGTGGGTAAGGTTGATGCAGTAAAGCGCTCGGCGCACGGCATCATCACCGATCCTCTTACACTCGAGCCCGGGGACACTATCGCTGAGGCTCGCAGCTTGATGAATGAGCACGGGATTAGCGGATTCCCGGTCTTGGAGGGCGACCAAGTCGTGGGCATTCTGACCCGTCGCGATCTGCAGTTTCAAGGCGGCGACGATCACAAAGTGGCTGAGATTATGACACGTGAGTTGGTGACTGCGCCGGTGGGCACATCGCTCCAGGAAGCCAGGCGGCTTATGGAGAACGCCAAGATCGAGAAGCTATTGATCGTCGATGAGCAAGGTGAGCTCGAGGGTTTGATCACTAAGCGTGATATCGTTATGACAGAGAGGTTTCCAGCTGCTGCGAAGGACGGGGAGGGGCGTTTGATCTGTGCAGCTGCTGTCGGCGTGCACGATTACGACCGCGCCGAGGCTTTGGTGCAAGCCGGGGTCGACGTGTTGGTGGTCGACACCGCGCATGGACACAGTAGTAATGTGATCGATTCGGTACGCGAGCTACGCAAGCGCGATTTGGTGGACATTGTCGCTGGAAACATCGCCACGGCCGAAGCTGCCGAGGCTCTGATTGAAGCGGGCTCCGACGGCATCAAGGTTGGTATTGGCCCGGGCTCGATCTGTACCACTCGGGTGGTGGCCGGAGTGGGCGTTCCGCAATTCACGGCTATCGATCAGGTCAGTCAGGTCTGTGCGGTTGCAGAAGTTCCCGTCGTCGCTGATGGGGGCGTCCGTCACTCTGGCGATGCTGTCAAGGCACTTGGTGCTGGTGCTTCGAGCGTCATGCTCGGCTCCTTGCTAGCGGGTACTGATGAAGCGCCCGGGGAAAGCTTCCTATACGAGGGACGGTCCTTCAAGTCCGTGCGCGGCATGGGCTCCTTGGCCGCTATGCTCGAAGGGGGGAAGGCGCGTTACGGTCAGGCCGGCGTACATGACACACAAAAGCTAGTCCCCGAAGGCATCGAAGGTATGGTGCCGAGCCGCGGTCCGCTGCAGCCCTTTGTCTATCAGTTCGTTGGGGGCATTCGGGCCGGGATGGGCTACGCCGGCGCCGAAGCCATGGATATTTTTCACTCGCGGGCGCGCTTCGTGCGCATCACTGGTGCGGGTATGCGTGAATCGCATCCGCATGACGTGAAGGTCACCAAAGAAGCACCCAACTACTGGATGCACCAGTAGTCCTACGGCGTTCTCCGTCGCACCTCATATAACTCTTCTAATCGATGCACGAACGCATCCTCATTGTCGATTTTGGATCTCAGTACACGCAGCTGATTGCGCGTCGTATCCGTGAGCACCAGGTCTTCTCACAGGTCGTGCCCGCGCATCGCGCGGGTGAGTACTTAGGTGGAGATTTGAAAGGCATCATCCTCTCGGGTGGTCCAGCCAGCGCGTATGCCGAAGGCGCTCCCACCATGAGTGAAGAGGTCCTCAATGCTAGGGTGCCGATCTTGGGCATTTGCTACGGCATGCAGTGGCTCTGTGAGCACCTTGGTGGAGCAGTTGTCGCTGGCGAGCATCGCGAATTCGGATTTACCGAGATGAGTCTGGACAATCGTGAGGGTTTATTCCGTGGGGTTGCCGCTGAGACCGTGGTGTGGATGAGCCATGGCGATCGCGTCGAGAAGCTGCCAGCCGGATTCGATCGCCTGGCGCATACCGCAGATTGTCCGGAGGCCGCGATCGGCGACGAGGCCCGCAAGGTCTACGGCTTGCAATTCCACCCTGAAGTCGCGCACACGCGTGAGGGCGTGACGGTATTGCGAAACTTTCTTCATGAGATCTGCGGCTGCGTCGGCGATTGGACGCCGGGTGACTTGGCCCAGGAGTTGGTGCGCGGAGTTGCGGGGCAAGTCGGTCACTCTGGAGAGATCGTGCTCGGTCTGTCGGGTGGCGTGGATAGCAGTGTGGTGGGCGCGATTTGTCAGCAGGCCATCGGGCGTCGCTGCCACGCGATCTTTGTAGACACAGGCCTACTGCGCTCCGGCGAGCGCGAGCTAGTCGAGTCGACCTTCCGCGATCACTTCGAACTCGACCTGACAGTGGTGGATGCGGCAGACCGTTTCCTCGGCAACTTGGCGGGAGTTACCGATCCTGAGGCCAAGCGCAAAGTCATCGGATACGAGTTCGTCGAGATTTTCCGCGAGCAAGCTAAGCGCTTTGAGAACGCAAACTTTCTCGGGCAGGGCACGCTCTATCCTGACGTGATTGAATCGGTTGCGGCGCACGGCGGCGCAACCGAGGTGATCAAGTCGCATCACAATGTGGGCGGGCTACCCGAGGACCTTGAAATGGATCTAGTTGAGCCTCTGCGTCTGCTGTTCAAGGATGAGGTGCGCGAGCTGGGCCGAGTCCTTGGCCTTCCGGAAGAGATGGTGGCCCGCCAGCCCTTCCCTGGCCCAGGGCTCGCTGTACGCTGCGTCGGCGAGTGCGCGCCTGATCGTATCGAGCGCCTTCGCGAAGCTGATGCGATCGTGCGCGAAGAGTTTGAGCGCCACGGCGAGCACGAAGGCGTCTGGCAATATTTTGCCGTGCTTACAGGGGCACGCTCAGTCGGGGTCATGGGCGACCAACGCACCTACGAAGAAGCTTGTGCAATTCGCGCTGTTCAGTCAAGCGACGGTATGACAGCGGATTGGGTTTATCCCAGTCACGCGTGCTTACAGGCGATCTCCAACCGGGTGATCAACAAGATCCGCGGCATCAATCGCGTGGTGCTTGATGTCACCTCGAAGCCACCAGGCACTATCGAGTGGGAGTAGGTCAGCTTTGAGTTAAGAGGGCGGGTCGAGTAGTCATGAAAACCGAAGTGACCTAGCCTTGATCGCCGAGGTCAAATTTAGGTGGTCGTGCGGTGGTGAATTGGGCTCGGCCCAAGGTCTTTTCTTGGCGGGCGCTTGCGTGGTCCGCTTTGAAGAGTAGTAACCGCTGAGCTTCGGAGCCTCCGACGGGCGCAACGAGCCGCGCTCCGACCGCTAATTGATCGAGAAGAGCCGGCGAGATGTAGGGGACAGCGCAGTGCAGAATGATGGCGTCATAAGGGGCGTGGTCATAGTCGCCTTCACGGCCATCCTCCGCCAGCAGGATCGCGTTAGCGTAGCCTAGCTCTGCGAGACGATGGCGTGCTTGTAGAGCTAGTTCGGCATTCAGTTCAATGCCGCGAACACTTCCTGCCAACTCGCACAGCAGGGCTGTGCTGTAGCCCGACCCTGAGCCAATTTCGAGAACGCGGTCGCCCGGGTCCATTTCCAGGGCTTGGAGCATTTTTGCGAGCACGGTCGGTTGAGAGAGTGTCGCGCCTGCGTGCAGCGGGAGGGTTTCGTCGAGAAAAGCGCGATCGCGGTCTTCCTCCAGACAGAAGGTGTCACGCGGTACCTCGCGAAAGGCGCGTAGAAGCCGTTCATCGGAAATGCCGCGGGCCCGGAGGGTGGTTTGCAAAGCCGATATGGCTACGTCGCGATGCATTTTTTTGGGCAGGTGTCGTACTTGAGGCGAGGGGGCATGTGGAGCTAGAATTCAGGGGTGCGCGCCCCCGTACAGCAACTCACGCTGATGGTCGATATCGACTACGTCGTGCTCGGTCTAGTCTGTTTCCTCTTAGCTGGGATTTTCATGATCCTATCGATTGGGCGCGGGCGCCCCCAGACCCGAGCTCAATTTATGCTCGGAGTCTCGCCCGAATCGTTGTTCGGATTGCGTGCTTCTATCATGGCAAAGGGGCGCAGCTTGTGCTCGGCGATCTTCTTTGTCGTCGGCACGACACTGCTTTTGGTTGCTTTCTTGCTGCCTGGCGAAGCTTCTCCAACCAAGCAATACTGGGGTATTGCTGTTCTCCTGGTGCTGGCCGCGGCCATGCTTTTTTTGCTCGATGGGCACGTGCGTCGTGTCATGCGTAGTCACTTGCGCCAGGAACTCAAGGCACAGGACTTCGCTTTCGAAGATCACATTGTGCTGACGCGTGAGATTGGCGAGCTATTTGGTATCGAGCCTAAGCAGGGCGAAACGCTTGAAACTTACGTGCGTTCGGTGCGCACGGCGCTGGGTCTTCCAGAAGTGCCGCGTAGTGGCGGCGGTTACGGCCTACGTCGCTGACATCGCTTCAGTGGGGTGAGTTTTCCCAGCGTGAGAGAGGGGCTTGCGAACTCAAGCAAGCGAGCTGCCCGACCTCGCTGCGACGTACTAGGATGCATCGGTGATGCGGCAACCTCAGTCTGCCTTGCGTGGGCGCTTAGCGCCCAGCCCGACCGGAGCATTACACCTCGGTAATGTGCGCAGCTTTGCGCTGACCTGGCTGGCAGCGCGCGCCCAGCAGGGTTGGATCGAACTGCGAATTGAGGATCTCGATGGCCCGCGGGTGCAGCCGGGTGCAGTTGACCAAGTGATTGATGACCTGCAGTGGTTACGCTTCGATTGGGATGTCGGCCCACGTTTTCAGGCTGGCCGCATCGACGATTTTCGCACTGCTTTACAGCAACTCATTACGCAGGGTTCAGTTTATCCCTGTGTTTGTTCGCGTCGCGACGTGGAAGCCGCTGCTTCGGCTCCCCATGCTGGCGATGAAGGGCCGGTCTATCCTGGGACCTGTCGTGGCCGCTTTGCGTCGCTCGAGAAAGCGCGACAGGCTAGTGTCGATGGCCGAGTGGCTTGGCGCTTTGCTGTTCCCTCAGGGCGGACCGTGCGCTGGCACGATCACATCGCTGGACCGCAGTCCTATGAGGCAGCCCAGCAGTTGGGAGATTTTGTGGTTTGGAAAAAGGACGATACGCCCGCCTATCAGCTTGCTGTTACGGTCGACGATGGCCTGATGCAGATCAATCAGGTCATACGTGGCGATGACCTTTTGCCCAGTGCAGCTCGTCAGATCCTTTTGCATGAAGCTTTCGGGCAACCGATACCCGAGTGGTGGCATCTGCCATTGGTGCTCGACGTCGATGGTCAGCGCATGGCCAAAAGGAGGGGCGAGGACACGTTACAGAGCTTGCGCGTCGATGGGCTGCGCGCTTCTCAAGTGCTGCGATGGATTGCCCAGACGTCTGGAATCGAATTGCTAACTGAGCCTCAGAGCCTCGCTGATCTATTGCCCGGTTTCGACTTGACTCATTTGCCTCGCGAGCCTGTCCACTTTGCCGGGGCTGCGGCCTTACTGGCTGATCGGGGCTGAGATTAGCAAACCCCTGTATGGAGGAGGCGGCACCCTTAATTGAAGCGACCCCGCTAAGGCGGGGTCGTGCGGGGGCGGTAGTGAGCCCCTAGATCGGCTGCGTCTTAGTAGACGTAGGGATCGTCTTTATCGTAGTTAAAGAACCACTTGTTGAACGAATCGTAGACTTCCGTCATGTCCTTGTGGAAGGAGCGATCGCGTCCCTGGTACTCAGTAGCTAGATTGGCATGTGTCTCGGCCGACAGCATGTCGGTGCCGTAGGGCTCGCTGCTGTGGACGTAGTGGCCTGGAGTGAAGACGTAGGTGACGCCGTCCTCGATGGCCTTCGCACTAGCGACGACCACGGAGCAGGAGCCGAGCGACAGGGAGGCCGCAGCAAAGGTGGCGACTGCCAGAACGCGAAGTTTGCTCATAAGATGTTGTTGGGCACTGATGCCCCGGAGGGGGGAACCCCGAAGGGTCCAGAAAGCCTAGGAGGGCCCTCGACGGGAGTCAACCGAGGGTGGCGCGGCTATCCTGACGGGTACATGGCCAAGGCCACCTTCCAAGCCCCGCGCGGTACGCGCGACATGTTGCCTGAGGATCTGGTCCTCACCCGGCATCTCGAGCGCACTGCCCGGGCGGTCGCCGTTAGCAGCGGCTTTGCTGAGATACGCACCCCATTCTTCGAGGAAACGCGACTTTTCACCCGTTCTCTGGGCGAGACCTCCGACGTGGTCTCCAAAGAGATGTTTACAGTCCCCAGCAGGGCAGCCGAGGGGAAGAAGGGCTCGAGGAGCTCTTACACCTTCCGCCCAGAGGGTACGGCAGGCGTCGCACGTGCCTATGTAAATGGGGGTTATGCTGCGAAGGCTCCGCTGCAAAAGTGGTACTACCTAGGGCCGATGTTTCGCTACGAACGGCCTCAAAAGGGTCGAGAGCGGCAGTTTACTCAGTTCGGGATCGAGGCCTTCGGTGCGACCAGCCCACTGCTTGACGCCGAGGTGGTTGATTTGGCTGTCCGCTTTTTCGAGGCTCTGGGCTTTGGAAGCGAGCTCGAGGTCCGGGTCAGCACGATGGGTGACTCGAGCGATCGGGATCGTTGGCGGGAGGCTTTGCGAGACTACTTCTGCCCTCAGCTCGAGGAGCGCTGCGCCGATTGCCAGAGCCGTTTCGAGCGAAATGTCTTCCGCCTACTTGATTGCAAAGTGCCGCGATGTGTCGACCTGAGTGCTGAGGCTCCCCAGCTCGCAGCTGTGCTGGGCGAGGAGGCGGCAGATCACCACGAGGCTTTCCTTGCGGCTTTGCGTGTGATTGGTCGTGAGCCCGTAGTCGATTCGAGCATTGTGCGCGGACTGGATTACTACACTCGTACCGTTTTCGAAGTGCACTATCCGTCACTGGGTGCGCGCTCGGCCCTTTGCGGTGGCGGGCGTTATGACGGACTGGTTGAAGAGTTTGGCGGTGCGCCCACTCCAGGAGTCGGCTTTGCTGTCGGATTCACGGCGACAGAGCTGGCCCTCAAGGAGCTGGGGCTGCCGCCCCAGGAACACGTCGCTGATCTCGAAGCCGAACGGTGCCCTTGTGTTTTTGTTGCTGCAGTCTCAGATGCTGAGCGCGGTTCGGTCTTTGCGTTGGCCTCGCGACTTCGGCGTGAAGGCGTTCATCCGGTGGTGCTTGATTACCGCGGAAAATCGCTGAAGGCTCAACTCAAAGAAGCTAGTAAGTCTGGGGCAGCCTACACCGTCGTACTTGGTGCGAATGAAGTCGCCGCGGGCACCGCGGTGTTGCGTGATATGGCGGCAGGCGAAGAGGTTGCGCTGCCGCAAGCTGAGCTTGCAGAGCACATTGCTTCACAGGTGATCTCCTCGGCATGAGCGATGCTCGGCCGAATTTAGAGGCGGCGCCGGTGCGCGTTTTGCTTGGCGGCTCCTTCGATCCGGTTCACTGTGGGCACCTAGCGTTGGCCGATGCTGCGCACGCGTATGGCGCGAGCGAGGTTGTTTGGATTCCGGTTTCACGGTCGCCTTTCAAGTCGGAGGGGCCGCAGATCGAAGCAGCTGATCGACTGGCTTTATTGCAGGTGGCGATCCAGAATCGAGCGAACGAGCGCATCGATCTGTGTGAGTGGCAGCGTGGAGGTACTTCCTATACGGTCGACACGTTGCGCAGTTTTGCTGGGGAGGCCCTGGCGGGGCGCCTGGCTTTGTTAATGGGGGAGGACAGCCTGGCAGATTTCCTGGACTGGCACGAGGCCGAGGTCATCCTTAGCTTGGCCGAGCTGTGGGTGGTTCCAAGGGTCCAGAACGGTGCGAGCTCGCTGGCGGGACATCGTGAGCGCATCTGCGGGGCCCATCCAGCGGCGCGCATTGAGCTATTGCCCTTTACGCTGCAGGAAGCTCGATCAACTGCCCTTCGCGCCCAGTTGGCAGCCGGTATCGATCCCGGGCGGGCGCTACTGCCCGTTTCAGTGATGCACGAGGTGATTGCGCGCGGCCTTTATGGCTGCCTGGGACGCGCTGACTAAAAGATCCGAAGCGTTGCCTTATCGATCAGACTGTTGCGCAGTGATGCCATCTCTTGGAAGTTTGGTTCCGACTGCAGAATTTCATTGACCAGCTCTTCGCGTACATCTGTGAGACGCGTTTCAGTTCGCTCCAAAAGTTCTAGGACGTGGAAGCCGGCGCCAGATTCCACTACGGGTGAAATTTCGCCCGTCTGCATCGAGTCCAAGGCAGCGCGGAAGTTTGGGCCGTACAGGCGGCCGTTGTAGTTCTGAATTTCTCCACCGCGGTCTTTGGTCACGCGGTCATGCGAGAGTTCGGTGACCACCGTGGGGAAGTCCTCGCCAGCGGCTAGGCGCGTGCGTGCCTGCTCCGCACGGGTTTGAGCATCTGCGCGCAGCACCTGCATATCGATGGCATTTGGCTCCGTGCCAGCGCGCACAGCTTCAGCGCGCAGGATATTGGGCATCGCGACCACGTGGCGCACGCGCATGCGTATTCCATTCAGGCCATACTTGCGGTCGAAAAGCTGAGCAACTTTTTCGTCAGTTGCAATCCGTGTTTTCATTACGAGAGCGCTGAGGCGCAGCTCATTACGGATCTCCGCTTCGATGCTGTTGCGGAACATGCCGTAGTCTTGGCCATTCTGTTGAAGATTCTCCATAAAGCCCTTTTCATCCATGCCGCGGCGCATGCCGGCTTCGCGTTCGTCTGCTTGATTTACGACCTTGGCCTCATCAATCACAATTCCGTAGCGGGCTGCTTCCTGTTCGACCAAGATGTCACCGACCATCTCGCGCACGCCGCGCTTCCCAAAGCGCTGATAAAGGTACTCGAGGTAGGCCTGCATGGGGATGTCGTCGCCATTCAGCTGGGCGACCACGCCCGCCGGCAGGGGTTCTTCGGGCTCGATTTGGGCCGATGCCGAGGTGGCTAAGAGAAGAGCGGTAAAGGTGGGAAGGAAGATGCGCATGAGATTCACATTTCAGACGGCCTCCCAAGATAGGCCAGCGGATCGGTCTGCGGAAGCCATGACAGTCGTGGCTTGCGGAGCCGAGCCGGCGTCCCGACAATGGCAAATCCCTTGCGGGCAGACTGGCCCCATAAGGCATGATCGCCTTCATCTCAGATCTCCACTCCAACCTCGAGGCGCTCGAGGCCACTTTCGCGGATCTCGAGGCGCTTGGGGTCAGCGATGTGGTCTGTCTGGGCGATGTGGTGGGCTATGGCGCTTCGCCGCGCGAGGTTTGTGAGCAGACTATGAAACGCTGCGCAGTTACTTTGCAGGGTAATCACGACGCCGCTTTGCTCGACGATCGTGATGCGCGCGGCTTTCATGAGCGCGCCCTGCAGGCTATCGACTGGACGCGCCGTGCTTTGGATCCCGAGAGCGAAGAGCATTGGGCGATCTGGGATTGGCTGGGTGAGTTGCGACCGGAGATGGAACTCGAGCCGGCGGGCACCGAGGCAGTGCATATCGTGCATGCGAGTCCCTGCGAACCCCTGGCCGAGTACCTGATGCCCAACTTGCCTGCAGAACATAAGCGACTGCAGGCAAACTTTGACAAGGCTCTGCATCGCCTGACCTTTTATGGCCACACCCACCACCCCGGTTGGTTCGTCGAGGGGGAGGGTTTTCATAGAGCCGAGGGGCACGACGCCGTGCTCCAACTCGAGGTGGGTCGCCGTTACCTGATCAATGTAGGGTCGGTTGGACAACCTCGTGATTCTGATAAGCGTCTTGCTTACGCTTTGTTTGACGGTGAGAGTGTGCGTTGGCGTCGACTCGAGTACGATGTCGAGGCGGCCAGTGCCAAGATTGCAGCGATACCGGATCTGCCGGAGACGCTAAGCAGCCGACTGCTTGTCGGCAGATAACCCATGAATTTCCGAACGCTGCTGACGCTCGGGCTCTGGGCGATCATCGCCTGGCTCCTGTTCCGCGCCTGTTCGCCCGATCAGGGCAACCCGAACGAGGTCAACACCGATTTCCGTCCGGAGGTTTTTACCTCGGCGGAGGGTAGGGCTCAGACGGTTGTACTGGAGAACGACTTACTCTATTCCGAATGGACTACCGAGGGAGCGGGTTGCCTGGAGATCCGTCTCAAGGGATTTACGACCTCGAAGGTGACCGACCATGAGCCGACAGAAAGCGACCAGCTGGTAGTTTTTCGTGCGCAACGCGGGATGCCTCCGGCGGAAGACGCGCCGGATTCGCCGCTCTACTATCGCAAGCGCCTTGGTCTGCGCATGGTCGAGGCTGAAGGGCGGTTGGGTACAAGCTTGGATGCGGTGAACTGGGAGTTTGCGAGAGTCGATGGAAGCACGCTACAGTTCCGCGCGAACACGGAAAGTGGCATCAGTTTCTTGAAGCAGGTGAGTCTCCCGCAAGGGGTATACCACTTCGATGTCGAGGTCTTTGCCGACGCCGAAACCGATCAGTTGACCGGGCAAGATCTTTCGATGCGTTTGGGTACAGGCGGCGGCATGGTGCGCGAGCCTGACAGCTTCTACCCGAACCCTTATGCCGCGGTCGGCATCATGCAAAGTGGGGTGGTCGATGACTTCGAGCAGTACTTCCCGAAAGGGGACCTGCCGAGTAATCAGCGCCGGGATGCTGCTGCCCGCTGGCGTGCGGACCTTGGCTTTGTGGTCGAGGGGTCGAAGTACTTCCTGTCGGCATTACGCCCTCTCGACGGGAACTTCCGCGGGGCTGTCGCCGAAGCGCTTTATGACGATACAGCGCGTGAAGCCGACATTCTTTACGGTCTCGACGAAGGGCGGCAGGAGCGCTATCGCCTTGTAGGTAGTACCGAGCTTGCGATGACCGGCGAGCTGGGTCGCCGTCCGGAGGTTGTCGAGCTTGCAGAGAAATTGGGGCTAGCTACAACTGAGGTGCAGAACATTCGGGCTGACCTAAATGGCCGTGTGCAGGCTGTCAGTCTTCGCAACGGGCGGTGGTACCAGGGGCCGTATTGGAAGCGCACGTCCATCGCTGGCGACTTCCTGATGCATATTTCGCGGCCGGGTGACCCTGCGGCACGAGCATCCTTTCAGTGGTATGTCGGCCCGAAGGTTAACCGCATCCTGAAGGACTATGGTGCGTTGGCTTCGATTCCGGATGCTGCTGACTATGGCAGTTCTTTTTTCTACAAGATGTTCCTGACCAGTTGGGTTGCGCCTGGGATTATGGCGCTACTCGACTTCTTCTACGGCATGGCTGGCAACTGGGGTGTGGCAATCATTCTTTTGACAGTGCTGGTGCGTGGCGCGCTCATGCCACTAAATCGTCGTTCGCAGCTGAAGATGGCCGAGTATCAGGTCAAGATGCAGAAGGTTAAGCCGCTGCTGGATAAGATCAATAAGCGGTGCAAGGACGATCCGCGTAAGAAGCAGGAAGAAACCATGAAGCTGTACAAGCAGCATCAGGTCACGCCGCCCTTGGGCGGATGCCTGCCGATTTTCTTGCAAATGCCAATCTTCATTGGCCTGTTCGCAGCTCTGCGATCGGCGACAGATTTGCGTCATCAGCCTTTTGCTGGGTGGATCGATGATCTGTCGCGTCCTGATGCGCTAATCGAGTTTAGTGCTCCGCTTGCAGGATTTTTTCCACTGAACGCTGTTACTAGCTTTAACTTGCTACCGATCATAATGGTGATCGTTTGGATCGCGCACCAAAAGTCGATGCCGAAACCAGCCGACCCGAATGCAGCGCAGATGCAGAAGATTATGACTTTCATGCCGATTCTGTTTGGTGTGATGCTTTACAACTACGCGGCAGGTTTGTCGCTGTACATGATCACTTCGTCACTCATCGGCATCTTCGAGGCGAAGGTCATTAAGAAGAAATGGCCTGTCGGGCCGCCTTCGAGTGAGGCGGTGACTGGCTAGAATCGTGCAAGATTCGCGAGCGGACGCGATCGTGGCGCTGGCAACGGCGCCGCTTGCGGCCGAGCGGGCAGTTCTTCGACTTTCAGTGCCAGATATGCGTCAGGTGGCCGAGGCCGCTCAAGCGCATCCTTCGCTGCGTGGGTTGTTTGCTTTTGATTTGGCGGCGCGTGGGGTGATCGAGCGATCTTTCGATTGGGCTGACGGCCTTTTGGTGGCTGTGCAGCTCTGGAATTTTCCAGGGCCGCGCTCTGCAACGGGGGAAGATCTTCTCGAGTTCCACCTACTGGGTTCGTTGCCCATAGTGCGTGCATTTGAGGCCGCGCTTCTCGAGGTTGAGGGGGTCCGTGCAGCCGAGCCTGGCGAATTCACGCGCCGCGCTTTTTTATCCGGTGTGCTTGATCTGACCCAGGCTGAGGCGGTGCAGGCTTTGGTGCAATCGCAGGATGCCGCCGAGGCGCTAGCCGCTGCCGCTTTGCTCACTGGTGCCCTAGCGGGAGACTTGCAGGTGGCTCGCGATGCGCTTACTGATGCAATGGTGCAAATCGAAGCCGGACTCGACTTCGAAGAAGGCGATTCTCAGGATTTACAGCCCGGCGAGATCGAAGCCACGCTGGCGACCGCAAAAGAAGCTATCGCACGTGGCCAGGCGGAAGAGCAGGGGCGCTCGGCACGCACGCATGGACGCTTTCGGATCGGCCTGATCGGTGAACCGAATGCGGGAAAGACAGCGCTTTTCCGCCGCCTGACGGGGGCCACCGCAATCGTGGCTGATGAACAGGGCACGACACGCGATCGACTTGAGGCTCCATGGGCTCATGAGGGCCACGAGGGGCCCGAGTGGTGGCTGGCTGATGGCCCGGGGCGTTCCGTGGAAGCTTTGGACGCTCGTGACTCAGCCGCGCAGGATCGAGCGCGTCACTTTGATCACTTTGATCTGGTGCTCGAGGTGGTGGATGCAAGTGATCCGCATGCCGATCTGCTGGCCTGCCGCATGGTGGCGACACCTTGCTGTGTATTATTTGCCAAGTCGGATCGGCCGCGCGCGATCGCAGATGCGGTGGTGCGTCGTGCCGCTGAGCGCGGATCTGTACTCTGGATCTCTGCTGAAAAGGATCAGGGGTTGGACGCGTTGCGGCGCGAGGTAGCTGCCGTGGCCGATTTACAGGCTAGGGACCGCCGGGCGGCGGCCCGGGCCAGCGTGCGGCATCAGCAGGCGCTGCGCCGCGCCGCGGAAGCGGTCGATGCCGCCGGTAAGTGGGATGCGGTGGGGGGGCATCAGGATCTGGTTGCCGAGGAGCTTCGCAACGCGATGGGGGCTATCGCCGAGCTGGTTGGCGAGTTCACTCCTGAGGATTTACTTGATCAGCTATTCTCAAGTTTCTGTGTCGGCAAGTAGAGTGCAGAACGAGGGTTGGAAACACCACGAGCTCTTGTGGTAGAAAATGGGTCGACCCGGGGCACACCACAACCCCTAGGAATTTGCGCTGTCCCTACTGCAAGGCCGATAACGGTCGCGTCATCGACTCTCGCTCTTCCGCCGACGGATTCTCTATTCGCCGGCGTCGCGAATGTCTGGACTGCGGTCGCCGCTTTACGACCTATGAGCGTATGGAGGAGACTCCGTTGCGCGTGGTCAAGAAAGATGGTTCGCGTGTTCCCTTTGATCGCAGCCAGATACTGAAAGGTTTGCTTAAAGCATGCGAGAAGCGGCCTGTGTCGCTGGAAGATTTGGAGCAGATCACGACGCGTATCGAACGCAGCTTGACCGAGATGTTCGATCGGGAAGTTGGTTCGAAGTACATTGGCCAACTTGTCATGGACGAGTTAAAGGGCCTCGATCAGGTTGCTTACGTGCGATTCGCCTCCGTCTATCGTGAGTTCAAAGATGTTCAGCAGTTCATCGAAGAGCTGCGCCCTTTCCTCGAAGGAACTGCACATGCCCCGCCTGGTTTCCCGAGTTCGTAAACGCGACGGCTCAGAAGAGTCCTTTGACGGCCCGCGTCTTGCGGATTCGTTGCGTGCTGCGGTTGACGATGCGCTGCCGGATGACGGTTGGGCTGAGCAGATGGTGGAATCGATTCGCGTGCAGCTGGGCCCACGTGAAGAAGCGGTTGAGACAACTGAGGTTGCGCGTCTTGTAGTAAAGACCTTGCGCAGCTGCGGCCTCGATGATGCAGCGCGCGCTTTTCGTAGTTTTCGTCGTGCAGTAGAGCGCGCGGTTGCCAAGCTCCGCGTCCATACACGCCAGGGTCGTGATGCGCGCACCCGTCCTTGGGATCGTGGGCGCCTGGCATTATCTTTAGTGCGCGATCGTTACCTCGAAAGCGCGACGGCGCGTCGTGTGGCTGCCCTAGTCGAGCGGCGTCTGGTGATGGCGGATCTCAGCCACGTCACGGGGCGACTGGTTTCTTCGATGGCGGACAATGAATGTCGTTCGCTTGGGTTGCGTTCGGACCCCTTGTCAACGGAGTTCGTCGGTGTGGATCGTCGCGAGCTGCGCGCTTGGCTGGGCGGTGACTGCCTGCCCAGTGTCTTTGGTGCCCCGCAAGTGGGCCCGGAAGGGCAGGATCCGCGACCGGCGCTTGGTGAAGAATTGCTAGCGCGTTTTGCTGTGGAAGAGGTGCTATCTGGCCCGCAGTCCGAAGGGCTTGCGCTTGGCATGTTTGCGCTGCCGATGCTCGGTGACTGGTTAAGGCCAGTTCGTGTGTTGCTGCGGCGCCAGCCCGAAGAAGGCGAGCAAGATTTTTGGGATCGGGTACGTGTCGAGCAGAGCACCGCACGTGAACTGCAGATCTTCGCCCCGCGCGGGGTTGATTGGGGTCGTGTTACGGTCGAAGCTCCGCGCTGGCTACAGGGTCCCACTCAACGTCTGCGCCTGACGACTAACGATTTGACGTTGGCTGCTAACTGGGCCGAAGCTGGGCATTGGGTCCAGATTCCGGCGGCCAGTTTTGCGCACGGAGCCAGGGATATGCAGGCATTGCTTGCAGGCACGCAACGCGTGGTACTTTCCTGGTCGCCGCCACGCCGCTTGCCGACAATCGAAGAGCGTCGATTGGAAGTGGTGCAGAGTTGTGCAGTCGTCAACCTGGCGCGTGCCGCACTGGAGGCGGGCTCTTGGCAGGGTCCCGAGTTCCAGGAAGAGCTGAGGGAGTCGGTTGAGTTAGCTTGTCGCTCGTTGCAAGCGTTAGCGCGTCGCGCCGGAGCAGTCGAGCACGCGCGAGTCTGTTTGCTTCCAGGCGGATTGGCAGCCTCGATGCAGACGCTCTTTCCGGGCGAAAGCCTTGCCGGCGATCGTGTGCGCCGTGCGGTCTTGACCGTGCGGAGCCTCTTTGATCGCTGTGCGACTGATGCAGGGCTGCGTCTGGAGCATGCTGCCCCGCCGCATCCTGGCCCTACTGGGATGCGTCTCGCCGAACTTGACGGCTTGCCGCCTGAAAAGGCGTACGATTGCGATTGGAGCTTGCGTTCCGAGAGCGGTTTGCCAGTTCCGGCTGCCTTTCACGCTGCGCCGTGGCTTGAATTTCCAGCCGCGGCTGCGCTTGAAGAAGTGAGTTGGCATCGCCACATTCCGAAACCTTCAGATCTCGCTGGCTCCTAGTCAGCACCTCCTGATGTACCTCAAACGGATCGAATTAGAAGGATTCAAATCTTTCGCTGAACGCACGGTAGTTCCCGTGCAGCGCGGATTGACTGGCATCGTCGGGCCTAATGGGTGCGGCAAGTCAAACGTCGTGGACGCGCTGCTGTGGGTCATGGGTGAACGCTCGGCTAAAGCGCTGCGCGCTGACGCAATGGAAGACGTGATCTTTAAGGGAGCCGAAGGGCGGCAGGGCGCTCCCTACGCGATGGTGGAGATTGTCCTTGGCGATGATCAGGGGGAGGTTGTTGAGGCTGGTGGCGAGGTTGCCGTCGGTCGTCGCCTGTTTCGCACCGGCGAGTCAGAGTTCTTG
>JAKVCF010000036.1 GCA_022447335.1 Planctomycetota bacterium | reverse complement strand
CATCCGGAGGTCCAGTGCCAGTTTGGATCAAGCTCGATGCGGGTTACGGTCGCGCCGGGGTGCATTGGCGGGACGAGCGTCGGCTGCGTCAAGTCCTCAACACGCTCCAGGCTCCATGGATAGAGCTTCGTGGTTTGTTGGCGCACAATGGGCATAGCTATGACGCGCGCAGTCGCGCGCAGGTCGCGGAAGTGCATGCGCAGTGCTTGGAACGCCTAATCCCATTGCGCGAGCGCTATGCTGACATTTTTTCTGGCGGGCGATGTCAGCTTTCCATAGGTGACACGCCGTCGTGTAGTTTGCTAGATGACTTTGGGCCGGTCGATGAGATTCGACCCGGAAACTTTGTCTTTTATGACCTGAGTCAGGTGCAAATTGGCGCTTGTACACGTGAGCAGATTGCGGCTTCAGTGATTTGTCCGGTCATCGGCAAGGATGAGGCGAATCAGCGAATGATCTTGCATGGTGGGGCGGTCCATCTTTCCAAAGACTGGATGGAGCTCGCCGATGGAAGTCATTGTTTCGGTGAGATCGCCGCACGGCCTTTCAATGGAGAATGGCAGCAGCCTGATCCAGAGAGGCGGCTTAGTAGCCTGTCGCAGGAACATGGCATCGTTCAATTGCCTGCGGGAACACTTTCTGATTATCGGATTGGAGACTTTGTACAGGTCTTCCCAGTGCATTCCTGCCTCGCTTGCGATCTGCACAGTGGCTACCGTGAACTTGGCGGAGCTTCCTTGAGTCGCGTGCGATAGGTCGAAGAAGTATTTCTTGATTAGCTTTTGTTATGCCACCCTGGGATAAATCAGGCTGACGCACAGCTAGAATGTGTACTTCATGGCACATCACATCGCTGTCATTGCAGGGGACGGAATCGGTCCCGAAGTCGTTGCTCAGGGTCTGCGCGTTATGCATGCCGCGGCCGGCCGCTTTGGTTTTGAGCTTGATGTCACCGAGTATCCGTACGGGACCGAACATTGGATCGCGACCGAAGAGATCCTGCCAGATGATTCGTTTGCGGAGATCCAGCAGGCTGATGCAATTCTATTAGGTGCAATTGGCGACCCACGTGCTCCGGTGGGACTGATTGAGCGTGGCATCATTGGTCGCTTGCGCTGGGATCTGGATCTCTACGTCAACTTGCGTCCGATCAAGTTGCTTGATGAGCGCTTCTGCCCACTGAAGGGGAAGGGGCCGGCTGAGATCGACATGGTGATTGTGCGTGAGAACACCGAAGACGCCTATGTGCAGAAGCCAATTTTTGAGAACCTGGGCACGCCAAGCGAGGTTGCTTCACAGCCAATGAGCTACACGCGCAAAGGCACGGAGCGCATCATTCGCTATGCCTTTGATCTGGCTATGGTGCGGCCGCGAAAGCACCTGACTCTTATCGACAAGGCAAATGCTGTGCGTGCGCAGGATTTGTACACCCGTGTATTTGCAGAGGTGGCCGAGGATTACCCGGAGGTCGATACTGCACACCTATATGTTGATGCCGCGTGCATGCGTATGATCGAGAGTCCGGAATCGATTGACACGGCGGTGACGACCAATCTTTTTGGGGACATTGTGACTGATCTCGGCGCCATGCTGCAGGGTGGTATGGGTGTTGCGGCGAGTGCTAACTTACATCCAGGAAAGCTGGGGCTATTTGAGTCAGTGCACGGAAGTTTTCCGCAAGCTGCGGGCAAGAATATTGCCAACCCGCTCGCGACCATTAACGCTTGTGTGATGATGCTCAATTACCTCGGCGAAAGCGAAGCTGCGCAGACTGCGGAGACCGCGATCGCTGAACTTTTGCAAGGCGGGCGGATCCGCAGTCTCGAGGTCGGCGAACATGCCACTGATGAGATTGGCGATCTGGTCATCGAGCAGATGGCTGCCACAACCCTCGCTTGAGTCAGCACGCCTTCGACCAGCGCCCGAATCGCACCTTGCTGGTGCTGTCGGTGCCAGTGCTGCTGTCGCTGATCGCTGAGCCGCTTACCGCACTGGTCGATACTGCCTTCGTCTCTAAGTTAGGTGATGGTCCGATGGCGGCGCTGGGTGTCGGTACCACGCTGCTGTCAGCGATCTTCTGGATCTTTAATTTCCTTTCGATAGGTATACAGTCGGAGGTTGCGCGTTTTGTGGGGGCAGGTCAACTGGATCGCGCTCGTGCCCAGAACGCGATCGCTCTGACTCTCGCGGGCGGCTTTGGTCTTGGTATGTTGGCGTTTGGATGGCCACTCGCGCCTTGGCTCGCCGAGGTGATGGGGGCGGAGGCTGCAACGGCTGATGACGCGGTGATTTACTTCCGTATCCGGTTGTTTGCGGCGCCAGCAGTCCTTTTGACGGCGACAGCTTTTGGTTCATTGCGTGGTTTGCAGAACATGCGCGTGCCAATGGGAATCGCGTTGCTAGTCAACGCGCTCAATATCGGATTGGACGCTGTGCTGATTCTTGGCGCAGGTCCGATTCCAGCTTATGGCATTGCCGGAGCTGCATGGGCTACGCTTGCTGCACAGTGGATTGGTTGCTTCTGCGCATTGTTTGCAGTCTTCCAGTCTCTTGGTCGTCCGGCCAAGCTTAGTTTGAAGGGGGCATCTCAACTGTTGCAGGTGGGCAGCGACATGTTCGTGCGTACTGGTTTACTGACTCTATTCCTGATTCTGGCAACGCGCGCTGCGACACGGATGGGAGATGAAGCTGGTGCAGCGCATCACGCGATCCGGCAGGTCTGGCTATTTACTGCGCTCGCGCTCGACGCTTTAGCGGTCAGTGCGCAGAGTCTAGTCGGCTGGTATCTCGGTAAGGGGCGCGTGGAAGGGGCACGTCGTGTAGCGGGGGTGTGCTGCGGGTGGAGTTTTGGCATGGGGCTGGCACTTGCAATCGGCATGCTTTTGGGTGAGGGGTGGGTGGCACAACTACTGGTTCCAATCGAGGCGCAGGCGTTGTTCACCACAGCCTGGCTATGGGGCGCGTGGGCCCAGCCGCTCAATGCACTTTGCTTTGCTACCGACGGTTTACATTGGGGTACGCGAGACTATCGCTATTTGCGCAACGTCATGATCCTCGCCTCCGGTTTGGGGTGGTTTGGGTTGCAGCTGATCGATCCTGAGCACCCAGGTGCTCTTGAAAGTATCTGGCTTGTGACAGGTGCTTGGATTCTGGTGCGTGCAAGCTTCGGTATGCTGCGAATCTGGCCAGGCATCGGGGCGAGCCCCTTTCGGTCATCTCTCTGATTCATGATTGCGCGACGCCGGGTTCCGCTGTCCCGTCTTTGGGGCCTCAGCCTGTTGGCTGCGAGTACAGCTTTGCTGGGTGCGACTTGGTTTCTGAGTGGCGATCCGGACGTTAGTGCGCAGGTGCAGGCTTTGGAAGATGCGCGCACACTCGCCGATCAGCTGGAAGAAGAATCGGTGCGTCTGGTACGTCGGGTTGCGACCGGGCAAATCGCGCTGAGTGGTCGACCGATCAAGATTCGCTTTGGCGAAGAAGGGGCGCTACTGGAGCCGCGACCGGTGCCGCAAGGTGTCGAGCTAGTCGATGTACTTAAGGATTTGGAGCAGCCACGTCCGACGCCTGCTTCTCTTTTGCTGCGTGAAGCGGAGGGGCATGGGCAGAGGCAGGAGTGGGCGCTGGCGCTGGAGGACATTTCCCGCGGGGAGCGTGTAATCCTCGAAGGCGAGGATGCGACTTATGCGCGCTTGATGCTGCAGAAAGCGCGCGCGTTATCGTCGATGGATCGCCATCGCGAGGCTGCGCGTGTTCTCGAAGCGCTGTGGGTACGTACGCGTTCGTATGACTTTTATGAAGGCTTATCGCTACGAGTTCTTTTGGGGCACAGTATTGCCGCACATTGGAAAGATGCTGGTAGCCCCAACGCATCACGTGCGGCATTGAATATGTTGCTCGAAGAGTTATTGGCAGGGAAGGTTCCCTTGCAACCGAACCGATTGAGCTTTGAGGGCCGTTTATTGTTACAGACTTTACAGCGTAATGAGCTGGCATCTCAGTTGGAAGGCGTAGTTGCAGGCGTGCGGTTGGCTGAACAGTTGCGTGAACCATTGCGCAGTCCGTCGGTCAGCGCGTTTCCGATGGGTGCGCGCGTCGCCTTTTTCGACCGGTCATCCGGAGTCGGCATGGTGACTGATGATTATGTTTTGGAGCAGTTACTGCGTGAGCGTTTCACCGAGGCGTTGCCGCCCTCGGGCACCTTCCAGGTGCGTTCGTCGCGCGGGGGCGAGGATCGAAGTGTGGCTTTACGTCTGGTTTTTCCTCCAGGCTTGCCCGACGACTGGTGGCTGGTGCTCGTCGATTCCAATGCGTACACAGAGCCGGCGGTGCGGCGTCGTTTCTTGTTGCTAAGCGGCATGTTAGCGGTGGTTTCCGCGCTGGTAGTCGTAGGTTTTTGGGGTGCTCGTGCACTGCGGCGCCGAGCTGAGCTCGAGCAGATTCGCAGCGATTTCATTGCGGGCGTCAGTCATGAGCTACGTACGCCGGCTGCTTCACTTGCTTTGCTCGCCAGCAACCTGATGGATGGACGGGTGCAGGATCCCAAGCGTCTGCGCGAGTACTACGCTGCAATGCAGCGCGACGCGGTGCGCCTCCAGCGCCTAGTTGCTGATGTGCTAGATGTGTCTCACTTGGAGCGTGGTAGTTTCAAAGTCGAACCGGTGCCGACCGATGTGGCTGCTCTGCTCCTGCCGCTTGCCGAAGATCAGCGCCTTCGTCTTTCCGACGCTGGTCTAGAGTTAAGTGTTGAGATTGCAGCAGACCTGCCAGAAGTTTCGTTGGACCCTGCAGCCGCAGAGCGTGCGGTGGCCAATCTTCTGGAAAATGCGCGCAAGTATGCATCTAATGGTGGTTGGGTTGAGCTGAGGGTGCAGTCGGGACAAGGTCCGCGTGGCGAAGACGAGTTGCACATCGAGGTGGCGGACAATGGTCCGGGTGTGCCTGAAGCTTGGCGCGAGCGCATCTTTGAGCCCTATGAGCGTGGTAAGGCTGAGGGTGGATTGAAAGCTGGCGCTGGTTTGGGGCTGGCGCTCGTGCGCGAGACCATGCTGGCGCATGGCGGTCGTGCAGAGCTTGTGACGTGTTCAGGTCAACAGGGTTTGACAGGCGGCGCCTGCTTCCGCTTGAGCTACCCGGTATTGTTCGGCGAGAAGGAACAATGAATCAACCCCGTATCTTGGTTGTCGAAGATGAGCCATCCCTTCGGATGGGCATGGTGGATGGCTTGCTGTCCGAAGGCTTTGAAGTCGAAGAAGCCGCTGACGGCGAAGCAGGCTTGCGGGCAGCTATGGACAAACCCTTTGATGCCATGGTGCTTGACCTCATGCTGCCGAAGTTGGACGGCTTCGAGGTACTTCGGCGCCTGCGCGAAAAGCGGAATGGGCTACCGGTTCTGATTCTTTCAGCGCGCGGTCAGGATTCTGACCGCATTCTTGGCCTTGAGTACGGGGCCGATGATTATGTCGTCAAGCCAACTCCGCTGCGCGAGGTGGTTCTACGGCTCCAGGCCATATTGCGCCGAGCCAATGCCGGGGGCGATGGGCTGCCGGAGCGGCTGGTCTTCGACGGGATCGAGGTCGATTTCTTGGCTTACAACTTGGTCAAGAATGAACAGAGGCACGGGCTTAATCGTAAGGAGCTCGAATCGCTTCGTTACTTTTTGAAGCATGTTGGGAAGAATCTTTCGCGCGCTCAAATTCTTGAGGATGTTTGGGGGCTAAAGGGGGTGCGTCACACTCGCACAATCGACACGCACGTCTTCCGTTTACGCAAGAAAATCGAGGACGACCCTGATGACCCTAAACATATTCACACGGTTCGCGGTGTCGGCTACCGTTTCGAAGCGGTTCAAGTTACACAGGTCTGACCTATCTCGGTCGAGCTGTTAGCAGTTTCGTGTAAGGGAGGATTACTGCACGATCAAGGCGCGCGGCTCGGTCGGTTGCGGCGTGCTATCGAGGTCGACCGCGCCCTGGTACCAGAGGCGTAGGCCGCGTAGAGCTGGATTATTTGGAACAGCTGCGCTTTCGTTGTAGGTCGTGCTACTTACGCCGAGCAGGTTAATTTGTGGCCCAATGTCTGCATTGAGGCCGCGGTAGTTGGTTTTCACTCCTTCGCGCGACTGTGCTAGAGCGACCAATCCATTGCCGGTCACTTCGATGGTCACAGAATCACCGAGTGATGGTGTCGAATTCGAGATTGTTAGCTGGCCGGCGTATCCGCTCCCCGGCGGAGGGCTCGGCAGATTGTTGAAGACCACGACTTCCTCAGTCGCTTGCGAGGTTACGTACAGCTTCTTATTTACGAAGACCGCATTGTTCGGTTGGCCATAGCCTAGGCCAATCGAGCTCATTGCTGTAGCAGACAGCTCAGTACGCTCATCCATGTCGTAGAGAACTAAGGTGTCAGTTACCAGATCACAGATTGCTAGCAAGCGCCCTTGTGGCCCGATTGCCAGCCCATGTGCGCCACTCGCGTTTTTCAGATGGTGTGTGCTGAGCAGCGTTCCATTTACATCGAAATGGTAGAGGTAGCCGTTAAACCCTAGGCCGCCGACCAGTACATCGTTGTTCGGCAGTGCAATGATGTCCTGCACACTCGGGTAGAAGTGGCGGGTCTCATTGGCGATCAACACTTCTTCACTCGCCTTGCTGCTGATCTTGAAGTTCACGACGAAGGAGTCAGAGTTGCTGAAGCTTGCGTTGTAACGGGTGGCGCCATTCCAAAGCCGGCCTGCATGCACTAGCAGACGTGATCCGCTCGAGGAGACAGCGTTGTACGGAGCAATCGGGCTGGTCGTGAGTGTGGCCGGGTTGACCGAGTGCACATCACCCGTGCCATCGAGGGTGCTCACGTAGAAGCGCTCGATCCCGCCATCCCAGGCAATGCCGAAGGGATAACAGGTGCCGAAGCCGAAGGGGTCGGGCAAGGTCACCTCGCCGCGCACGTTCAGGTTCGGGTCAAAGATTGTGACCGTGCCACTTGTTGAGTTGGTAACTGCTCCATAGAGCAGAGCGCCATTCGTGTCGTAGCCGAAAGCAATTTCTTCCGGGTAGAGACCGACCGGGATCGTGCTGACTACCGTGTCGGTATTCGGGTCGATCACGGCGACCACATTGTTCTCAGCGCCGAAGGCACCTGCCACCGCTACAAAGATGCGGTCGAGGCCTGGCTCATAAGCGATGCCAAAGGGCTTGGCCGAGTTCCCGTTGCCGAGCCCGCTTAAGGGGATGTCTTGGGAGAACTGCTGAGCCGTAAGTGGCGCAGCTGTCAGAGTGAAGGACGCAAGCGCGCTCACAATGATCCGATTTGTCATCTTGGCCTCCCGAGAGTCTCGCCCGGGTATGAGGAACTTGGTCAGGCAGGCGTTTTCCGACTTCAGCATTAAGCTGTCACGGTGGCGGACCCGTGGAGGAGTTGCACCTCACTTGCCGCCCTTTCCTGACCGGGTTAGTTTGCGAGATCCTAGCAGATGCTGACCCTTAGGCCACAATCAATACGATGACGTTCGACAGCGTGATCCGGCTGGGCTTATTCGGTTCTTCGATCAGCGCCTGCAGTGTGTAGGTGCCTGGGCCCGGTAGATCGACATTCATCGTCAATGGGGCGGGCTTCTTCCGTGGCGAGATAGGTTTGCCGAGTAGTTTTGGTCGGCCGGTGGTATTGATCAGGGTCCACAGACCTTCGACCGAGCTTGTTCCAGTTGCAAGTGGTGTTGGGAAGGCCCCAGTGCCTACTGATAATCCGCTGGGAGCGACGAGATGTGAAGCCTCGCGCGCACCTGGTTCGCCCTGCCAGACATACAGCACAAAGTCTGATTCAGCAAGCGGCTTACCGTCGAATCCAATTGCGTCGACATCGATTGTGACCGATCCGCCGCCGTAAGGCACAAATAAACGGCGCTCGGCTCCGTCGCCGATTTGTCCATTGACGTAAAGCATTTCAGTGCGTTCACGCGTGGTTGGATCGATCGCATTGCCGGCGCGTATCAACAGGTCGAATGGCAGCACGCGCGATACGAAACCATCGACTCCGCCGGGTTTCACGACGTCTGGCCCGCTGACCAAAGGAAATGATGTTGAATTGCTCCAGCCCGCAACGTGCACATAGCCGTCCGAGTCAACTGCGACATCACGCACGACTTCCCGACCCTCGCCGGCGAAGTAGCTTCCATACAGAACACGACTGCCATTCGCGCTGATCATCGCGACATAGCCGTCCTCATCTCCACCTTCATGCAGGCGTGCACCGTGCCCCTGATGTGGGAAACTTAGTTGATCGGAGCGTGTGTTACCCACGATATACATGCGACCGAAATCGTCGATGTCCATGCGCCAGGCGCGATCCTGACTATCTCCGCCGACGAAACCGAGATACTCCCAATCGGTCAGGCTAGGCTTGAGCTTGCCGACCAGTGCATCGCCATAAGGTTCATTGGAAGGGGCACCGTTGAAGGTGATATCCGGCCCGTATGTGACCGGTAGGCTCGCTTCGGTTGAAGTGGTGTGGCCAGCGATGTACACGCCACCAAAACCATCGATACGGACGGAGAAGATTGCATCAGATCCAGTTCCGCCGACGTAGCCATTCGATGCAAAGTTCGATCCATCGGGCGTGATGCGGCTTAAGAAACCATCCCCGTATTGTGCGAAGTTTCCGCCCCAGAGTTCTTCGCCGCCGTTGTAGGTCAGGTCCGGACCGCCGACGACTGGGAAGGTGGTCTCGTCGGAGTTTGTCCAGCCGACATAGTAGGCATAGCCTTGTGCATCGATTTCGACATCACGACCGTAGTCGATATCCGATCCTCCAATAAATCCGCAATAGAGCACGTCGTCTCCAGTGTCATTGATCTTGGCAACGAAGGCGTCGCTCAAGCCATTGTGCGTTAGGTCCGGTCCGACCTCGGTAGGGAAAGTGTAGGGCGGGTCGTTCGGATTGCCTGTGTCGACCGTACGGCCGATGACATAGTGATTACCCTCCGCATCCACGGCATTGCCGCGGATCGAATCAAACTGTGAACCGCCAATGAACCCCGAGTAGACCAAGTTGCCATTAGGGTCGATTTTGGTGACAAAGCCGTCAAGGCTTCCGGACTGTGTTAGATAAGGGCCGACCGCCGTCGGGAAGTCACTCGAGTTGGTTCCTCCGCCGACGTAGACATTGCCCGCTGCGTCGACGCTCAGATCGTAAGCCAATTCGCGATCGGATCCTCCGAGGTAAGTGAGGTTGCGCAGTACGCCGTCGCTGTCGACGCCTGCCACAAAACAGTCGTAGTCGCCTCCGGCATTACTTCCTTGGAAGGCGCCACGCGCTGGTAAGTCAGTCGAGGACGTGTGGCCCACCACCCAGATTTTTCCGGCATCGGTGACATCGATGCCACGCAATTCGTCGTAGTCCGATCCACCGATGTAGCCGCAATTGACGAGAGTGTCTGGGTCCAAGATCAGGGGGAGGTTTGGGTCCCAATGTTCGACCACGAAGCTCAGCTTCCAGCATTTGCTGCCAGCTGTTAGTGCATAGCGCACTTCGACTGGGAGGCGGTTGCCGTCACGGAGCTGCCAGGCGATTGGTGCGGCGTCGCGAATTTCGCCGCGTGCGGTCGTCATTACCAGGCTACCGTCGTAGGCAATGCGTGGGTCTGCACCATGGATTTCGATTTGCACGATGCTCGGGTCGATTCCGGCTTGCAGTTCGAATTGGTGTTTTACGCGATCCGGCTCTGTGCGGAAGCGCAGGTCGATGCCGGGCCAGACGTCGCGCGCGAGGGTTTCCGTCCCAGTGGGCACGCTGGTGCGCACCTCGCCATCCAGGTAGTAGTCCAGTTGTGTGTTGCTAGCGCTTACCAGTTGCGGTTCGACTGGCTGTGCGCCCAAGAGCCGTAAGTCGATGCGAGCCCAGTTGATCGTGGGTGCCATCTGCAACTCTTCTTCATCCAACCATGCGATTGCCTTGCCCGCAGGGTGGTTGTTAGCTGTCGCGATCGGCGATTCGCCAGCCCGGCGTAGCACCCAGCTCCAGCCGTGTGGGCCCAGGATTAGGTCTTCGTTTTCGCCACGAAGAGCCAGAATGGCAGCCTCATCCCACTGTCCCTGGTTCTCGACAAAGAATCCGGCCGAGGGGCGGATCGAGTCAAGTTTGTGCTGGGGAAGTGGTGTGGCCGAAGGGTGTACAACCCAAGCGACTAGTAGCGAGGGAATTAGCATCGCAACAGTGCTTACTTAGCGCCAAATAGACGCTGCTTAATAGGAGAGTGTACCTCGAAAAGGTGTTCCCCGATTGTGAGCCTTCATTTCAGAAGGGTCTCAGTCTGAATTGGGTTACCCTTCGCGTTGCTCGTATTCGGAGCGCAGGCCGTCGAGCACCCCAGGGTCCGCCAGAGTGGTCGTGTCTCCGATCGTCTTGCCTTCGGCGACATCACGCAGCAGGCGGCGCATAATCTTGCCAGAACGCGTCTTGGGCAGCTCGGGCGTGAAGTGTACGGCTTCAGGGCGAGCCAGCCCTCCAATCAGAGTGCCGACGTGCTTGCGCAGATCATCGGCGAGTGCGTCGCTGGCCTCGAAGCCACTGCGCAAGATGACGAAGCCGACCGGCGCCTGCCCCTTCAGCTCGTGGTTCACGCCGATTACCGCGGCTTCGGCTACGGCTTCGTGGTCGACCAGCGCCGATTCGATCTCCATGGTTGAGAGGCGGTGACCTGAAACGTTCATCACGTCGTCGACACGACCGAGCACCCAGAGGAAGCCCTTTTCGTCGCGCTTGGCACCATCGCCTGGGAAGTACTTGCCTGGGAACCGCGACCAGTAGGTTTCTTCGAAGCGCTCGTTGTCACCCCAGATGCCGCGCAGCATATGTGGCCATGGGCGATCTAGCACGAGGTATCCACCGTTTGCGCCTTCCACTTCATTGCCGTCTTCGTCAAGCAGTTTGGCCGAGATGCCGGGGAAGGGTGTGGTGGCTGAGCCTGGCACTGTCGTGGTGATACCCGGCAGCGGTGTGATCATGATCCCACCTGTTTCGGTCTGCCACCAGGTATCGACGATCGGGCATCTTCCGCCGCCAATATGGTGTAAATACCAGACCCAAGCTTCTGGGTTGATGGGTTCACCGACCGTGCCGAGCAGGCGCAGGCTGGAGAGGTCGTGCGTGGCCGGATGTTCGTCACCCCACTTCATGAAAGCCCGAATCGCAGTCGGGGCTGTATAGAAGATTGTCACGCCGTACTTGGCGCAGATTTCCCAGAAGCGATCCGGTCCGGGGTGATTAGGCGCGCCTTCGTACATCACCTGCGTGACGCCATTGGCCATCGGCCCAAACACGATGTACGAGTGACCGGTGATCCAACCAATGTCAGCGGTACACCAGTAGACGTCAGTTTCCGTTTTAAGGTCGAAGACCAAATTGGTGGTTGCGTACACGCCGGTCATGTAACCACCCGTGGTGTGCAAGATTCCTTTTGGTTTACCTGTTGTGCCGCTGGTGTAAAGGATGAATAACGGATCCTCGGCATCTTGCTCAGCAGGTGCGCATTGGGACGATTGGCGATCTACTACCTCGTCCCAATCGACGTCGCGATCCGTCGCCGGCGCTGAGCTCGTAATGCCTTTGCCGCGCTGCCAGATCATCACTTTTTCGACACTGGGACAGGCTTCGATCGCCTCATTTACCACGGTCTTGAGGTCGAGTAGTTTGCCGCGTCGCCAGCAGCCATCGGCGCAGATCACGAGGCGTGCCTCTTGATCTTGAATGCGGTCCTTCAGCGAGGTGGAGGAGAAGCCAGCAAAGACTACAGAGAAGATCGCGCCAATGCGCGTGCACGCAAGCACTGCCATAGCTAGCTCGGGCACCATCGGCATATAGAGCGTGACACGATCACCTTTTTGAATGTTGAGTTCCTTCAGAGCGTTTGCCGTTCGGCAAACGCCATCTAGCATCTCTTGGTAGGTGATAGTCCGCGCATCGCCGGGCTCGCCTTCCCAATAGTAGGCGACTCGTGCGCCATGGCCGGCAGCTACATGCCCATCGAGGCATTGCACGCTTGCGTTCAGCTTGCCTCCGAGAAACCACTTGGCGTACGGCGCATTCGACCAGTCGCTAATTTGTTCCCAAGGTTTCATCCACTCGAGCTTTTCTGCCCAGCTGGCCCACCACGTTTCGGGATTTGCGTCAGCTTGTTCGTAGATGGTCGGGTCCGATGTATTGGCCTGGGCGACGAAGTCTTGCGGCGGAGCAAAGTGACGATGCTCTCGCAGAAGGGTGTCGATGGTTTTGGGTTCCGAGGAAGAGCTCATGCTTTGCGAGAGGCTGCGCAAACTCCACGCGGGGAGTCGAGTACGAAGCGCGCCAGTTCGAGGACTTCGGGCACCTTGTGGTCGAGAAGGGCGCTCGCGCCAGCTTGGGTGCCATCCGAGTGTCTGAAGATAGCGAAGAGAGCGTGGCGAATTGCGCTGCGCTTCTCGTCAGAAAATCCCGCACGCTTGAGTCCAACCGCGTTGGGCCCTCGCCACACGACCGGGTAGTTTCCGACGACGATCGAAAAAGGTGGGGCGTCTTGCGTCACCATGCAGCCGCCGCCGATCAGGGTAAGTCGTCCGATTTGTCCGAATTGGTGCACGGCCGAGCCCATCGAAAGAAAGGCGCGCTCTCCGACGCGTGCGTGACCAGCGACCGCGCTCTGATTGACCATTACGACTTGGTCCTCGACGGTGGCGTTGTGCCCTACATGAGAACCAGTCATCATTACCACCCCGTTTCCGACCCGGGTGACCCCCTCTTCGGTCGCCCGGTGGATTGTCACGTACTCGTGCAAAATACACTGAGAGCCTATTTCCACACTTGTAGATTCTCCTGTGTATGCCTTATCTTGGGGGTCGGATCCAAGGACTGAGCCGGACCCGACTGTAGTCTCTACGCCGATCTGTGTGCGTCCGCAAAGGCGCGCAAAAGGGTGTATGCGACAGCGGTCACCGACTACAACCCCGGGTTCGATCACGACATAGGGGCCGACCTCTACACCCTGACCTAACTCAGCTCCAGGCATCACTACGGCCGTGGGATGAACAGCGGTCTCCTTTGTTTCCATGGGCTAAGGATAGAAAATGCTTCGAACATCGCGACGCTGCTCCGTATCCTCGGGCCCGGACCCTTCAAATAGGTTCGGGATCCCTCGCTCCGTGAGTCCCTTCTTCCGCCATCTTCCTCTCCCGGCGGCAGCGCTGGCCATCTTGGTCGCCGTTGCCGGCCCAGTGTCGACAGCTACTTCTCAAGAAGCCGCAGCAGGCGGTTATGAGAGGACTTACACCATTCAAGCAGATGCCTGCTGGTTGCCAGGTGGTCGTGTTCTGTCGCCGGCATTCGTATCGCTTGACAAGGGTGTGATTGCTCGCATCTCGACCACGGCTCCGCCTGCTAGGTCAACAGTTTTTGGCACGCAAAAGCCGAACATCATCAAGGTGAAGGGCACACTTGCCCCCTCGTTGGTTGATGCTTGGTCGGGGTTACCGATGGCTGGTCGCGATGGAGGTCGTCGCCCTCTTCCACAGTCGCGTATCGCTGAGGACCTGCCGGTCATGGTGCCTGGTGCCGATGCCGCATTGGCGGCGCGCGTTGATGCGCTGCGCAACTCCGGTGTGGGCTTCGTCTATCTTGGCCGCACTGATGGCAATTTGCAGCGCGGTTTGGGTGTCGTCACCGGCTTCTCGGTCAATGACCTTCCTTACGCGATCGGCGACGATTGGCTTGATTTCGCCGGTACGGGATCGGGGTCGGCTGCACAGATTCGTGCACAGGATTTGAAGACTGCTTTTGACAACGCCGTGGCGTTGCGCGATTCGCGCGATGATTACGAAGAGAAGCTCGATAAGTACGAGGAAGACCTGAAGAAGTACGAAGAGAGCTTTGCGAAGTATCTTGAAGAGCAGAAGAAAGATGGCAAGAAGGGCGGAAATGCCCGTGCCGAAGATCCTAAGAGCAGCGGGAAAAAGAAGGACGACAAGCGTCCCAAGCGTCCCAAGCGTCCCGCTTCGCCACGTCGTAATGTAGCGGGCGATCTGATTCTCGACGCTATCGACGGTAAGCTGCGTGTTCGCATTCAGGCTGACAGTGAGTGGGTGGTCGCTGTGGCGGTTGAGCTTGTCGAAGAGCACAATCTCGATCTGGTATTGGTGAACGCGATTGGTGGTGAGGCCTATGCCGACTCGCTTGCCGATCATGGCATTGGTGTAGTGCTTGACCTTTCGCGACAGCTCGCGGGCGATGACGCCCTCGCCGAGGAGTTCCTGGCCTATCGCAAAGCTGGCGTCGATGTGGCATTGGGTTCGGGTGGGCGTGACCTTGGCCCAATGCTTCTCACCCTTGCCGGTGAACTTGTCGCGGCGGGTGTCGATCAGGACGAAGTTTGGAGGGCTCTCACCAGTACGCCCGCCAATCTGCTTGGTCTGTCAGGCCAGGCCGGCGCGTTACAGCGCGGTGCGAGCGGATCGATGATCTTGTTCGGCGGCGCGCATCCCTTTGACGCCTCAGGCGTGTTCCGTTCCCACCAGCCCAAGTGACGCGGTGATTCTCGCAACATACCTTCTCGCATTCGCTCCCGCGCTTCCTGCACAGCAAGCCAAATCGCAAGGGCTGATCTGGGCATTGCAGCCAACCCAAGTGGTGCTACCTGATGGGTCTGCCGCTGAAGGTCAGACCGTGCTGATCCAGGATGGCCGCATTTTGGGAGTGGGTACCGATCTCGAATTGCCGAGCGGCGCTCGGCGCTGGAAGCTTGACGGTGTCCTAGCTCCGGGCTTTGTCGACGCCTTCAGTGCCTACGGAACCGATGCTCCGGCTCAGGAAGACTCGCGTGTAATGACACCGATGCTCCGTGCTTACGACGCCGTTGACCTCGGTCATCAGGATTGGACCGAACTTTGTGAAGCGGGGATTACTTCGGTGCACATCCTGCCGCAGCCAAACAACATTCAGGCTGGTTGGGGTGCACTAGTCGCTAGTGGTGGGGAAGGCCGTATGCTCGCAAGCCGCACTCGTCAGGCACTTTCGCTCGTCTTGAGCCGCGTTGGCGATTCGGCTTTTGGTCCGAGCAGCCTAGCTGGCGCTATTGAGCTGTTTGAAGTTGCTGATACGGCGCGCATTCCTGGCGTCGCTGATCGCGGCGTGCTGGCACATGTCGATGACGCATCGGCGATCCGCTCGGTGCGCAGGTCTCTTGGTAAAGATATCGACATTCGTTGGATGATGTGGGGTGACCCCGCTTCTTACGGCGGCGAACTGAAAGGCGAGGTCGCTGGTATGCCCATTCCTGGCATCGGTGCCTGGACCCCGCGCGGCCTTGAAACTCTCAAGCGCCTGCACAAGGCCGGAGTGAAAATCGTGTTTGGGACTTGGAGTCCGAGCGGTGCGCGCCAACCCGGTGATTTGCGCCGTGCCGCTGCCACCATGTCCCGCCTGACTGGTGATCCGGAGGCCGCAATGGCTTCGATTACTAGTCATGCAGCCGACTTCCTCGGAACTGACCAAGTCGGTGCCATTGGAAAGGGCCGCCGAGCCGACCTAGTGCTGTGGTCGGCTCATCCGCTCGATCCTTCAGCAAAGATTCGCGCTGTTCTGATCAACGGTATCGCGGTACACCGATCCGCTGATTCGGAGTAATCCATGTTTCTCACCCCACTCCTTTCCTCGCTACTTCTCTTTACTTCCGCGGATACGCCGGACGAGTTGCGGCGTCCTCAGGTTTCGTCCTACGTCGTTGACTATCTGCACGATGGCAGCGGCAAAGTGTGGGAGAACGTTGTCATTACAGTGGCGGACGGCAAGATTAGTCAGATCTTGCCAGGCAAGGATGCGCCCGACGGTGCGATCAAAATCGAAGGAGTTCACGCGACTCCAGGTTTGGTCGATGCTTTCAGCTATATGGCGGTGGACGATGACACCGTCGAGCAGTCGCGTGAGACTACCGCAGGGTTGAAGCTTGCGGCCACTATTGATCTCGACGCGCCGGCATTTGGCCGCGCTGCTTCGGAAGGAGTGACCACAGCTTTTCTGACTCCGGATTCGCTGAACGCCTTCGGTGGTCTGGCCGCAATTGTGAAGACAGCTGGAGGTGAGTCTGTCGACCTTTTTGCTGAAGAAGGATCGGCCGCACGCATGATGAACGATGCTGCCGCGCTGAAGATCAGTCTCGGTAACGATGTTGCGATTGGAAACCGCGGGCCGAACCGTGTGCCGAATAGCTATTTTATTCGTCGTCCGACCACGCGCATGGGCACAGTCTGGTCGATTCGAAGCACCTTCTATAGCGCGATGCGCTATGCAGAGGCGCGAGAGGCTGGGAGCGTGGAATATCATGCTGACTACGAGGTCGTGCTTGCCGCTATGCGCGGCGAGATCCCGATCCGTGTGCACGCCCGTCGGAATAATGACGTGCAGACCGCGTTGCGTCTTGCTGCCGAGTTCCAATGGCCGGGCTTCGTGATCGAAGAGGGCACCGAGGCTTATCGTGCGGCTCAAATGCTCGCCAAGGCCCGCATCCCTGTCGTGGCTGGGCCGGGCTATGACACGGCTCAGCGTGCAATCTCGCGCGGCCCGTCACTGGAAGAGATGCGCTTTTGGGCTGCTCCTCCGGAAATTTGCTGTGAGCACCTGCATGAAGATGCCTTCGTTGCAGAAGTGGGCGCCTTCCCGGTTTTCCCGCACCACCACGAGTGCGAAGTTGATGGGTTGAGTGTTTTCTTCCACGAAGAAGAGCGAGACGAGTGGGGCATTCCGGTCGATCATGATGATCCACTTCATCACGAACACGACCACGAGGAAGAGGTCAACCCGATGCTGCCGGAGCATGAGTTGGTGCGCGATGTTGTGCTAACCATTGGTGGGAAGGAGCTGGCTCGTGGCTTGCAAAATGGTCGCTTCAGCGAAGGTGACCAGTCGACTCCGGCTTTGCCTGCGCTGTTGCATAAGGCTGGCGTTCAGATGGCGATTGGTGGAGCGGAAGCTCATGATTCGATCTCAACCGAGTCCAGCTTGATTCACCAAGCTCGTCGTGCTGTGGCTTATGGACTGCCACGTGACCAGGCTATTACTTCCATCACCTCACGAGCCGCTGTGCTGTGTGGGGTCCAAGACCGAGTTGGTTCGGTCGAAGTCGGGAAGGACGCTGACCTGGTTCTCTGGTCGGGCGACCCGCTCGAGCACTCCTCTCGCCCCTTACTCGTCGTCGTGGACGGCGAGATCGTCGTCGACAACCGTTGATTCTCATTGTCTAGCACTTTGGAGACCATGATTCACTTCCGACTCCTCTTCTCTGCCCTGGCTCTTGGCTTACTCGCTGTGCCCGCCGTCGCTCAGGATGGTGCCGTTGCAGTGCGTGCTGGCAAGGTCATCACTGGACCCGGCCAGATCATTGAGAACGGCACGGTTGTCGTGCAGAATGGTCGCATTGTTGCGATCGGCGGCCCGGACCTTGAAATTCCCTTCGATGTGCTGCTCCACGAGCATCCAGATGCGGTGCTCTTCGCCGGCTTCCACGAGGCTCATACCTCGAATGGGATGGACCGCCCGAACGAAAATGTTCCGGTCGCCCCCTTCCTTGATGTTGCGGATTCGATAGACCCTGTGTCCTCCTTCTTCGAGAACGAGCTGCGCAGTGGTGTCACCGCACTGGGAGTGATTCCGGGCAATAACACCGTGATCGGTGGTATGGGCCAGATCGTTGCTCCGCGCGGGATGACCGTTGAGCAGATGGCCCTTGGTGAAGGTATGGGTATGAAGATCGCGATCGGCCCACGCTTTGGCTGGAGTCGCAGCGCTCAGATGGCCGAGCTTCGTGAAGCCGAGGAGGCGCTTATCGACGCTCTGCGTCGCAAGGGCCAAGAGCTTATCGACAAGCGAGCCGCCGATTCCGACGCGACCTCTGCGGGCGATGAGTCGGACAGCTCAGATGACGATGGGGACAGCAATGACAACGCGGGCGGCTTCGTGCGCTTCGGCGCGGACTATCCGGGTAAGGGGCTGATCTCAGAGGAAGATCTCGACGATTCGCAGCGCGGCTTGGTTCACATCCTGAATGGTGATATGCGCCTCTGGTTGTCCTGTCCGAGTGCGACCGACGTTGCGCATGGCATGCGTTGGGCTTCGGAGCACGGATTCGAGAACGTGGTCTACGTGGTTTCGGCGGACGCTCATAAGGCTGCTGACATGCTGGCCGAAGCTAATGCGATGGTCGCGTTGGTGGGCGGTCTCGAGGCCATTGAGATTGACCCGGTTTCCGG
>JAKVCF010000035.1 GCA_022447335.1 Planctomycetota bacterium | reverse complement strand
CGGGCGCGCCTTGCCCGCGACTCGCTGGGAGTCGCCAGTGGCCTGGTTGGAAGAGATCGCTCCGGGAAGGCGGTTCGGCATGCTAGCGGTGCATGCAGGGGCTTTGTGCGCGGCGGAGCTGCGGTTCTTACTGCGCAAGGGTGTAGATGTCGTGTTTTGTCCGGGCACACACCGTTACTTCGATCGTTCGCAGCCTGCATTCGAAGAGGCGAACATGCCTGCCCCGTTACTGGGTTGCGATTCTCGTGCCAGTGTTGAGCGACTTGATCCTTGGTTGGAAGTGCGTGCCGCTGCGCAACTTCTTCCGAGTTACTCCGGGCGCGATTGGTGGGATGCGCTTACCCGGCGTGCCGCCGCCGCTCTGGGCGAGGATAGCGAGGAAGGTAGCTTGCTCCCGGGTCGTCGCGCGCGCGTAGTCCGTCTGCCCGATCCTGGCTTGCGGGACCCTGCCGCGCTTTGCGACAGTCTGGTTTCCGCAGAGGGGCCCCTCCCTCTGGCCTCCACTGGAATCCCTGAACCCTTTCATGTCGACCTCCCTTGATCTCATTCGTGCGAGTGAACGCATTGTGGTGGCAGGGCACCTACGTGCGGATGGTGATTCACTGGGCGCTGCAATCGTGCTGGCCCGCGGGCTGCGTGCGATGGGAAAGCAGGTCGAGTTGATCTTGCCCGATCCGCCGGACAGCCGTTATAGCTTTCTTGAGCGTCGTACACCATGGTCGATTTACAGTGGCAAGGGAAGCTTGCCCGACCACGATCTCGTGATAGTTTGCGATTGTTCGCAACTTGATCGACTGGGGGCGATGGGCACCGAGATCGAAATATTGGGTTCGAAGCGCTTGGTGGTCGACCACCATCCCTTCGATCGCGCAGTGCATCGCTGGGATGCGGAGTACCACGATGTGACGGCAGCTGCGACCGGCTTACTAGCTGTGGATCTGCTGCGTGAGCTGGGAGAAGAGCCGGATAAAATTGCGTTAGAGGCGGCCTTCGTTGCGCTCATGACTGACACGGGGTGGCTGAAGTACTCAAATGCGGATGCGCGCGCCTTCGCCGCGGCGGCCGATCTGGTCGGGCGCGGAGTCGACCCTGATTCGGTTTACCGAGACATCTATCAGCAGACTTCAGCTGGTACGCCGCGCGGTATTGGTGCGGCTTTGGCGAGTACTGAATATCTTGCGGATGGTAAGGCTGTATTGGGTTGGATAGACGGTGCGACCTTACGCACGGCGCAAGGGGAGTTGGTAGATACTGATGAGATACTTGATATTTTGCGCGCAGTGCAATCTGTTGAAGTAGTGGCCTTCCTCAGTGAGCGCGGTGGGCGCGTCAAAGTGTCCTTCCGTAGTAAGACCTGGCTGGATGTCAATCAGGGCGCTCGCCAGATTGGCGGTGGTGGGCACGCTCGAGCCGCAGGGGCGACATTCCCTGAAGGAGTGTCGATCGTGGATGCTCGCGAGCAGCTTAGCGAGCTACTAGAAGCGGCGGTTTCAGCCGGTCCGCCAGCGGCCTAACCCGAGCTGCGCTAGGCGTCCATCTTTTCGCGCTTGCGGAAGAGTCCGGTGAAAGCATATGTCGCCAGTTTCGGGTTTTTGCGAAGTCGGCGCACGACATAGGGATACCACTGGGTGCCATAGGGCACGTAGACCCGCACCGGTAGGCCGGATGCCTTGATCTGTTGACGCAGCTCTTCACGCACTCCAAGTAGCATTTGAACTTCGACTTGACTCTTAGCTTTGGGATTTTCTTGCAGATACTCTTGTAGGCCTTCGATCAGATTTTCGTCATGTGAGGCCACCGCGACAAATGCGCCGCCGTCCAGAAGAACACGCAAGACGCGCAGGTAGGCGGCATTCACTTCGGTCGGATCTTGATGTGCAATTTCCTTCGGCTCGACATAAATGCCTTTTACGAGGCGTACGTTGAGTGGTTGATCGAGAGCCACGAGTCGTGCGGCATCATTTTCCGTGCGGAGCAGCATTGACTGCAAGACGCAGCCGACCGTGCCGCCGAACTTCTCGTGCAGTAGTCGCTCAAAGACGCGTAGCGTACCGTCGACGGTTGCCGAGCCCTCCATCTCAAAGCGCACGAAAGCTTTGTGCGCGAGTGCTTGTTGTGCGATGCGGCAAACCATTTCGAAGCAGTAGTCTTCACTGACGTCCAGGCCCATCTGAGTTGGCTTAAGCGAGAAATTGCGTTCAAGCTTCTGGTCGATCAGTGCCTGGAGTAGCTTCTCGTATTCGGTAGCAGTTGCTTCAACTCCGGCTTGGTTCGAAACTGCTTCGCCAAGGATGTCGTAGGTCACACGGTAGTTAGCGCGCTGCAGGGCGGCGCCAGTGAGTAGCGCTTCCGAGATATTCTCGCCCGCTATGTAACGGGCACTGAGCCGTCGCACAATTGGGCGAGGTACTAGGGGCATCGCCGAAGCGAACAGCCGGTCGAGAAAACTCATGGTCGCAAGGAAGGCCGTGTGGGAGGGCTGATAGTACGGCCCGCGGCCATAGGATGACCTCTGCTCCTGATCGAGCCAAGCCTCCTCATTCATGGACGAGCCCACTGAACGCTGTCGCCCTGCCATACTCCGTTTTCTGAGTGGGGTTGTGCTGGCATGGGTAGTGCCTTTTCTGCCCGGGGTGAACGCCCTGCCGGTTGAGGCGCGGGTGGTAGCTGGCGTCGCGGTGCTGACCGCATGGAGCTGGCTGACGGCCTCGCTGCCGCTGCCGGTGGCTTCGCTTTTGCCAGCATTGCTCCTGCCGGCAACTGGTGTGATTCCTGCGGGTGTAGTTGCCCCGTGGTACTTCCACGACATTTTGCTCTTGTTCCTGTGCGGTTTTGTTTTGGCGGTTGGTTTGGAACGCTACGGGCTGCACCGGCGTTTTGCACTGCGCGCCTTGAGTCTGTTCGGTGCCGAGCCGCGGCGTGTAGTGCTTGGCTTTATGGTGGTCGCCGCTGGGCTCAGTATGTTTGTGAGCAACACCAGTACGGCCCTGCTGATGCTGCCAGTTGCCTTAGCTGTGTTAGACCGTTGCGAAGAAAAGGATCGTGCGCACCTGACCCGCCCACTGTTACTGGGCATTGCCTATGCCTGCTCAATTGGTGGTGTGGCCACGCCGATCGGAACAGCGCCAAACTCAGTGTTCTTGGGTCAGGTGCGCGATCGATTTCCCGAAGCGCCTAGTTTGGGATTCGGCACCTGGTTCCTTGGTGCTTTTCCCTTGGTGGTGGCTTTCCTAGGAATCTCCTGGTCTGTACTGGTACGTGTTGCACACCGTGTGCCGGCGCGTAGTGGACTTTCGGTCGATGATGTTCGTACCGAGCGCTCGGCCGCCGGGGGGAGGACTTCCGAACAGAACCGTGTTCTTTTCGTTTTCCTTCTAGTCGCGTCGCTTTGGATGACTCGATCGGGCGCAGACTTTGGAGTAGTGGCGCTTCCTGGTTGGCAGACACTGCTGCCAAATCAGATTGCCGGCACGATCAGCGACTCCACTGTTGCGTTGTTGGGGGTCATGCTGCTCTTCCTGCTTCCCGGAAAAGCGCGACGCACCGGGGCTTTACTTGATTGGGAAGATTGCCGGGATATCCCATGGGGCATTTTGATTTTGCTAGGGGGGGGCTTTGCGCTAGCAAAGGCCTGTGAAGCCAGCGGGTTGTCGGCTGCGATTGGGGACTCTCTGGCAGGGCTCATCGGCTCGACCTCGCCGGTACTTCTGGTCTTTTTGGTCGCCTTAGGCGTGACTTTTCTGACGGAGATCACATCGAATACTGCGACGATCAACGTGCTGCTGCCTTTGATGTTCAGCGCCTGCGTTGCAGCCGAAGTACATCCTTTCCTGTTGGCGCTTCCCGCGACCTTCGCGGTGAGTTGTGCGTTTATGCTTCCTGTTGCCACGCCACCCAACGCGATTCTATTCAGTTCGGGAAGGCTGACGGTTTTCGACATGGCGCGGGCAGGGATCCTGCTGAACCTTCTGACAGCTATTCTGGTTACGCTATTTGCGTTTTACTGGATTGCGCCGATCTGGGGGTTGAATTTGAATGAGTTCCCGAGTTGGGCGAGTGTGACGCCGGCGGAAGTCGGGCCTTCTTGGTGATAGACTTCCGATATGGGTCGGGGGAGGAATCAGAGGGGACTCGCGAGCCTCGCGCTGGCCGGCGCGTTGGCCTCGTGTGGCGGCGAGCCCGTGACCTCTGGGGAAAAAGGAGGAGCGGCAGTCGAGTTGCCACCGATTGCGGCGGAGATCAGAGATCGCGACTGGATCTTCGTTTCCATCGATACCCTGCGCGCTGATCATCTGCCGTTCTACGGCTATGAACTTGCAACGGCGGGAGATCCCACTGAAGCTTTCAGTTTGGCTTGGCTGGCCGAGCAGGGTTGCGTGTATGACTCAGTTTGGGCGCCGGTTGGCAAGACCATGCCTTCCTTGGCGAGCTACTGGACAGGTGATTTTCCGTTGGCCCACGGAGCGGTAGCCAATCTCACGACTTTGTCGGGCGCCACCTGGGTTCAGTCCTTTGTGGCGGCGGGATATCGCACGCATGCGGCAGTGGCCAATCGCGTGATTGGTCCGGGTTGTGGTTTAGAGCGAGGCTTCGAGACCTATCAGGTTTTTCCTAAGCAACTTGAGCCGACGTTGCCGCGCGAGTTGCTGCAGAAGGCTGATCCCGTCATTCAATCAAAGCAGCCACTGATGCTTTGGGCTCATTTTATGGCGCCGCATCAGCCGTACTCGCCACCGGCCCCCTTTGATGCTGAGTTCAGTGAGCGTCCCAAAACGCCAGCGGACAACGATGCGCTTTACGCCTTTCATGCGAATCCGGAATCGCTAGACGACGCAACGCGTCATGCGATTATCGGTCTCTACGACGGAGAGATTCGCGCTGCATCTAGTTATCTGCAAGACCTGCTACGGGGGCTCGATAATTCATACCGTGCGGCTGGGCGCGGGGGATTATTGGAAGCCGCGACAGTCGTCTTTTTCTCGGATCACGGCGAAGAGCTGGCTGAGCGGCATGGCTACTTCCTGCACGCTAAGAGTCTCTATCGCGGGGTACTGCATGTACCTCTTGTTGTGGCGGGCAAGGGTATTTCTCCTGGGCGAGCGAGTGAACCGCGTAGTTTGATGGATGTCCTACCCGAGTTATTGGCTCGGCAGGCGCCGAAGCGCGAGGTCTGGGCGGCTTCTTGGCAGACCGAGTTCTATGCTATGCGTGATTCGCGCTGGACTTTGATCCATAATCCAGCCAATCTTCGTCGCGGGCCTTATGAGCCACCAGAGGTTGTCGATTATCCTTATGCGACTATCGAACTTTACGATCGCAATGTGGACCCCTACGAGTTGAATAATCTCGCAGAGAAGCATCCGGATGAGGTTAGCCGCCTGCTTGGAAGAATGCAGTCTTGGTATGCCGCGATGCCGCAAGCCGAGGTTTACCGTGTGCCGGGATCTGATCAACGGCAGAAGCTCGTGGAGTTGGGATACCTTGATTTTGCGGATCGTGTTGTGCCGCCATGGACAATCGAACAGTGGGAACAGGACTAAACGAGCGGTCGATGCTTGTGCAGCGTGTCTCTTGGGTTGAGGGCGCGGCTCTGGCGACGGTGGTTGGTGTCGTGTTGTGGGCTGGCGGTGATGTCGTGCGTGCCTCGTATCACGGTTATCTGCATGCCACGATTGGTGAGGCCGTGCGGGCCGAGGGCTTGCAGCCGGAAAACCCCTACCACGCGGGGACGCCTCTTCGCTATTACACGCTCTATCCATGGCTGGGCACATGGTTGGGGGCGTGGGGGCTGGGCACGATGGCTGCATTCGCCTGGTTACAGGTGTTCAGTGCTCTGCTATTTGCGCCAGCTTTAGATGCACTGGGTCGTGCAGTGGGATTGGCGTGGACAAACCGGAGAATCGCATTTTGGTTGACCGTTGTGGGGTTCAATGCCGTGGGTTGGGTGGGGTGGTGGTGGAACCCTCCCAGTGATACGGCAGTGCCCGTTTTTGCCTTAGAGTCGATGACCTTTGCTAGCAGCGCGTGGGGGTGGGACGCTCGCTTGCAGGCGTTCTTGCCGAAGTTCCTGAATGTCAGCTCCTTTGCGCTGGCATTGCCGGCTGTGCTGTGGGCCTTGGCCGCAGGCTGGCGCGCTCGCTTTGAGGGCGCGTCGGCCTGGAAGATCCTGCTGCCCGCAGCAGTGGCGCTGGCGATCAACCCTTTGGCGGGCGGTTTTGCCGGGCTGATCCTGTTGTTTTGGGGTGCGCCGCGGCTGATCCAAGGAAATGGAGTGGAGCGTCTCGCATGGATAGGAGCTGGCGCGGGCGCGATCTTGATAGCGCTCCCTTTCTTGCTGCCTGCCTTCGAATCGGCTCCGCAGGGGCCCAGCCTGACGGGGAGCGTACGTTTTGAGCACGATGGCGTGTTGAATGTTTTGGGGCCGCTTTGGCTCTTGTTGCCCTGGGCTATTGCGGGTCAGCTCAAGGTGCGCAATCGAGGAAGAGCAACTGCATGGGTTGTCGCTGCGGGGCTGGCTTTGGGGATCGCTGCTTTTGTCCAGTTGCCGTGGGGGAATGAGTACAAGCTTGTGCGCCTTGCTGGTTTGTTGCTTGCGATTTCGGCGGCCGCTTGCTTCGGTCCTTCAAGCAAGTGGCGTTGCTTGGCCGTGGTTTTGATTTTTTTCGCGGCTCCGACTACCGCTTTGGTGGTGCGTACATATCTGGATTGGGGCCAAAACGGCGTGACTCCTGCACTGACGCAAAGCGGTGGGGAGTGGCAAGTGCGAGAGGCTGTGGCAGACAAGGCGCTGCCTACGCGGATGCATGCAGCCTTGCTGCAAGAGGAAAGGGCGGCTGTGCTGTGGATGAACCCAGCTCACCCCGGGATCAAAGCGGCGCGCGGACTCGTGCAGGGCAACGTGCTGGCGCCGGCCTTAGGTCATGCCCTCTTTGTCGATTCGCCGCATATTCACAACGATGGCTATGAAGACCTTGCGTACCGATTGGCGTGGACAGTTGGGACCGAAAACTTGAACCGAGTCTTTGGTGCTGTGCGCGGGGGACAGATAATGGAAGTGCTTCGCAACGTGGAGATTCCTGGCCTGTGGCAAGGCGTGAGTCTGGACTTGGCTCGTGCGGGCTTGCGCTTGGCGCGACAGCACTTGCCCGGGCGTAGTTTCTTGGTGCTTACCCAGGCGAATTTCCCCTTTGTCGAGGAAGCTTTGCAAGCAGAGGGGGCAAGAGTATTGCTTAGCGATTCGGGGTTGAGCCTTTGGCGCTTGGAGCCTTGGTCTGCCGAGTCGGAAAGTTGAGGTTCGACGTGGGCGATATGCGGCCGCTTGAAGCAGAATCTATACGGAGTAGGCCAGCGTGAACCTGCCTGCGAGCTGTGCCTAGGCAGCGGAGAGAGGGGCGTGCAGCGGGAAGAGCTCAGAAGCGGTGATGAGATTAGGTCGCTTCTACTCCGACTGGGCTGTGCATCACGTGTCCAATACTCAGAAGAATAGGAGTCCTGCGAAGGTGACACTAGAATCGTTGCATGGCCGATCAGCCGCGCGCTCTCTATCCGGGCACCTTTGACCCTCCTACGCTGGGGCATCTAGACCTGATCCGTCGCGGTGTTGAGCTATTCGGGCCCTTGTTGGTGGCGGTTGCCAATAACAACACCAAGCAACCGTTATTCACGGCAGAAGAGCGCATCGCCATGATCCAAGACGAGGTTGGTGATTTGCCGGTGACAGTTGAGTACTTTCGAGGCCTAGTCGTCGATCATGCATGCGAGCGTGGTATTGAGGTGATTCTGCGTGGTGTGCGTACTGTCTCAGACTTCGAATATGAGTATCAGATGGCGATGACCAATCGCCAGCTCGAGCCGACCATCGAAACAGCTTTCGTGATGCCTTCGGAGCAGTACTCCTACCTCTCGAGTCGGTTGATTAAAGAGGTCTACGCTTCGGGTGGTGAGCTGCGCCGTTTTCTTCCGGGCGCAGTGCACGATCAACTCATTCAGCGGTTGCGCCGCAGTGAAGCATGAGGACTATCTCCACTCAGCAGGCTCCAGCCGCAATTGGACCGTATAGCCAGGCCGTCATTGCCCAAGGCTTTCTCTACACTAGTGGCCAGGTAGCGCTTACTCCGACAGGGGACTTCCTGCGGGGTACGGCTGTCGAAGAGGCTCAACAGGTCTTCGCAAATCTTGACGCTCTCCTTCAGGCCTCGGGGTGCCAACGTTCCGATGTAGTGCGCGTGACCGTGTATCTGACTGACCTCGGTGAGTTTGCGGCAATCAATGAGGTCTATGCCGCGTATTTTGGTGAGCATCGTCCGGCGCGTGCCTGCGTGCAGGTGGCGGCATTACCGAAAGGAGCGCAGGTCGAGATTGACTTAGTTGCCCAAGTGCCGACGGTCTAATCTGCAGATTTTTAGTTGCGACGTACACCAGAAATGCGATCGCGTGCTGCGTCAGCGATCAAATTCAGACTGAGCAGCGTTAAGGCAAGAAAGGCTGCCGGGATGCCAAGTAGATAGCCGCTGTCGACTAGTGGGTTCATGGCTGCGAGGCCGTCGGCGGCAAGTAGGCCCCAACTTACATTCGGAGCTTCCACTCCTAAGCCGAGGAAGCTAAGGAAGGCTTCCATTAGGACGACGCGGGGGAGGGTCAGCCCGAGCATGACCAAGGCCGACGGTAGCAAGTTGGGCAGATAGTGCTGACACATCAATCCCCAGCTGCCGAGTCCGGCCGTTTGTGCAGCTTCGACAAAGGGCATCTTGCTTAGGCGCAAAGCTTCGGCGCGGGCAATCCGTGCAGTCGGCAACCAAAAAAGCATGCCGACAGCTAGGAAGAAGACATGAATCCGCCCAAGCCCGATTGCGGCGAGTTCGCCGCGATAGGCTTGCAGCACCGATAGTAGGAAGACTATTACTACTGCGAGGGGGATTCCTTCCAGGAAGTCAGCGATACGCATTAGAAGGCGATCAGTACGGCCGCCGCGCATCCCGGCGAGCGCGCCGTAGGGTAATCCAATTAGGATCGCGACGAGGCTGCCGAGTAGGCCGACTGCCAGCGAGATCCGAGCGCCATAGATCACGCGAGCGAGCAGGTCGCGTCCTTTGGCATCGGTGCCCAGAACGGGACCGTCGATCCAGGCCGGATTCTGTAATCGATCCTGCGGAGCGATCGCTGCAGGGTCAGCGAGTGGCAGCCACGGAGCTACTACGGCAAGCATGCTGAGCACGAGTAGGAAGCTGAGCGCGAGCCGGGTGCTCCAGCGACGGGGTAGAGCTAGCATCATCCGCTCAGCGCCTCCACGCGCGGGTCGACGCGACTCATAGCCCAGTCGGCGAGTAGGGTCAATGCTCCCAGCAAGGCCGTGTAGCAGACGGTTATGCCGACGGCCAAGGTGTAGTCACGGTTGAGCGCGGCTTGCACGAAGTGGGTGCCTAGGCCGGGTAGGGCGAAGACTTGCTCGATGACCAGCGAGCCCGTTAGTAAAGCAGCGCTCGTTGGTCCGAGGAAGGCCAGTATGGGCGCCAGAGCGGGCTTTAGTACATGTTGGCTGCGTACTTGATTTGGCTCTAATCCGCGCGCGAGAGCGGCCCGAGGCCCCTCACCGTCGATCACTTCAAGGGCAGCGCTGCGGGATAGGCGCGTCAGTTGCGCAGCGGTGGGTAGAGCTAGGCAGATGCAGGGCAGCACGAAGGATGACAAACCGTGTCCGCCGGCCGGAGGAAACCATCCTAGACCGAAGGAAAACCAGGCTATTGCTAACCCGGCAATCACGAAGTTGGGCACCGAAAGTAGCAGGGTTGCGAGAGCGCGAATCAGTCCATCGACTGGTCCTCGTTGTGCCAAGGCGGCGTACAACCCGGCTGGGATGCCCAGCAGCAGGGCCAGCACGAGCGCGCCCAGTCCAAGTCCTAAGCTAACTGGTAGTGCATCTCCAAGTATTTCAGTCACGCGTACTTCGCGATAACGCAGCGAGGGGCCAAAGTCGCCCCGCAAGGCACCGACCAGCGCACGTAGATATTGCTGAAGTAGCGGATCATCGAGATGAAACTCGGCGCGCAACTGCACTTCGACTTCAGGCGGTAGGCTGCGTGCTTCATCGAAAGGGCCGCCCTTCGCAGCGCGCAGCAGTAGGAAGGTTGTGAGATGCACTGCCCATAGCGTGATGGCCAACGCGATCAGACGTCGCAAGAGTGCACTCACGTGTCAGCCTCCGGTTTCCAGCGCAGTCTTCCCCAATCCACATAGCCGCGCAGATTGCGGTGCAGCCCCTCGATCCGTGGATCGATCAGTTCGAGACTGACTTCGTGATAGAGCGGCACGATTACCGCCTGGTCGAGCAGTCGCCGTTCGGCTTCGTATAGGAATAGGCGGCGCACTTCGGCTTGAGGTTCGCCACGGGCTTGATCGATTAGCTTGTCGAAAACCTTATCTTTCCAGCCGGTGCGGTTGTTGCCCGCATCGCTTTGGAATATCTCGAGGAAGGAGATCGGGTCCAGGTAGTCACCTATCCACGAGGAGCGTGAGACCTGGTATTCCAGACCACGCTGCGCGGCGAGGAAGCTTTTCCACTCCTGATTGGTGAGCGCGACTTCCACGCCGAGCGCCGCGCGCCACTGCGCCTGAAGTACTTCGGCTACACTTCTATTTAGCTCACTTGAGTTATATAGATACTCCCATCGATTTTTTTCCTGTGCAGTTGTTAGGCGGTCCTGCTGCCAACGCCAAGGTGGGACGGGTGGAGGTTCCCACTCTGGAGTGCTTGGCGGTACGAGATGCCAGGCCGCTGTCCGCACTTCGCCGAGCGCGACCGCGAGTGCTTCAGGGTCGATGGCCGCGGCGAAGGCGCGGCGCGTTTCTATATCATCGAAGGGAGGCTGGTTGACCCGAAAGCGCAGGAAGGTGGTGGCGAACTGCGGTGCGGGCGCAAAGGCGTCAGGACGTTCTGTGCGTAGCGCCTCGACCGCGAGTTCGGGTGCGTTTGGTGCATAGGCCACGTCGCCCGCTAGGAAGAGGTTGAGTGCGGTGACCTGTCATTCGACTGTCAGGAAATCGATGGCTGCAATTTCGACCTGTGCGGCATCCCAGTAGAAAGGGTTGCGCTCGACGACAATTCGGTCACGCACCTTGAGCGCCACGAGGCGATAGGGGCCGCAGCCCACACGCTCTGCGGGTGCGTGCGCTGGTACCGGAGCTAGGGCCGGGAAGGCGCACATTTCAGCAAAGGAGGGTCGTGGCACGAGGAAGCGCACTTCGAGTTGGCCGCCTGCGTGCTCGGAGTTGGCTGGGATGACCTTGATCACCGCTCCTTTGAGCCAATTTGCATAGGGGGAACCGAAACTTGTGTCTGCCATCTGTCGCCACGAGCGCGCGACATCTTCGGCTCCGAGCGGATGTCCGTCTGACCATTGCAACTTCGGGCGGATCCAAAATCGCCAGAGCCGCCCGCCCTCGGCGCTCTCAAAGCGCTCGGCGAGCCCGGGCTCTGGTACCAACGTGGCTGGGTCAAGGCGAATTAGCCCGGCGTGCAGCGCTTGCAGTACGCGGGCATCTGAGACCGAAGCGGTGCGCTGTGGGTGCAGCAGGCTGACATCGTCACCATTGGCCACGACCAATCCACGCGGCGCTTCGCGGCAAGCGAGCGGCAGGAGGGCTAGGAGCAATGCGAGAACTCGCGACGTCACGCTTGAGAGGATAGCGGGGCAGCGGGCTAGAATCCTCCTATGGACTGCGAAGCTCTGCTCTCCGTATGCGATCTGCGCGTCAGCGCGGGGGCGACGGAAGTGGTCCGCGGCATCGATTTTGAGCTCGCGCCGGGCGAGAGCTTAGGTGTGGTCGGAGCCTCTGGCTGCGGTAAGTCGATGACCACGCTTGCGCTTCTTGGCTTGCTGCCAGAGGGTGTGTCCCAGAGTGGTGGCGAGATTTGCTTTGGAGGCGAGTCGTTGGGCGACCTCGGGAACCGAGCTTGGCGCAAGGTGCGCGGTGCGCGCATAGGCTTGGTTTTCCAGGACCCTTCAGCGGCGCTCAATCCTGTGTTGCGGATCGGATTTCAGGTTGAGGAGGTTCTCGCTGCCCATGGAGTCGGGGGAGTCAGTCGCAAGGAGCGACGGCAGCGTGTACTGGAGCTCTTCCACGAGGTGCAGCTACCGGAGCCGGAGCGGTTAATCGACCGCTTCCCGCACGAACTCAGCGGCGGAGAGCGTCAGCGCGTGATGATTGCAATTGCGCTGGCAGCCGAGCCTGAGCTTTTGTTGGCCGACGAGCCGACGACTGCCCTCGACGTCACGGTTCAAGCGGCGATTCTCGAGCTGGTCGCGCGCATCCGTGTCGAGCGAGGGCTTGCAATGCTGTGGATCTCGCATGACCTTGGAGTAATTGCGCAAGTTTGCGATCGCGTGCTTGTCATGGATCAGGGTCAAATCGTCGAGCAGGGCGCGGTACTGGAGGTCCTGCGCGCCCCACGATCGGTCGCCGCGCAGCGACTGCTTGCGGCTTTGCCGCAAGCAGCACGTGGAGGCGGATTTTCTTCGGCGAGTAAGCTGTCAGCCCATGTCTCGGCAGACTCTGAGGCTCATCCGGTGTTACGCGTCGAACAGCTCAACGTACGTTATCCAGCCGAACGTGATTGGCTGGGCCGTGTGCGCAGCTGGACGACAGCGGTCGACCAAGTCAGCCTGAATGTTCCGGCAGGTGGAACGCTGGCTTTGGTCGGCGAGTCCGGTTCGGGGAAGTCTAGTCTGGGCCGTGCCGTGCTGCGCCTTGTCGCTAGCACTGGTTCGATCGAACTCCAGCCGTCGGGAAGTCCGCCCATGCGCCTCGACAAGCTCGAAGGTGCAGCTCTTCGTGGCGCGCGGAAGCAGATGGGGGTGGTCTTCCAGGACCCTGCTCGGTCGCTTAATCCTCGCCTCAAGATCGGTGTGAGTGTTACCGAGCCACTCCGCATTCATCGCAGTTGCTCCAGGTTTGAGCTGTTCGCCGAAGCCCGGCGTCTGCTCGAGATGGTCGACCTTGATCCGAGCATGGCCGATCGTTTCCCGGCCGAAATGAGCGGTGGTCAGAAACAACGGGTGGCGATTGCCCGTGCTCTGGCACTCAATCCGTCGCTGGTCATCTGCGATGAAGCGGTTTCAGCTCTCGATGTCGCGGTCCAGAAGACCGTGCTCGAACTGTTGCAGCGCCTCCAATCCGAGCGTGGTACCGGCTACCTTTTCATTACCCACGATCTCGCAGTGGTGGAAGACTTTGCGGACGAGGTCGCAGTCATGCGGGACGGTTGTCTGGTCGAGCAAGGGCGGGTGGCTCAGGTGTTCGCATGCCCAGAGCATGCTTACACTGCCGAGTTGCTGGCCGCCTCACCACGGGTTCCTGCGCTATCCTGACGGTGTGAGCGCCTCAACCGCCCGCCTAGACACCGTATTCTGGGACATTGACGACACGATGTTCACGACAACGGTGTTTGCCAATCGCGCCCGTGAACGTGCTATTGCTGCGATGATCGAACGTGGACTCAAGGCATCGCCCAAGCAGGTTTTCGCGGAGCTGCAGGCTGTCGTAGAGGAGTTTGGCAGTAATGACGACCGTCACTATGACCGTTTGCTCAAGCGCCTGCCTCCCGAAGCTACTGCCGGGACTAACAGGGATTTGTTGGTGACAGCAGGTGTGATTGCCTACCACGAAACTAAGTGGGAGGAACTCCGACTTGCGCCAAGTACGGCGCGGCTTCTGGCTGATCTCTGCGCTGCTGATGTACGTCTCGGTGTTATCTCGGCAGGACTAACCCACAAGCAGATGGAGAAAATTTTACGCTTGGGTATGGATCGCTACGTTGATCCCGAGTTGATCTTGATCACTGATCAGGTAGGGGTCGCAAAGTCGAATCCTTTGCTCTACCGGATAGCTGTCGATGCGGCAGGTGTGTCTGCCGAACACACGTTGCATGTGGGAGATCATCCGCACAAGGACGTCGATTGCGCCAAGCGGGCTGGCATGCGGGTGGCCTGGCACCGGGGCGATGGCAAGTACAGCAAGACCGAGCCCGTATGTGAGCCAGACCACATCGTGGATTCGGTGGAAGAGCTGCGCCCGATTTTTATCGAACACTACGGCGTTTCGTTGCCACCGAGCTAGGCCCCGATTCGGACAGCGTGGGGGTCGAGCCGCCACAAAAAAACAGCGGCCCTTCCTAAGTTGGAAGGGCCGCTTGGTGTTGCCGCAGAGGGCTTTATTAGCCGTTGCGGCGGCGATCTAGCTCACGGAGGACTTCGTCGTTATCGAGGATTTGAGCACGAATCAGAACGATGATGTCCTCGTTCTCATAGGCCTCACCTTCGGTCTTGAAGAGCACTGACAAGATTGGGATCTTCGCAAGGAAGGGGATCTCAGCACGCTGCTCGATGTCGAGCAGCTTGCGCAGACCGGCGATGACCACGGTGCCGCCGTCCGGGACGATGGCGTTGGTCTTTGCGCTGGCGATGAAGAGCTCGGGTAGCTGCAAGGTGACCGGTGTGGTCAGGCCCGATAGCGATGAGGTGAATTCAGGAATCGGGCGCAGCAGCGTTGCGACGGTTGGCTGTAGCTCCAGCGTGATGTACTTGCGGTCGTGCGAGATGATCGGACGTACATCGATGACGATGCCGTCTGAAACTACGCCGATGATTGGGTCCGCAGCCGAACTGGCTTGCGCCACCTCGACGTCCATGTCTTGAATGTAGGTTACCTGGTTCAGGACCGTCATGAAGGCGCGCTGGGTGTTCAGCGCAGTGACGCTCGAGCTGTTGAGCTCTTGGGCACGATTAGACTTCTCGACGGCGCGTAGGATCAGCGAAGACTGTGCATCGTCGAGGAAGGCAAACTGCATAGTCAGGCCACCGATGGCTGACATGCGCTCAGTACCGTAGTCATTCATCATGTTCTCGGTACGGGCACGTGCTTGCCAGCGGCCAGCTTCGTCGAAGAATAGACCAGCGGATGGGTTGGTGTCGGCGCTCAGGGGTAGACCTGAGCCGTTGTTGTCAAGGCCACCCGAAGAGTTGTCTTCCAGACCCGAGGTGACGTCATCCAGGTCGACTAGGTCGTTGACATCTGGGAAGCCACCTAGGCCGCGGAAGTCAATGCCCACTTCTTTCATGAAGTCCTTTTGGATCGTCAGGAAGCGCGCCTCGATTGAGACCATCGCCGAGTTGTAGCGACGTAGGTTCTCCAGGAAGTCATTGACATCGCCTTGCACCTCTGGGGTATGGGTGACGATTAGGAAGCCGTTAGCGTATTCAGCAGTGTTGTCGTCCCAGGTGCCTGGGGCGACAGTGTTCATGACTAGGTCAGCAATCTCATCCGGGTTGACGAGAGTGCGCGGTTCACCAAAGGGACCACCGTAGAGCGAACCTTCCTCTTCCTCATTGGCTTCGTCATCCGGCAACCAAATGCGGTCGATGCGTGGGCCCGAGAAGTCGGTGAACTGGACGGTCAGGTCTTGGATGTCGTGCGGCTGGGTGACGGTGTCGCTGTAGGCGAACTCTTTGGTAGTGACCTGCACGACGCCGTGTTCGATGGTGTAGACAACCTCTTCGCCGGCTGCACCAATCACGGTGTTGAGGGCGTTCAGCACCGAAGTGCGAGCGACCAAGGTGATGTTGAACTCGATGCCTTCGCCGTCGACAGCGTCAACTGCCGACTGATGAACTACGAAGGGGATGTCGGTGTAGACCTTGAACTGGTCGATGACCGCATTCAGGTCGGTTTCGCCGTCGAGCTGCAGAGCCGGGACGCTCTGAGTGACCAAGTCTTCAGCGACTTGCTGGTTCAGCGGGTCTTTCGAGGCTTTAGCGGTAAAGGCGCCGGCGCCATACTTGTCTGCGCGGGCGAGGGTGATCTTGTCCCAGTAGTCAGCGTCAGGGCCGCGGAACAGTTCCGACTGCGCGATGCGTGACTCGGCCAAGTCTTCCAGCCAGAGACGGAAACGCTCCTGTCGCTCGTTGACGAAGCGGCTCGATACCAGATCGTGGCGAGTTCGCACCGAAGCGTCACGTACCTCGGCGGCGCGCGTTTCGAGTGGGTTCTTGCGCAGAACCTCCTCCGCGAGAGCTATCGCGCGCTCGAAGTCTTCCTCAGCATAGGCTTGAATGGACTCTTCGAGCATCAGGCCCTGACGCTGCTTTTCTTGGGCGCGTCGGGCGCGCTCTTCGTTCTGAAGTGCATCGAAAGTGGCTTGACGTTCGGCGTCAAGGGCGGCAGCTTCGGCGGTCTCGCGGTCGGCGTAAGCCTTTTGAAGGTTCGACTCAACCTGTGCCGGAAGGTTGCCCCAGTCGAGGCTGTATTCAATGCTTTGAATGTTTGCGTTAGCGAGCTGCAGCGCGCCGATGGCACCTTCGTAGTCGCCTTCAGCGAGTAGGCGAGCACCGCGCTCTGCGTCGGCCTCGGTCTGCGCCTGGATGGCTTGCAACTTGGCCTGTAGCTTGGCGCGCGGATCCGTGCCGTCATCCGCAGTTGTGGCGACGCCCATGTCGACTTGCACCTGGGTCAGCAGTGCGCGGGATTCGGCGTTGCCGGGGTCGAGAGCGAGGGCGGCCTCCAGGTTCTGGATCGCACCTTCGAAGCGGCCGTCTGCGTAGGCGGCGCGGGCGAAGTCGAGGCGATCGGCGACAAGTAGAGCTGTCTTCTGGTCGCGCAGAGCGGCCAACTTGGCTGCCTCTTGGGTCATGCCATCGCCGGGCTCTTGCAGTGCGAGGGCACCGCCTTCAGCCGGCGCAGCGGAGGTGGATTCCTGGGCAGACGCGAGCAGATCGCCACCTTCAGCTGGAGGCGGAGTGGTCTCGTCCTGAGGAACACTGGAGCCGCAGCTGGCTAACAAGGCCAGGCTGACAGCTGGGAGCAGATGCTTCTTCATCGATGCGGGGGTGACCGACGGTTCGCTGGAACCGTTGAGGGTTCGGGAATTTAGCAGTGCCGGAGGTCCGTCGCCACCGACCGGCCAGGTGTGGCCGGGGTGAGGATCGAATTCTGGCGGAGGGAAGGAGCGGGGTTGGGAAGGGTGCTCGCCTAGGCGAGCGGGGGGCTCCCAGGCAGCGGACCGCTCGGGAACATGGGCTGAGGCTAGTCCTGAGCCTGGGTGCCGGCGAAGGACACTTTGATGAACTGCATGTCGATGACCACATCGAGCACGCCGATGACATCGCCATAGACGACACCTTCACGCGCATCCAGAGTTACCGGGGTGTCTTCCCGGAGCTGCTGGGTCTTGGCGTAGGGGGTGAGAGCAGTGCGAAGTCGCGTGAGGTCAGAGAATAGGCCGTCCTTATCGAAAGCATCGGTTCGGACCGTGAAGGAGTTGGTGCCGACCGAAACGCGGAGAATGCGTCCGGAGAGCATCATCAGACGGCCTTCCGGTTTCGAGGTGGTCGCGGTGCGAGGGTCGGGGACCTTCTGGCCGGGGTTCGCCACCTGGATGACGATATCGACTTTCTCGATCTCTTCGACCGTCGCATTCGAGGTGCCCATGTCTTTGGGCAAGTTCGAGTCCAGGCGCCCTTCGAGCGTTTTGAATTTCAGTGTCACGATAAAGAAGATCAATAACAGGAAGGTGACGTCGATCATCGGCGTCATATCCGGCTTGACCTCTTCGAATTTCTTTTCGACTTTGCCCATCGGTGACGTTTCCTTACTTGGCTCCGGTTGTTTGTTCGGGCTCCGACGCTGCGAGCTGCACCTTCCAGATCATGACGCCCTCACGGGTGCAGACTTCCATGATCTTTTGGATATAGCGGAACTCGGTGTTGCGGTCAGCACGAATCAGAATGGGATCGTCCGGAAGATCTTTCTGGAGGGTCTCATCGAATTCGATTGCCATGTATGGGATCCACTTGGCCTTCATGGTGTCCGCGAGCTGCCAGTAGTAGTCGGGACGAGTTTTTCGGATTGGATCCAGACCACGCGGCTCGATCCCCGGGTGGTACAGCACATTTTTCTTCCAGATGATCGTACCGTCATCCATCACATTGAGGATGGGCCGGTTCTCCGGTGGATCGTCGTGACCAGCCTTTTGGGCAATTGGCAGCTTGAGGTCTTCGAGCTCCTGCTGCGTCAGGTCGTTAACGATGATGAAGAAAATGATCAACAGGAAGGTCAGGTCGATCATGGGAGTCATGTCGACCTCGACTTGCGATACGGGACGCTTGCGGCGAGCCATTACTCAGCTGCACGGAAGCGTTCGAACATCTCCTCGACGATTGCGCCGACTTCGAGCGAGATGATGGTGACCTTGTTTTTGAAGAAGGCGTAGAAGCCAGTGGTCGGAATCGCCACCGTCAAGCCAAGCACAGTCGTCATCAGCGCCATCGAGATGTCACCTGCGAAGTCAGCGGGTTCTACACCACCTTCGGCCTGTGCGATCGTGGCGAAT
>JAKVCF010000034.1 GCA_022447335.1 Planctomycetota bacterium | reverse complement strand
CGAAGTCGGATTGCTCGACAACGCAGGATCGATCGTGGGCGTTCCGCAGGTCTCCCTCGGCGTGAAGAAGTTCTCCAAGTCGGGTCGCCCCAAGGAGATCTATGGCTACCACGGCATGGATGCCGAAGGCATCTTCCGCGCCTGCGGCCAAGCGCTTTCACGAGCAACTCTACGTGAAGTAAAAGTCGATAGCTCGGTTGCCCAGGCGCTACTGCAAGGCGGCTTCCCAGAGGCGCCACGCGATTGGCGCCAACTTTGGCCTTACGAGTTTTAGGAAGAGTTACCTGATTCGCTCAGATCAGTCGACAAGCTGCATGTCGACGACGGCCTGAGCCAGCTGCTCGGCATCGAAGTCCTCGATCGCATAGAGGTGCGGCAGACCATGCACGCGCATAGCGCGACGGCCGTCTCCGAGCACGCTCCCTAAGTCCATCCGGAAGACCCCCTCTTCGAGACCCAATTCGAAGGTGTCGCGGAGTTCGCCGAATTGCTCTACCCCTTCCGGCGTGGTCGCAATACCAAGTACCTCTGCCGCCTCCAAACCAAGCACTGTAAAGAGCCAGGAATCGGCTGCAAAGTCCGGAACCAACGCTGACTCAGGCATGACCATCTTCCAACGACCACTGGCCTCAGCTTCCCGCCCGGAGTTATTGACTTCGCTGGCTACAACCTCCGCATCACGCACGATGCGCCAAGAATCACGACCTCGGTGATCGACTCGCTCAAGAAAGAGCACCTGCCCCTCTTGGACCGTAGAAAGAAATCGCGTGTCACACCAGCGCGCCGCAGATTCCGGTGGCAGATAGACCGCATCGCTGCGATAAACCTCGCTAGACTTCGCCTCGCGCACATAGAACTGCACTATGGGCTCGCCACCATCAAGAATGTCTTGCCCACGCAACGCGCCAATCATCAAATGCGCGAGTAGCTCATCCTCATCAGACCAAACTTGAATGTCGATCGCTTCACCCTGACGAAGCTTGTATGTGGCATGTGACTCCACCTGTACTGATTCGAGGTTGCGCGTCTCGAGCGCGCGCAGCGCAGCGATGAGACGCCCTATCTTTTCGATATCCGCTGGATGGTCATAAGCCTCGGGAACGACCCACCGTGGCTGACCACGCTCGAAAACCTTTTCAACCTGCACAGCTGGGCGAACACCGCTGGGCTTAATCTGCACTCTCCCTATCTCGACATCGCGCTGCAGTTGCGTCAGCAGTGGGCGCACTGTTGCCATCGTCCGCGCGTGTTCGTCACCCCGCCATGGGCGATCAAGAGTCAGCGTGAGAACCAGAAGAGCCGAAAAGAGCACGGCCAGTACATGATTACGCGGGCTCAACACTCACCTCCAGATTGATAAGGCCGTGCAGCCAGTACGCGTCGGCGGGAAACGTGTGCCACGGCAGCAATCAGCAGCAGAATCGGCGGTAGGCAAACATTGCCCCAGGCAATCCAGCGCTCCATTCGATCCCGTGCCTGACGAGCCAACTTGTCGCGCTCACGGGTTTCCGCCTCGGTTTCGGCTACCCCCCCTGCCATGAGAAAAGCTTCGGCATAAAAGTCGCGCAGCGGGCGCAGTGTGCGGCCGCGCGTGCGCAGCGTAATCAGACTCTCATCGGAGGCTAGCCAATCGATCAAGTTCTGCGCCAGCTTACGATTGGAAGCTGCCACCTGTAGCGTAGGGTTCTGGAAAAGGTCTGTATCCCCAATAACAACAAGCACACCTTCCGGCGCACCTTCTGCAAAGGAACCGCGCAAAGCTACAGCCAAGTCGAAAGCCTGCACATTTTTCTGCCGAGCCGCCTGTGCATCTATCAGCTGGACATTACTGCGACTGATATCAAGCCGTATCTCGGGCGAAAGCGCCCGCGCCTGCGCCGAACTCCGCAGTAGAATTTCAGCCTCGAGCGCGAGATCCGTCTGCCTATAAACCACCGGATGCGCCCAGATTAGATCGGCCTCGTCGAGCTGAGCCGTGACCACGTGGGTTGCGCTCAAACCATTACCACGCGCTACCGCCCAAAGCCCGTATGGCGCGTAAATAGGATTGCGGATCGGTTCGCCATTGGGACCTTGAACAACCTGCACATCGACCGGCACTGATCGACATTCCGGATCCCAAACAAAGTGACTAAGCACTGTGACACCGTAACGATCGAGCAAGTTTGTCACGCCAGTATCGATGGCTTCGGTGGCAAATGCCATCGACTGGTTTACCTTCTCGTGATCGACCAACATGAGGATACGCCCTCCCCGCTCGAGATAAACCTGTAGCGCCGCAGACTCATCCACCGAGACACGTTCGGGGCGCCCCACCACCACAGCAGCCAAGTCATCGGGAATCGGATTCGAAACGCCGATCGAAGACAGATCGCGCACCGCATAACGCCCAGCCAGAATCTCGCGAAATTCTTCAAAAATACGATCTGGAGAAGCCATCTGATCGACCCCTGGCACTGGCGGAGCCAGCAGCGGTTCGCGTGAGAAGAAGCCCAGTACCGGGCGACGATCTCCTTGAAGAAGGGCTGCTAAGCGGCTCGCAAAAGCAAACTCAAACTCATCCGGAACGACGAAAGGAATCAGCTCACTGCGATCGAGATAACGCAACTCGAGACCCTGGTAAAGCTTCTCAAGACTGACGCCGCCGATACGCGCATCGGTAATCGTGACTGCCTCGATCCCCAAGTGCTCCGCATCGCGGGCTGCAAGCAAATCGGTCGTGGGGTCAACCGTCTCGATCGAGACAAGATCGCCACCGATAGCCGCGATTTCAGCCAAACGATCTTGAATACTGAGGCGCTGTTGCAACAAGTGCTCCGCCCCTTCCACGTCGCGGTTGAAGTAGAGCTTGATCTGCAGACGGTCTTCGAGGCTTTCAAGCATCTCGACGAGGGCCGGCGAGAGGGTGTAAAGCGACTCGGAGGTCAGGTCTAGACGCCAACGCAGCTTCTGAGCTAGCCCTACCGTCAGAAAAGTAATACCGATCAGCAAGAATGCTGACCAGGCGGCCTGGCGTTGCGCGATCTTCACACGACTCATCGGAACCTCCGGTTTTCCAGGACCAACCCCATCAGGCAGAGGAACAGCGCTGTAAAGCCGACGAAGTAGACAAGGTCGCCAAAGGCAAGCACACCACGCGCCAAGCCTTGGAAGCGCTCACGCTGATCGACGGCCAACAACACCCGCGCAGCACCCGACGACACCGGAACAAAGGGAAGCAGTAAAGAAGGTAGGTTGAGTGCAGCTAGCAGCAACACGCCCAGCAACCAGGCGACGATCTGGTTGGCTGTCACGGCCGAAAGAAATAGACCTGCCGCCAGGCAAGCGCCACCTAGTAATAACGCACCAAGATAGCCGCCAATGACCGGCCCCCAGTCGAGAGGGCCTAACCAGAACACAGTCAGCGGCACTAGCGCAGTCGCGAGCAGCGCCAGCGCCAGTAATGCCACAGCACCAAGCCACTTCCCTAGCACCAGCTCGCACACCCTGAAGGGATAGCTAAACAACAGCTCTTCGGTGCCACTACGCCTTTCCTCTGCCCACATACGCATCGTGATCGCGGGGGCGATCAGAATTAACACCAGCGGAAGGAGTGCGAAAAAGGCGCGCAAATCAGCAGTGCCGCCAGCAAAAAAACCTCCCAGCACGAAGAAGAATAGAGCTGTCAACACCGGCAGCGTCGCAAGCACTACGTAGGCAATTGGCGAATCAAAGGCGGAAGCGCACTCGCGACGCGCCAGTAACAGGACGCGCCTCATGCCTGCGCCTCCGTTGACACCGAAACTCCACCGGCCGTATCCAAACTCTGGAAGAGAGCTTCCAGGCCGCCTGCATGCGGAGCGAGCTCCAGCAGAGGTAAGCCAGCTTCCTGCACAGCACGAGAGATCGAAACTAACTGCTCACCCGTAAAGCTAGTCACGCGCACCAGCCCTCGCGCGCTTTCTTCCAAGCCGAAGACACTAGGGCGCAACTGGACGATTTCGAGACGCAGGGTCCGTAGCACGCTCTCCAACCGCTCGGGCTTGGCCTGCACCGAAATCTGCACCAAACGCCCATCTCCGGCCGAAGTCAAAGTTTCAAGCGTATCGTCCGCGACCTTGCGGCCTTGATGAATGAGTAGCACGCGATCAGCAAGCGCTTCTACTTCGGATAGAACGTGCGTCGTCAGCAGCACCGTCTTGGTCCGTCCCAGTCGTCGAATCAGTTCTCGGATCTCAACCACCTGCAACGGGTCAAGCCCATTGGTAGGCTCGTCGAGAATCAAAAGTGGTGGATCGCGCAGCAGCGCTTGCGCAAGGCCAACGCGCTGGCGATAACCCTTCGAACAGTCGCCAATCGCACGACGGTAAACCGATGACAGACCAGTGGCTTCAACCACCCGCTCGATTGCCTGGCCGCAATCCTCACTTGCACCTTCAACTTGCTGCGCCTGCCAGGAAAATCGCAGAAACCGGTCTACGCGCATTTCAGGATAGAGCGGATTATTCTCCGGCAGATAGCCGATTGACGCGCGTGCCTCCTGAGCTTGCGCCTCAACGTCATAACCGCAGATACGCGCACACCCCTGGTCGGCCGCTAGCGAACCGGTTAGAACCTTGATCGCCGTCGTCTTGCCCGCACCATTAGGGCCGAGAAAACCCACCACCGAGCCGGCTGGTATCGAAAAACTGACTTCGCGGAGCGCACGGATCTCGCCATAAGATCTCACCAGGCCCTCCGCTTGGACGACCGGCTGCTCTATGTGCGCACCCTCCCTAGTCGACATCATCCAAGGAGAACGCCTCGAGGAACTCGCGGTTCGAAGGATACATATCTAAACGGTCGATCAGCATCTCAACAGCCTCGCGCGGACGCATGCGAGAAAGCACGCGGCGCAGGATATTTACTTTGCGCATGGTCTGCCGCGTAAACAACTTCTCTTCTTTGCGCGTACCCGTCGCCGTGATGTTGATTGCTGGGAAGACACGTCGATCGGCCAGCGCGCGATCGAGAGTAACTTCCATATTGCCAGTACCCTTAAACTCTTCAAAAATCACCTGATCCATACGTGAGCCAGTATCGACCAACGCCGTGGCTAGGATGGTTAGCGATCCCGCACTCTCGGTGTTGCGTGCCGAACCAAAGAAAGCCTTGGGCTTCTGGAAGACACGTGAATCTAAGCCACCCGACATAGTTTTCGAGTTTTTACCTCCCACCGTATTGTTGTAGGCCCGAGTCAGACGGGTGATTGAGTCAAGCAGAATCACCACCTCCTTACCCTGCTCGACCAGGCGCTCGGCGCGGAACTGAACCATTTCGGCAAGGCGCACGTGGTTCTTCGGCTTCTCGTCCATGGTCGACACATAAACCTCGCCGGTTTCAACACTGCGACGCCAATAAGTTGCTTCTTCTGGACGTTCGTCGATGAGCAGCACCATCAGGTGCACATCGGGATAGAGCTCCTGCAGACTCTTGGCAATGCCTTGCAAGAAAGTGGTCTTGCCAGTACGCGGAGGCGCCACCAGCAAGCCGCGCTGCCCGCGCCCAATCGGCGAGAGCAGGTCGAGAATACGCATTGAAAGCTGATGCTCGTGTGCGGCGGTGCCCAACTCGTAGTGAAAATCCGGATCGATGACTGTGAGCTTCTTGAATCCGGGAGCCTTGCGCCTCTCCTGAAGATCCATGCCGTCAATGGTCTCGAGGTAATCCAGGCGCGGACCCTGCTTACCCCTGCCCGGCCAAGCGCGACCCGCAAGCAACATGCCATTGCGCAGGCCGAATTTTCGCACCATGCTCACCGGCACGCCGGGATCGTCTTTCCGCTCCATCAGATAGTTTTCGAACTGGCGAAGAAAGCCATTGCCGTCCTTACGAATCTCGAGAATGCCGCTGACCTCAATCTGATCTTCACGCTTTTCTCGCGATTTTTCTCTAGGCCTCCCGCGGGAGCGCTTCTTATCGGCGCCAGGCTCGACACCTTCTGCCACGACCGTCTCGGACGGCCCATCGACCGAGGCCTCTGGGGCCTCGTTTTCCGTGGGGTTGGCTTGCGGCGTCCGGCTACCTGCCGGGCGACGACGTCGACGGCGACGTCGACGCCGAACCGCTGCCTTTTCATGCGGCTGATCTTCGGTCATCTTTGCTTCCTCCGAGGAAGCGAAACCAGGGGGCCAGTTGGAATACAAACACCCCGTGGTGCATGGTTTCCGAGGGGCCCTTCGCCGGTTAAGGGAAGGTCGGGGCGAGAGGATTTGAACCTCCGACCTCTGCGTCCCGAACGCAGCGCTCTGCCAGGCTGAGCTACGCCCCGAACCGGGACATTATGAAAGCTCGCCCAGGGTATGACAAGCGCTCTGGGACCCCCATAGCTTAGCGTCCGAGGTCGACAAATTGCCCAGAATTCTTCTCAGCAAGTCGTCGCATCCAAGTCTTTTTAAAGTCACCGATCGCGACTGCATGGATCGAAATCCGACGGAACTCGTTGAACTTTTGGATCGCTTCCAGAATCTCGTCGGTATCGACAATCTCTCCCACCGTCGGAAGACCGTCCGAAAAGAAAAATAGAGTATCCCCCACACCCTCGACCTCGATCGAGTCGTCTCGAGTGACTGCAAGCGCCATCTTCTCATCGGTCACGCCAAGCCCAGTCATCAGCGCCGCATAGGTGTTTGTCCGGCCAGCTGAAACATTGGCCGACCCGCTCAGACCAGCCGATGCGCGCGCCTGCGAAGCGGCCCCACCAATCGGATCCAGTTTCTTAACAAACTCGGCAGCCGACCTTTTATTCAGCGCGTTCGCAGGCGCCAGACTCTTACGCCAGGAATCTACTTCGCTAGCGAAAGCATGCACATTGAACATGACATTCCCCTCTAAACCTTCGATGGCGGCGACAAGCTCCTTCTTCAGGATGTCCATCTTGGCAAAACGACTATGTCCGGCTTGGCGAAACTTCTCGCGCTCAAGCACAGAATCTTCCATTGATCCCGAAACATCGATCACGAACACAACCTCTCGACTAGGAGTGGCAATGCCCGCAAAAGCCGCGCTACCTTCTTTAGGTACGTAAAGCGCCGCCGTCTTTGCACGTGCCTCTCGTCTCTCGAGCAGCTTCTCGGCCGACGGGATCTCAAAAAGACTCTTAGCGTTTCCCCACCAACGTGCCCATTGATCTGCGTCGGCACCGAACTGCAGGTCGGTGATCTCAAGCAAGGTCGGGTAGATGTGTTGCAATACGAGGCCTTCGCCGTTCTGCCAAGTATCGATCAGCGCGGGAATTGCTTCTTTGCTTCGCACGCTGCGCAACGCCAAGCATCCCGCAATCTGCACACTGGTGTCTTCATCTTTAAGTGCGGCGATCAGCGGTGGCATACAGAGCTCGACCTGATCACCCCCCATCTGGACAATCGACTCGATTGACGCCACACGCACAAGCGGATTAGAGTCCTCACCGGCAATAGCAACAATGGACGGCAAAGATTCGGTGTCGCGCATACTGCCGACCGCTCGAATCGCCCACAGGCGCACACTATCTTCTTTATGCCCCAGGTGCGGTCGCAGCAAAGGAAGGAACTCTTCCCACTTACCCTTGGCTGCGCTGCGCAGGATCGGCGCGAGCTGCTCCGCCGGCTTACCCTTCTCGACAATGACCAGCAGTGGTTCACGCGACTTTGGCGACGGCAGTTGACCTAGCACCTCAGCTGCTGCTGCGGCCACAGCGGACTCCTTGTCCTTCAACACCTTCAGCAGCTCTTTGGCGACCCCCGCATCGTCAATTTTCTCAAGCGAGCGCACGAACTCAACACGCTCGACTGTTTCCTTGGCCTTCTTAAAGTAACGCTTGAAGTCCTTGACCGCCGGATCGGTCTGCGCAGCAGCCGGACTCGTAAGTATTGCGAGCGAAACAAAGAGGGCTAGAGAAATCTGGGGCATGGATCTCTAGGATAGCGGCGCATGCAGCTCAGCCTGTCGTCCCACCTGCTGGTCTACGGTCGATGCGAGCCTGAAGAACTCGTTTCCGCACGAGCCGCCGGGATCGAGCAGCTGGAGCTATGGCTGGCCGAGCCGCATCTTCCCTGGCGAGATCTAGCTGCCTGTGCAGCCCTGCGGAAACGCCTGGGCGATCTGGGCTTGCGCGCGGGCTCTGTGCACCTTCCCTTCTACCCTTCGGTGCCAGAGCTGCTGGACGCAGGCGAAAAATGGTCACTGATCGACCCCGACCCACGCCAGCGCGCGATAGCGTTGGACGGCGTGCGCGCGGGTATGCAGGCTGCGGCCGATCTGGGCGCGGAACACGCAGTGCTACACCTGGGATGGCAGCGCGACTCTTGGACCCAAAATGAGCACGGCTGGGCACGCGAAGCCGTGCATTCCCTGCTAAGCGAACCGCCTGCGAATGGGGTACAGCTGTGCCTCGAGAACATCATCTCCAGCGGCACACGTGCTGCCGCACTGATGCAACTACTCGACGAGGTCGACCCCGAAGGACGAGCCGGCATCTGCCTAGATCTTGGACATGCGCATGTCGACGGCGGAGTTCTCGCCGAACTCGAATGTGCCGCACCTCGGCTCTGCCACCTGCACTTGCACGATAACGACGGACAATGTGACGCTCATCTGCCACCAGGCTCCGGCACCATTCCCTGGCCCCTAGTTCTCGCCCAACTTGAAGCTGCTGGCTTTGATGGTTACGGCGCACTGGAAATCCGAGATCAAAGCCGGGGTGAACGCCCAGTGGCCGAGACTCTGCAAGAAACGCTAGCCGCAAGCGCAAAGATCTTCCCAGAACTTCTCCCTCCGGACACTATCGCGCCATGACTCCGACCCCGACGACCGAGCGTGCCTGGCTGCAAGGCTACTACGAAGCCAAAGAACTCACGCCTGAAGCTAGCTCTCGCCGCTACGCGCGTAGCTCACACCCAGACGCCTCCGGCTGGCTACGCGTGACTTCGGAGAATGCGGCGCCACACGCGATCACCAACTTCCTTCTTGAAAGGCAAGTGCGCGTGCCGCGTATTGGGCTAGAAATCGAAGGGGTCTATTTGGTCGAGGACTTTGGCGATCTACACCTGCACCACAACCCGACGGCCGAACACTACGCTGCGCTACTCCGCGCACATCGCCGGTACTTCATGGCGCAGCTTCCGGCGGGCCACCCGAATCGCGCACTGGCACTCGAAGCACCACTATTTCGCAAGGAGCTCAGCCTTTTTCAACACGCCAGCCTGAAACAGCGATCCGGAAAGAAGCTTTCCGCAGAAGAGTTCTCGGAAGTGGAGCTGGCACTTGACGCCTTAGCCGTAATGGCCTGCGAAGGCCCACAGGCCCTGCAACATCGGGATTTGCATAGCCGCAACGTACTGATTCATCAAGGCACCGTAGCCTTGATTGATCACCAGGATATGCAGCCGGGCCCGCTTTTTTATGACTTGGCCTCATTGACGACCGATGCTTACATCGACCTCCCCGAGGACGTGCAAACGATTCTGCGCGCCGAACGCCGCCGACTAGGAAAAATCGCGGGCATTTCACCCGAAGAAACTGATCTGCAATATCGACGCACGGCACTGCAACGTGTCCTCAAGGCGCTCGGCACCTTTGGCCGCCTACTCACCGAAGGGCGTGTCGACTACCTCGCTGCGGAAAAACGCGCACTCGGTCATGCAGGCACGATACTGAATGATGTCGAACAAAACGACGAAGCGGCAACACGCAGCCTATCTCCCTTGCTCAAGATCGACTGGCTGCGAAGCCTATCAAGATGATCACCGCCCTACTGCTCGCTGCGGGAAAAGCCACCCGATTAGGCGCTCTCCGCGACCAATACGCCAAAGCGTGCGTACCGATCGCAGGCACACATCCACTGCGCTTTGCGATTGAGCAACTGAGCGCAGCCGGAGTCCAGAGAATCGTGATCAATCTACACTGGAAAGCGAAGCAAGTTGAAACCGAAGCTCGCGCCGCCGCTCCCACCCATGTCCAGTTGGACTTCCTACACGAAGAAGTTTTACTTGGCACCGGAGGAACACTACTCGCCTATCTAGATCAATGGGCCGCGCTCCCTGACTTAGTTATGAATGCCAAGCAATTCAGCGACCTGCCATGTGAGTCGGTCCTACAAGCGCCGATCGGCAGCCTGGTGCTGCATCATGGCAGTTCTCTCAACACCTTTGGCGGACTAGCGTACAGCGCAGCAAATCAACTGGTTGGCCTGGTCCGACACAAGGCCCCTGCTAACTTGCCCGCAGGCGCCGTCGACGCGGCTGTCTACACCGGCATATGCCGGCCAGATCCAGCTTGGATCCCGCACCTCAAGGCGGGCGCAGCACAAGCGCGCGCAAAACAGGAAACTCTTTGCTTAGCGCGCAGCGGATTCCTATCAGCAGCAGCCGATGGAATAGCCGTCCCGGTCTATCTACACAATGGAGTATGGTGCGAAATCAGCACACCCGACCGCGTGCAAGAGGCCGAATCGGTTGTGCATAGCCTAGCAGCGACGCACTCAAACCAGAGTAGCTTTGGCGTCTCGTAAGATGCGATTGCCACCGCGGCGAACTGTCACGCCACGATCGTCCATGTACTCAAGCAATGGCATCAAAAATTTACGAGACGTGCTAAATCGATCACGAATCGCAGGGATATCCATGCCTTCGCCCTGCAGTTGATTGACCACCATGTCACGTAACGCTTCAACGGTCTCGCGCGCAAAAATCATGGTGCCACCAACACGAATTGCGCGCCCCTGATCTTCGAGCAATTCGGCCAACGCCTCAACGCGCTCGAGCGACCAGACGCCTTCCGAACTGATCTCTTCCCAGGAACTAGGTGTTAACGATTCCCGGCAAAGACGAACGTGCCATTGATCGGCATCGGCCAGATATTCCAAGTCGACCTCGACACCATGGATTCCCCAATAGAGTCCCGGGCGGCGATCCAGCCCAAGTACCTCTAACTCATCGTTGCTCAAGCGCTGCAACGAAGCGAAACGCTCAATGCCCAGGCGCTCGCGCAACCGTGCAATCGGAATACGCAAGCGATGCGCATGCTTGCCGCGCCAATGTCCAAGGACCCCCTGAATCTCGCGCGCCAACTCACCGGCGCGCCCCATGCCCAGAAAACGACTGGGTGACATTTCGCGCACCACCCCAGCTTCAGCCGCCACCTGCAGAATCTTAGTCGCCGCGTCGCGACGCCAACCCAGTGCGGCAGCGATCTGCCCCAAACTCATTTCGCCACTGCCAGGTCGATCCAGCAAACTAGCTACTAAGTTAGTGGTATCGTCGAGCGCCTCAGCAAAGCCTTGCAACGCTTCGCGCTCCTCGGCATCTTTCTTACGCAGGCGCCGCACACCAAAAGCAAGAAAGCGACCTGCACCCAAATTCGATGCTGGACTCGGCCGACGAAAGAGTAAGCGCTGACCCGGAACCAACGCCATCTCTTCTTCCAATTCGAGATCGACCAGGACTTCCAGACCACTAGCCTGACCTTCCGGTGGCAGCCAAACCTTGGCACCCACCGCGGCAGTACCCGCGAGGACCAGCACCGGCGCACCGTGCTTGGGCATACGCAAACCGGGCAAGGACATAAAAGTCGCACGTAGTAGCTTGCCGGCCAACAAGCTTCCCGGCGCCGCCAGCACGACTCCGCGACTCACGGCCTCGGGATCGAGGTCGGGAAGATTCACCGCAGTACGCAAGCCCGGCGCCGCCTGCGCCGCTGGGCGCCCGTGTACGTGAACACGTCGCACGCGACTCCTGCCACCGCCCGGCTGGACCTCAACAGCTTCGCCCTCGGTAAGAGCGCCCGATGCGCAGACACCCGTCGCAACGGTGCCAGCGCCGTGCAAAGCAAAGGATCGCTGCACCGGTAGCCGGAAAGCGGCTGGATCTGAACGCTCTTCACGGCGCGCTCGCTCAGCCAAGTCGCGCACCGCAACACGCAGGTCGTCAATCCCCGCGCCCTCGTGCGCACTCACAGCATGCATCCCCGCACCCTCCCAACTAGTTCCAGCGAGCAGTTCGTCCACATCTGCCCGCACCAACTCAAGCGTCTCTTCGTCAGCGAGATCCAGCTTTGTCAAGACCACCAAACCATGTCGTAGCCCGAGGAGCTGCAGCACTTCAAAATGCTCGCGTGTCTGCGGCATGACGCCGTCATCACAGGCCACCACCAACATTGCCGCCCCCATGCCAGTCGCACCAGCGACCATCTTACGTACCAAACGCTCATGACCTGGCACATCGACAAAACCTACTTCAAAACCATCAGGCCATGCCAACTCTGCATAACCCAAATCAATAGTAATGCCGCGCTCCTTCTCTTCGCGCCAGCGGTCAGGATGATCTCCGCAGAGCGCCTCGATAAGCGCACTCTTGCCATGGTCGATGTGGCCGGCGGTGCCAACGACCACAGGAACGGGACGGAAGTCTGCCATATGAGTGGATCAGGATAGAATGGCGTCATGCCCTCGACCTCGGCTTCCTCAGTCGCTTCACTGGCGAAGGACGCCGCGCAGCCCAGCGCCGAACGGCCGGTCCGCAGCTTGGGGCGCCAACTCCTTGCCACCTATGGCCGACGCCTGCGAAGGGTCATGATGGATCTGGGCCTCACCTGCCCCAACCGGGACGGCGAAAAAGGCTACGGCGGTTGCATTTACTGCGATCTTTCTGGATCGGGTACCGGGGCGACCAAAGCCGGCAAACCGCTTGGGCTTCAGTGGCAAGACGGTCTCGCACGCGCACGTAAAGTCAACCCAGAAGGGCCCGCGGCAATCCTTTACTTCCAGTCCTACAGCAACACCTACCCAGACCTTAAGCCCCTCGCAGGCGCTTTTGAGCAAATAAAAGCTTGGCGCGAGGAGGCCCCGATCCTGGCCATCGGCACACGCCCGGATTGCTTCAGCGAAGAAGCTGCTGACCTAATCGCCGCGCAAACCAATCACTTCGCCGAGGTCTGGATTGAGTTCGGGCTCGAAACCGCTGATGACGCCGTCCAAGAACGCATCGGGCGGCACGACACGCTCGCAAACTTTCACAACGCTTGTACGCGAGCTGGCGAACGTGGGCTCACTCGCATCGCACACTGCATCGCTGGCCTCCCCGGCGAAAAGCCCGATGGCCTGCTACGCCAAGTCGACGAATGCACGCGGGCCGGAGTCGAAGGCATCAAGTTCCACCAGCTCATGGTGCTACGCAAAACCAAACTCGCACACGAGTGGATGAATGGCGACATCGAACTACTCAAACCCACGCAATACATCCAGATGGTCGCTGACGCAGTGGAACGCCTGCCATCCGAAGTGGTAGTACACCGCCTGGTCGCCGAATCGCCTCCCGAGGAATACTTGGCCCCGAACGGATGGCCAAGCCGCGCCAAAGTGCACTCTGAAATTGAAAACGAGTTGCGACGCCGCGGCAGCTGGCAAGGCGTAGCCACGCCCCGGGCATAAAAAAAGCGCGGCGGCCGAAGCCACCGCGCTGTTTGGTGAGGGCACCAGGACTCGAACCTGGGACCTACTGGTTAAAAGCCAGCTACTCTACCAACTGAGTTATGCCCCCGAGGTGCGCTCGGCGCACCTGAGACCGGGAATCATCGCAGAGCATGCGATCCGGCTCAAGCCCCCTTCTAGGGAAAAACGAGCCTATTTCCACTCTCGCTCAGACTGTAAGAATCTCGTCACTCTTGGCTTTCGCCAAATCATCGATCTTGCTCTCGTGCGCCTTGAGCAAGTCTTGCACCTGATCCTTGCCCGACTTCAAATCATCATCGCCCAGCACCACGTCTCCCGACTTGTCCTTGTTCACAGCCTCCATCTCTTTGATGACATCGCGACGGACATTGCGCATCGACACCTTGGCGTCTTCGCCCAACTGCTTGACACGACCGGCAAGTTTCTTGCGCTGCTCCTCAGACAAAGCTGGCACCGAAATACGCAGTACACCCCCCTCTAAGGTCGGATTCAATCCAAGACCCGAGCCTATCACTGCCTTTTCAATATCCTTCGCTGCGTTGGCATCGAAAGGCTTCACCTGCAGGGTACGGGCATCAAGCACCGAAATGTTGGCGAGCTGGCCAACTGGCGTCTTTTGGCCGTAATAGTCGACGCGAATGCTGTCGAGCAAACCTATGTTGGCTCGACCCGTGCGGATGCCACGAGTCTCATCAACAAAATGCTGCACGGACTTGTCCATGCGATCACTCGCTGAGTCAAGGAAAGGTTGAGTTGGAGTCGCCATCTTAGTTTTGGATGCGGGTACCCACTTTATCGCCTCGGACTGCCCGTACAACCGCACTCGAATCGCCCATATTGAAGACCACAATCGGAAGGTCATTCTCGCGGCAGAGAGCGAAAGCTGTCATATCCATGACCCGATACTGCTTATCGAGGACCTCGTCGAAGCTAAGCTTGGGCAGGAAGACTGCATCATCGTGCTGATTTGGATCCTTGTCATAGACACCATCGACCATGGTGGCCTTGAACAGTGCGTCGCACTCAAGCTCGGCCCCGCGTTGAGCCGCCGTCGTATCGGTAGTGAAATACGGGCTACCCAAGCCACCGACCAGCACTACCACGCGCCCCTTCTCCATGTGCCGGATAGCCCGCCGGCGGATGAATGGCTCACAAACCTTGTGCACGTCAATGGCCGACATCACACGAGTCGGGACCCCGTTGGACTCGAGCGAGTCAGATAGGGCAAGGCCATTGATTACTGTTGCCAGCATGCCCATGTAATCACCTGTGGATCGAGTTATTCCAAGATGCGCAGATTGGGCGCCGCGGAGGATGTTGCCACCACCGATTACGGTTGCGACCTGCACTCCTTCACTAGTCAGAATGCGCAATTGCTCAGCCAGCGCGCTCACCCGATCAGTATCAAGAGCGGTCTCGCCCTCCTTAGAAAAGCCTTCCCCGCTGACCTTCAGCAGGAGGCGGTGAATAGGTTTCGAGGAGGATGAGTCCACTTAGACAGACCTAGGTGCCAAGTTCGAAACGCGCGAACTTGTTCACGCGGATGTTTTCGCCCAGCTTCGCGATGGCCGCCTTGACACGGGCGTCGACCGACATGCTGGGATCCTTAACGTACTCCTGCTCCATAAGAGCACGTTCCTTAATGAACTTGTCCACGCGCCCTAAGACGATTTTTTCTCGAATGTCTTCGGGCTTGTTCGCCATGTCCTCGGACTCAAGCAGAATGGTTCTCTCCTTGTCGATCAGGTCCTGCGGAACATCAGAAGCCTCGACCCCGACTGGAGCCGGGACTGTGGCGGCGATATGCATACAGAGGTCGCTGCAGAGGGTTTCGAACTCTTCACCACGCGCAACGAAATCGGTCTCGCAAGAGATCTCGAGCATGACACCGACACGCTGATTATGGTGAATATAGCTAAAGACACGACCTTCCGCAGTATCACGGCCGGAGCGCTTTTCGGCCGACTTCAAACCCTTCTTCCGAAGGTATTCATAGGCCTTTTCTTCATCGCCACCGGATTCGGCGAGCGCCTTCTTGCAGTCCATCATGCCGGCGCCGGTTTTTGCGCGAAGCGACGCGACGGATTTCGCGGAGATCTGGGTCAAAACTGTTGCGGGGTTGACTGTTGTCGAAAATGCGATCTACAGGTGAAGAAGTCCTACTCAGAACCCTCCTCGGCGCCACCTTCAGCAGACTTGGTAGCACCCTCGTCCGGCTTGGACTCAGCGGCCAGTGGCTGGATCTCAACGGCACGGTTCACACCACCCGGCATGGGGCGACGCTGACCGGGGCGAGCTCCGCCGCCCGAACGACCTTTTCCACCACCCGGACCACCCGGACCACCCGGACCACCCGGAACACCCGGACCACGACGGCCGCGGGCACCACGACTGGGCCGCGGGACCGGAGCTGCTTGCGGGGCACGCTGACGGTTTTCGGAAGGGTCCGGAATGCCGCGCTCCTTGCGCAGGCTCTTGCCAACTTCAACGGCCGCGAACAACTCGTCGAGGATCAGAGCTACCGAACGAATAGCGTCGTCGTTGGCCGGGATTTGAACATCGCAGTGATCGGGGTCGCAGTCAGTATCGACTACGCCGATAACTGGAATGCCCATACGTTGCGCTTCGCGAATAGCCTTGCGTTCCGTCTTGGTGTCGATGACAACCATCGCTCCAGGCAGACGGAACATGTCACGAATGCCGTGTAGGTTACGGAATAGCTTGGCCTTCTCACGGTTGAAGCGAGCCAGCTCTTTCTTCGTAAGGACCGAGGTCTGACCTTCGGCCTCCTTCTTTTCGAGCTCTTCGAGGTAAGCGATCCGTGATCCGATGACTTCAAAGTTCGTCAACGTACCACCGATCCAGCGGTCACTTACGAACGGTGAACCACCGCCTTGCTCACGTGCCCGTGAAACGGTGCCGCGAATCTGTTGCTTAGTGCCGACGAAAAGGACATCCGAGCCGCTTGCGACGACTTCACGGATGAAGTGCTTCGCGCGCAAAATGCCGCGAATAGTTTCCTTCAGGTCGATGATGTGGATTCGGTTCCTGGACTCGAGGATGAAGCGATCCATCTTCGGGTTCCAGCGACCAACTCGGCAACCGATGTGAGCACCGGCATCCACCAACGCCTTGACGTTCAAGTCAGACATGCGTCGTCCCAGAGTTGGGAGGGTTAAGGTTTCTGGTTTGAATGCTCTTTCAGCCACGGGGCCGAAAGAACGGCCGAATATTGTACGGGCCCCTCAGCCCAGGTCAAACCCACAGAAAATCACCGGACGTCATTTTTGCAGATTCCTGTAATGCCCCGTGATAGCCTTCCTTTGGAGCGATGTCCCCTCTTTCCGTGGAGCCCGCTGCTGGGTCGCAAACAATACTCCTCCTCGACCACCGCGGCGCTGAATCAACCTCCTTGCGCGCGCGCCTACAGGAACGCGGCTGGAGGGTGCGGACCAGCCGTGCCCCGGAGGCATCAGCGGCCCTTCTCGACGAGGGGGGGGCCACAGCGGCCATTGTGGCCCCGCTGACGCTCAGCCACGACACTTCCGAGTGGCAGCTTCTCCTGCCGCGCCTCTCACCCCAAACCGAACTGCCGTGGCTGCTGCTGCCCTGGGAGGACACCCGGCCAAGCCGATTCGCCGAGCTAGTCCATGACCCAGCCACGCTGGCCGACTGGCTCCCTTATCCCTATTCGAGTACCGAGGCTGAAGCCCGTATCCGAAATCTGCTGCGCTTTCAACGAATGGTTGCCGACCAAGAAGCCCGGGCAGCGGCTCTGCAGAATCAGCTGATTGCAGACCACAAGACCGGACTGGCCAACGACCGCCATTTCCGCGAACGGCTCGAAGAGGAATTCTCGCGCAGTGAACGACATGGCGCACCACTCAGCATGCTGCTACTCGACATCGACGACTTCAAGAGCATCAATGATCAGTCGAACTACGAGTTTGGCGACGCGGTACTGCGTTCTGTCGCCGAAGCAATTGAACACTCAGTGCGCAACATTGACTTGCCAGCACGCATTGGCGGCGACGAGTTTGGCGTGCTTATGCCTAATACCAATCTGGAAGAAGGCGTCGGTGTCGGCGCACGCATCTTGGCAACGGCCGAAGGGCTAATCGTCAGCGATGACGAGTTCGGCGTTGACGTGCAGGTATCGATCGGCGTCGCTAACTTTGATGGTCGTGGCTTAGCCGATAGCTCGCAGCTTTTTTTGCGCGCGAACGAAGCACTAAAAGCAGCCAAGTCGGGTGGCAAGAATCGTGTTTGCTTCTTCGACCCGCTACGTCGCACACCCTCGGGAGCCCCAGCTTTAACGCCTCCTCAAAGCCTGCCTTCGGAAGGCCAATAACGCGGCGCGATCCAGTCGCCATGACGCCCGGACGCCCCCTCTTCGCCTTCACTCAGGCAGCGCAGACTGAGCAAGCCACTACGTGGCAGAGCCACCTGCATTCGGATTAGGCCATCTTGGCGCTCCACGCCATTTCGCTCGGCAAGCACTTCGCCGTCGAGCAGGACCTGGAAGCTCAGCGGCGCTGGATTACGGTGCCTCAACACTTCCTCGTCCACGCCACATTCAACCGTTAGTACACCTGGACTAGGCAGACGCCAGCTCATCGTGGTGGGTGCGCGTACGCCGATCCCCCATGGATAATCCTGCTCGGCAATTCGGAGGGCGCGACCGCTCACGCTCTGATGCAACCGTGGAGCCCAATTGAGCACCTCACCGGACTCGAAGTCAACTTCTTCAAAGTCCACGCGCGCTAAATCCAGGAAAGGGCCGGCTATCCGATCAAAGCTCGCGACAAGCTCGGACTTCAACTCGAGTCGTCCACCCCAAGGCAAACGCCCACGCCACAGTCCATTCGTTAGCTCTTCGGGCACAAAGGGGAATACCGCTCCATCTCGCATACGCGCGATGACCTGATCTTGCACGATGGGAATG
>JAKVCF010000033.1 GCA_022447335.1 Planctomycetota bacterium | reverse complement strand
TGGAGCGTGCGCTAAAGGCTAAAGAACACGAGGCTCACGTCTGGGAGCGCTTGGGCTAAGCGCTTGCGATCTTTGCTGCCGAGGGGCTTCAAGCAGCGGAGACCTTTCTGGTCGAAGGCGGTGAACTGGGCGTGCGAGAAGAAATTCTGCTTCAGGACTTACGTCGCGAAAGCTGGCAGCCGGACACCTTACTTCGGCATTACGACCGTCGCTATCAGGCGAGCGGTGACGCGGTTTCGACTTTGCTCTTGGCGCGTGTGACCGAAGAAGTTCGCTTTCGCCGTCGCTTACTGGACGAGGCCAAGAAATCCGATCCAGATCTGTTGCAGGTTCGCGTTGAGATCCTGGCGAATGAACCTTTTCGAGTAGGAGACGAGGTGGTCCTGCGCCGCCTTCTGCGGCTGCTTAATCGTGACCCGGGTTTGGCTGAAGGTTGGCGCCTCCTGCGCGAGTTGGGGCCGCGTTACGGCTCGCCCGATCTGGCCTGCACGGCTGCGGATCTAGAGCCTTGGTGCCCGGGCGAAGATCTCACCGCGGCGCATCTCGATCAGGTGCGCGCTCGTCTTGAGGCCGGCCGCGCGCGCCGCGCTTTGGCCAAACTCGATAGCAATGGCTTGAATGGGCGGACGGCGAATTTGTTGCGCGCTTCTGCGCTGGCCGAGTTGGAACGTGCTCCCGAGGCTTGGGAACTGCTGCGCAGGATGCAGGAAACGTACCCTGAAGATCCGGTAATCTCCTTCGATCTCGGCCTGCTCGCTCGTGATTATCTTGGTCAACCAGAGCGCGCTTCGTTGGAGTTCAATCACTTTCTTGAGTTAGTGGCAGAGGCACAAGCACGTGGCCAGGACGTCGACGAGTTCCGAATTCTGCAGGCCAAGACCTGGCTGTGGCAACGACGTGCGGAGTCTATTCAGGCAGAAGGCGCGGCTGTCGAAGGTGCCGCCGGCACGGGTCAGGATTCGTGAGGGCTTTGCTGCAGCGAGTTGATCGAGCTGCGGTCCACGTCGACGGCGCGGAAGTTGCTCGAATCGGGAGTGGCTTGCTCGTCTTGATCGGCTGTGTCAAGGATGATGGCGAGTCGAAAGCCAAGCGCCTCGCGGAGCGGGTTGCACGTTACCGGGTGTTTCCGGATGACGAGGGCAAGGCCAATTTGGATGTTCGCGAAGCGCGCGGCTCAGTGCTCGTTGTGCCGCAGTTCACGCTGGCTGCCGATACGCAGAAGGGTAATCGACCTTCATTTTCGACTGCGCTTGCCCCAAAACAGTCTTATAGACTTGTTGAAATCTTTGTGCACACCCTTCGGAACTTGGATCTGGTGGTTGCCGAAGGGGTTTTTGGTGCCGAAATGTTGGTCGATCTGACTAACCACGGGCCCGCAACCTATCTCCTTGAGGTAGGCTAGGGGATCTCCCCATCACACGCAGCGAGCATGATTTGCGACGCTGCTTGGCCCCAAGCCGAACTATCTTCCCATGGATTCCCAAGCCCCCGAGACGATCACCAAGCGCGACTTGGTGCAGCGCATCGCTGACCAGACAGGACAAACCAAGGTCTTGGTGCGCGACATTTTGCAGCGCTTTCTGGACGAGGTCTCAGAAGAGCTTATTCGTGGTAATCGCCTGGAGTTCCGGAAGTTCGGTGTATTCGAAGTGCGTTTGCGCCCCGGCCGAGTTGCGCAGAACCCGAAGACGCTCGAGAAGGTGGTCGTGCCAGCCAAGCGTGTCGTTAAGTTCAAGGTAGGGAACGTGTTAAAGAAGCGTGTTGAGTCAGTGCCCGAACAGGCATCAGGTGGATACGGCAACGAGGCCACCCCGCCGGCTGGTGGAGTAGCCTAGGTTTCGGCGGGGAGTAGAGACTTAGCCCAGTGCCGTTTCGAGGTCGGCGCGCAGATCTTCGCTGTCTTCGATACCGACCGAGAGGCGTACTAACCCGTCGCTGATGCCGATTTTGGCACGCTCTTTGGGGGGAACCGAAGCATGAGTCATTGGGGCGGGAAGTTCGATCAACGACTCGACTCCGCCAAGCGATTCGGCCAAGGCGAACAACTTGGTGTTGCGCACCACCTGATCGGCCAGTTCGGCACCGCCGACCACTTCGAAGCCGAGCATGCCGCCGAAGTCACGCATCTGATCTCTGGCGATAGCATGCCCTGGGTGCGAAACAAGGCCTGGGTAAATCACCCTTGCGACCTTGGGGTGTTCCTCGAGGAAGCTTGCAAGTAAGCGCGCGTTCTCGCAATGGCGTTGCATGCGGAGGTGCAGCGTGCGCAATCCGCGCAGTGTCAGAAAGGCATCGAAAGGGGAGTTGACCGTGCCGGCTGAGTTCTGATGAAACCAGATATCTTCCTTTTTCGATTCGCTGCGAGCAATCAATGCGCCGCCGACCACATCGCTGTGACCCGCAACGTACTTTGTTGTCGAGTGGATCACATAGTCAACCCCGAAAGAGATCGGGTTTTGCAAGATCGGTGTGGCGAAGGTGTTGTCGACTGCGATTTCAGCTCCGACCTTGCGTGCCCCCGCGACTGCGCGCTCGAGCGGCGTGATGTTTAGCAGAGGGTTGGACGGCGTTTCGAGGTAGAGCAGTCGAGTGTCGCTCGGCAGATCGTCGAGCAGATCTGGCTTACGCGCGTCGATGAAGGTGAAGCGCAGACCGAAGCGCTCTTCGATCTTTCGGAATAGGCGATGTGTGCCACCGTATAGGTCATTCGCTGCAACAATATGATCACCCGGTTTCATCATCAGCATGAGCGTGTGGATTGCCGCCATGCCCGAAGTGAAGGTGAAGCCGCAGGCTCCTCCTTCTAATTCGGCGAGCGCATCCTGCAGTGCGTAGCGTGTGATGTTCTGCGTGCGCGAATACTCAAATCCGCGACGCGGCTTTCCCGGACCATCTTGCACATAAGTGCTGGTCATGTAGATCGGAGGCATGACGGCGCCAGTCAGTTCTTCCGGCTCCCAGCCGGCATGCACGGCTTTGGTGCCGAGTCCGTGTTGTGAGTTATCAGTCATCGGAATGGTGGGAAAGGCGGGCAAGACTGCGTAGCAGATCTCTGCGCGTATAGCCGACGTAGCCTTTAGTGTCTTGGATCAGTGCACAGGGATGTTCTTGCAGTGCTTCTTGCAGAGCCCCCCAATGGGCGGCCGGATCGATGACCGGCGGAGCGGGGGCTAGGCAGGAATCTGCCTGCAGGGCTTCGAGATCGAGGCCTGCGGCCAGATGGCGCGCTAGCTTTTCGTTGTCGATGATGCCGAGTAGTTTGGCTTTTGGGTCATCAGGATCGCCGGCAACGATCGGCACTGGGTCGACATCGCGATCGGCGATGTGCTTGTACGCCGTGGCGAGATCGTCGGTAGTGCGCAGCGTGGCTCGCGGACGATCGCGCGCAAGATCGGCAACCGTTGCCTGGGTAGCCGGGACTTGTGGAAGGAATCCACCGTCCTTCATCCAGTCGTTCGAATAGATTTTCGATAGGTACCGATTCCCCGAATCAGGAAGCAGCACCACCATGCGCTCGTCTTCATTCATCGTGTATGCGTGGCGCAGTGCGGCGACCAGAGCCATTCCGGAGGAGCCTCCTACAAATAATCCGCATTCCGATGCTAGTCGACGTGTCATTGCGAAAGACTCGACATCCTGCACGACTTCGTAGGCGTCAATCACCTCGCGTTTCCAAGTTCCTGGGATCATGTCATCGCCTACACCCTCGACTGCATAGGGTCCGGTTTCAGGCAGTTCACCTGTTTCCCAGTAATGCGCATAAACAGAGCCTGGAGGGTCTACGCCGATGATCTTGATATTCGGATCGTGTTCTTTGAGTGCGCGGGCGGTGCCGTGCACGGTGCCGCCGGTGCCACAGCCGCCAACGAAAGCATCGAGACGTCCGTCGCAGGCCTGCACGATCTCAGGGCCCGTGGTCAAGTAGTGTGCATTCGGATTCTCGGGGTTCTCGAACTGGTCTGCATGCCAAGCGCCCGGGATCGATTCCGCTACCCGTTTCGCCACATTGAGGTAGTGGTCTGGGTGCTCTGGCGGAACACCTGTCGTGGTCAGGATGACCTCTGCGCCAAAGGCTTTGAGCATGTCCACTTTCTCGCGACTCATTTTGTCCGGCATGATGATTACCGCCCGATAACCCTTAACTGCAGCGGCCATGCACAGTCCAACTCCGGTGTTGCCCGAGGTGGATTCGACGATCGTTCCGCCCGGTTGCAGTTGCCCGCTTTCTTCCGCGGCTTCGACCATGCGCAGCGAAATGCGTGACTTTACACAGCCACTTGCGTTCATGGCTTCGACCTTAAGTAGCACCTCACAGCGGACTTTCGGATCGAAACCCTCTGGGAGCCGGATTAATGGCGTGCCGCCGATCGTGTCGAGGATCGTCTCGAAGGTGTGAGAGGAGCGGGGGGGGCGCGTCAGCGAGGGTTTCATTAGGTATAAATCGCGTCCGATCACTGAGAGATGCGGCCGCGCGCGGCGTATTCTATCGAGCCGAGGCGGCAGACCGAAGCCGCGAGATCTGTGTCCAGCAGCGTCGTATTCCCCGCCGAGACTTTGCAGTGTCTCGAGCTCGAGAAGGTGCTCGAGTTGCTTGCCCGCCGTGCATCATCGCCGGTCGGGTCGCGCATGTTGCGCGAAGCGGGCCCCGGACTCGAAGCCGCCGAGCGTGAAGAGCGTCGCGCGCGTGGGATGGAAGGCCTGAGTGCGGTGCGTGCTGAGCGCGCCCCCGGGATTTCAGGAATGGGTGATCTCGACGAGATCCTAAATGCGGCGCAAAGGCGCATTCTCGAGGGTGAGGAGTTGCTCGCGATCGCCGATGCGCTCGACCTTATTCGTACGCTTGCGCTCTGGTCGGTGCAGTATCCCGATTACGTTGCGCTGCGCCGATGCCTCGGCGCTGCTCCGTTGGAGCGCGAGCTGCGCGAGAGCCTACGCGCGGCGCTTGGTCGACGCGGTGAGATTTTAGACGAGGCGCATCCGCGCCTGGGTAAGACGCGGCAGCAGGTCCGACAGTTGCTCGATCAGCGGGCGCGCAAGATGGAAGAGATCGCTGAGGGGTTGCAGAAGCGGGGGGTGCTGCGCCAGCGCCAGCCGGTGCAGCGTGGCGACCGTCTACTTCTTGCGGTCAAGGCGACTGATTCGGGGCGGGCGCGGGGCGTGGTGCATGATCGCTCGCAATCGGGCGACACTCTCTTCATCGAGCCTGGCCCGGTGCTCGAACTATCGAACAAGCTGACTGAGGTGCGTGCGCTTGAGCGGCGGTTGGTTCAGGAGGTGCTCACCGAGCTGACTCGTCAGACCTTGCTAGCTTCCCCGGCGCTTGCCGAGGCCGAGTTGCGGCTCGGACAAGCAGACGTAGCGTTTACCGCCGGACGCTGGGCCTGCGAAATGCGTGCCGAGTATCCGACGATGGACGGTCCGGTGCTCGAATTGCGTCAAGTTCGGCACCCGCTGCTGCAGGAGCAGCTGAATGAGGAGGAGTTGGTGCCACTGACTTTGGAGCTCGGTTGTGAATTCGAGTTGCTAGTTGTGACTGGGCCGAACACCGGTGGCAAGACGGTAGTGCTGAAGACGGTCGGAGTGAGTTGCGCACTGGCGTTGTGCGGTCTGCCGATTCTGGCCGACCTAGGTTCGAACGTGCCACTATTACCCGGGATCCATGCCGACATCGGCGATGCGCAATCGCTCGAGTCTTCACTTTCGACTTTCTCGGGTCACCTTTCGCGCACGCTCGAAATTCTTGATTCAGTGCGTCCTGGTTCGCTGGTGTTGCTCGATGAGTTGGGAACCGGTACTGACCCGGAAGAAGGAGCAGCCATTGGGCAGGCTGTGCTGGAGCACCTCCTGCGCGCCGGCGCGCTTACCATTGCCAATACGCATTTGGGTCAATTGAAGCTCTTCTCGACTGGGGTCGAGCGCGCTGAGAACGCGAGCATGGAATTCGACCCGACGACGCTGGCGCCGCAGTACCGACTGCTGGTGGGTGTGCCAGGTGCCTCTCATGCGGTGGAAGTTGCTGAGCGATTAGGTCTGCCCGGCGAGATTCTGGAGCGGGCGCGCGGGCTGGCCGAGCGCGAAGGAGGCGCCGAGCGCCTGATCGCCGATGTGGGGCGGGTGCGGCGCGATGCCGAGTTGCTGCGTGAACGCGCGCGTGATCTCGAGGCGGAGGCTCGCGCTACCAAGCATCGTATTTCTCAGGACGAAGAGGTCACCAAGCATCGTGTCAAGTTACGAGAAGCCGAGGCCGAAGAGGCTTTTATCGAGCACACGCGCCGCATGAGCGAACTACGCGCGCAATGGCTGGATCCGGTCGTGAATCGCCTGAAGGGTGGCGACCAGGATGCCCTGCGTGGCTATCTCGAAGCCCTGCGCGGCGAGCTCGACGGCTGCACCTTGGGCGAGCGCTGGCTTGCCTTCGTGCAAGGGCTGCGCAAGGGCGATGTGGTCTACGTGCCTAAGTTCCGTGACCGGCTGCAGGTACTGAAGATTCATAAGAACCGCGAGACCGCGAAGCTACGCCATGGAAACCTTGAGGTAGAGTTGGATTTTCGCGACCTGACCTGGGTCGAACCTCCGCCGGGCGAATCGTAAACTGCACCTGTGGCGCGCCTTCTCGTGCTCGACAACGACTACTCGATGCGGAGTCTGCTCGCGCTCGCCGTGGAGCGCGGTGGGCACGAGGTGGTGCAGGCGGGCACGGTTGATGAGGCAGAGGTTGCTCTCGATGCGGCAGCGGGTCCAGTCGATGGGATGCTACTCGATTTGCATTTGGGTGGAGGCCACTCCGGCGTTTCGGTTGTCGCGCGGTGGCGTGCATCGCAGCGGCTGACGCGCTTCCTGGTTGTGACGGGGACTCCCGAAGATCCCTCGCTGGCAGAGCTTGAAGGGGATGAGTTTTTTCAAGGTGTGCTCGCCAAGCCCTTCTCAATTGAAGATTTGCTGCAGCGCGTAGCTCGAATAGTGGAAGGGGCAATCGAGGTAAAGGTGCAGGAGACTGAGTCTGCGCCTGAGCCTGTGTCTACGCTAGAACCTAAACCGTTTCGCACAGTCGACGCTGAGATCGAACGTAAAGCATGAGTCATTCTTCCTCCCCTGCTGTCCACGGTTTGCGTTGGACTACGGCCGGCGAATCGCACGGCCCTTGCCTCGTTGCCGTCCTCGAAGGACTGCCAGCAGCCATGCCTATTGACTGGGATGCGGTGTCCGAGGGAATGCGCCGTCGCTGGAAGGGTTATGGGCGCGGGCCTCGAGCCAAGTTCGAGAAGGATGTGCTCAAGGTCCTGGGTGGTATCAAGAATGGAGTGACCCTCGGCTCGCCTTTGGCGTTGTCCGTGGGCAACTCGGATACCCGCATTGACACGCTGCCCAATTTGAAGGCGCCGCGCCCTGGGCACGCCGACCTAGCGGGCGCAATGCGTTCCAAGACGCGCGACCTGCGTGCCGTTCTCGAACGTGCCAGTGCTCGCGAGACTGCAGCCCGCACCGCGCTTGGTGAAGTCGCCCGTCAGTTGCTGGCTCAATTCGGCATCACGGTTAAGGCGGAGACTCTTGAGATCGGAGGCACCCCACGTGGCAGTGACCCCGAGACCCCCGCTTGGAACGAGACCATCCGGGCCGCACATGAGCGCGGGGACAGCTTGGGCGGGGTCTTCCAGGTGCGGGTCGAGGGCTGTCCGCCGGGCCTCGGTGGGCTGGAGCAGCCGGTCGATAGATTGGATGTGCGGCTGATGGCGGCTCTGGCTTCTATCCCGGCCATTCGAGGGGTTGAAATTGGCTTGGGCTTCCGTGGTGCGAGCACCCCGGGAAGCAAGTATCACGACGGTATCGTGCCCGAGGAGGCTGGTTGGGCCGGGGTGGGGCGCAGCTCCAATCGGTGCGGCGGCATTGAGGGGGGGCTCACCAACGGGCAGGCGATCGAACTGCGTGCAGTCATGAAGCCCATCCCGACGATGCGACACGGCGCGGATTCGGTCAAAATGGAGACCCTTGAGTCCTCACGGGCGACTTATGAGCGTTCGGACGTCTGTAGTGTCGAGCCAGCCTCGGTGGTTGGCGAGATCGTGGTTTGCCTCGAGCTGGCTTCCGCCTTGCGTGCCCGGCTTGGAGGGTGGACCCTGGCCGAGATGCGCGAGCGCTTCGCCACCCTCGGCGGAGAGGAGCGTTTATCGGACTGGCCCGACGATCTTTCTGGCCGCTCCTAGATCTTGAGACTCGATTCCCGATAGGGGCACAACGTGCGCTTTCCCTTCCTAGATCGGAATTTCGGACAGCTGCGAGTTGACGCCAAGAGGACGATCCGTAAACTGTGGGGCCCTTTGTCCCAAGCCGCATTCAGCTAGCGTAGCTCAGTTGGTAGAGCTTCCGCCTTGTAAGCGGAGGGTCAAGGGTTCGAGTCCCTTCGCTAGCTCCAGCGGATGGGGGGACTTCCGCTCTTTCGCGCACCTTGAAACCGAAGCCTTTGGGCTTCGCGGGGAGATACCGAAGTGGCCAAACGGGACGGACTGTAAATCCGTTGGCTCAGCCTTCAGAGGTTCGAATCCTCTTCTCCCCACCACCATCACTCAGCGATAGCGGGTGTAGCTCAGTGGTAGAGCCCCAGCCTTCCAAGCTGGTTGCGTGGGTTCGATTCCCATCACCCGCTCCACCCGCTCGCAATGGTGCGCGCCCAACTCAATGTTCGGCCTCCTGGCCTACCCGCTACTGGGGCCGAGCACGCTGCTGTAGCTCAGGGGTAGAGCACTTCCTTGGTAAGGAAGAGGTCTCGGGTTCAAATCCCGACAGCAGCTCCAGATCGCTTTTTGCTTTGCGAGAAGCATCCATCCGGCTCTTGCCGGCTTCAACACCCCTAACTACTACGACCCGACCAACTCGCGCACCCCTTGAATGGGGTTCAGACCTATGGCGAAGGAAGTCTTTGAACGCACCAAACCGCACGTGAACGTGGGCACGATTGGTCACGTCGACCACGGGAAAACCACGCTCACAGCGGCCATTACTGGTTACCTCTCGATTGCTACCGGCTCCGCCGCGAAGGCCTTCGATGAGATTGACAAGGCCCCGGAAGAGAAGGCTCGAGGCATCACGATCTCGACTGCTCACGTCGAGTACGAAACCGAGGCCCGTCACTACGCTCACGTCGACTGCCCCGGTCACGCTGACTATGTGAAGAACATGATCACCGGCGCCGCCCAGATGGACGGCGCAATTCTGGTGGTTGCCGCAACCGACGGCCCTATGCCGCAGACCAAGGAGCACATTCTCCTTGCGAAGCAGGTCAATGTGCCGGCCATGGTTGTCTTCATGAACAAGTGTGACATGGTTGATGACGAAGAGCTCCTCGAGCTCGTCGAGATGGAAATCCGCGAGCTGCTGAGCGAGTACGACTTCCCGGGTGACGATATTCCTATCGTCCAGGGTTCAGCTCTAAAGGCCCTCGAAGCTGCTCAGGCAGGTGTAGGCGTCGACGACGAGCGTTTCGCTTCGATGAAGGCGCTGATGGATGCGGTTGACGAGTACATCCCGCAGCCTGAGCGCGAAATCGACAAGCCCTTCCTTATGCCTGTTGAAGACGTGTTTTCGATCGAAGGCCGTGGCACCGTGGTGACCGGCCGTGTCGAAACTGGCGTCGTCAAAGTCAGTGAAGAAATCGAAATCGTTGGCATCAAGGCTACCGAGAAGACCACCTGTACTGGTGTCGAGATGTTCCAGAAGACTCTCGATGAAGGCCAGGCTGGCGACAATGTCGGCGTGCTGCTGCGTGGCGTAAAGAAGGACGAGGTAGAGCGTGGCCAGGTCCTCGCGAAGCCGGGGACTATCACCCCGCATACCAAGTTCGAGGCTGAGGTCTACATCCTGAGTAAGGACGAAGGTGGCCGTCACAAGCCGTTCTTCGCTGGCTACCGTCCGCAGTTTTACTTCCGTACGACTGATGTGACAGGAACCATTGAGCTGGCTGACGGCGTCGAGATGGTCATGCCCGGTGACAATGTCAAGATGACTGTCACCCTATTGACTCCTATCGCGATGCACGAGCAACTGCGCTTTGCGATTCGTGAAGGTGGCCGTACCGTCGGTGCGGGTGTCGTCGCCAAGATCTACGAATAAGGATCTCCCCAGGCCGAGGTCGCTTTTGCGGCCTCGGCCGCCTTCTGTCTGTTGCGCTTGCAGCGGGCTTGCGCCTTCGGGCGCTTCAGGCGCTTCGGCGCCACTGCTAATCCAGAACCATGAAGAACAAGGAACGTTTCGTCTTCCTCGAGTGCACAGTGTGCCGCAACCGGAACTATACGACCGGTAAAAAGTTGCGCGCTGAGTACAAGCTTGAGAAGAAGAAGTTCTGCAAGTTCTGCGGCTGCCATACGGTACACCGCGAGAAAAAGCTCTGATCCATCGATTCTGAGATCGCCATGCTGTTCCGTTACAAGCCGGATGATGGTCGCAACGCCCGCCAGATTGCCTTCTGGTTCGGTGAGGCGGCGATTGCATTCGGTTGCACGGCCTTCGCAGGGCTTCTTGACAGTTGGGTCAGCCTGCGCGGCGCTCTGATCGAATCGACGCCGAAGGTCCCGGTTTTCGGCGTGGGCCTCACGGGCTCTTTTGTCGGAGGCTTGCTGCTGTTTTTGGTGCTCAGCTTTTTCTGGGTGCGCTTTCTTGCCAAAGAGAAGATCGCCCAGCATTTGATCGAGGTCGAGGCCGAGATCAACAAGGTCACCTGGCCAACCTTCAAGGAGGCCAGTAATTCTTCGATCGTCGTTCTTGTTACGGTGATCGTTCTCATGGGCTTCCTGGCTCTGATCGATTTTGTTTTCGGTCAGGCCTTCGACATCATCCTCTGGAGCTAATCATGAGCCTCGATTGGTACGTGGTCCGCGTTGCAACGAACCGAGAAGATTCGGTTCGCGAGAAACTGGTGCAGCGCATCAAGGCCGACAGCCTCGAGCACCGGATCCCTCAGATTCTGGTGCCGGTTGAGCGTTTCACCGAGGTCAAGAATGGCAAGAAGAAGGTGGTGAGTCGCAAGATCTACCCGGGTTACCTCATGCTCCAGGCTGATCTGGGTCAGCCGGGCAGCGATGACAAGGAAGATCAATCTGTCTGGTTCGCTCTGCACGAAACACAGGGCTTCGGCGATTTCGTTGGTGGGGGGGAAGAGCCCACTCCAATGACTCCCGATGAAGTGGACGGCATCCTCTCGAGGATGAGCGATAGCGAGGAAGCGCCGCGCATGGCCGTCAAGATCAAGCGTGGTGACTTGGTGCGCATCACCGAGGGTCCCTTCGAAGGCTTCGATGGCTCGGTTGAGGAGGTCGATGACTCCAAGGGCGTGCTGAGCATCGCGGTCACCATTTTCGGCCGCAACACTAACGTAGAGATAGACCACTGGCAGGTTGAGGCCGTCTAAGCCTGCCCCGGGCGCACGCCACTCGCGCGTTCGTCCACCCGCTCGAACCACCTGCGTGGGAGGGAAAACATGGCAAAAGAAGTTACTGCAAAAATCAAGCTACAGTGCCCCGCGGGCGCTGCGACCCCGGCTCCGCCGGTCGGTCCTGCCCTAGGTGCGCATGGCGTCCCGATTGGCGAATTCGTCAAGCAGTTCAACGACGCGACCGCTGACAAGCGTGGGATGATCATCCCCGTAGTCATCACGGTCTTCAAGGACCGCAGCTTCGAGATCGAGTACAAGTCGCCGCCGGCGGCAGTACTTATCCTGAAGGCGGCGGGCGTCGAGAAGGGCTCGGGTGTCGTCGGTTCTGAAATTGTCGCTTCGATCACGTCGGCCCAAGTCGATGAGATTGTCGAGATTAAGAAGAACGATCTGAACGCGGCCTCGCCGGAAGCGGCGGCTCGCATCATTACCGGAACTGCGCGTTCCATGGGCATTGAAGTCAAGGGCTAAGGAGAACTGTTATGCCTGCAAGTCGCCGTGCCCGTGAAAACGCGGAAAAGATCGATCGCACTAAGGTCTATGAGATGAACGAAGTCTTCGAGGCCCTCAAGGGCTGCCGTAAGGCCAAGTTCGATGAGACTGTTGAGGTGGTGGTCCGTCTCGGTGTCGATCCCAAGAAGTCCGACCAGATGGTCCGGGGTGCAGTCAGTCTGCCACACGGACTGGGTAAGAAGGTCCGGGTGATCGCCTTCGCTGAAGGCGACGTCGCCACTGCCTGCAAAGAGGCTGGCGCCATGGAGGTGGGCTCGGACGAGCTCGCCGCCAAGATCGAAAAGGGCTGGACAGACTTCGATGTTGTCATTGCTCACCCGAGCATGATGCGCGTGGTCGGTAAGCTCGGCCGGGTTCTCGGTCCGCAGGGCAAGATGCCCTCGCCGAAATCTGGCACGGTCACTCCTAACGCTGCGCAGGCCGTCTCAGACTTCTGCGCTGGCAAGGTCGAGTTCCGCGTCGATAGCGGCTCGAATCTGCACGTTCCCGTTGGTAAGGCTTCGTTCTCGAGTGAGCAACTAGCCGATAACACGCGTGCCTTTCTCGACTACGTGATGTCACTGCGCCCGGCTACGGCTAAGGGTGCCTACATTCGCAATGTCAGTGTCTCTACGACCATGGGCCCTGGCCTTAAGGTCGAATACGCCGACTAATCCGGAGGACAAACAGATGGTCAGCTACATCAACGAATGGATCGTCCGCGAGTACTCCGAACTCGTGAAAGATCAGGACGGTGTCGTCCTGCTCGGCGTCGAATCTCTAACGGTAGAAGAGGCTCAGACTTTGCGCAACGACGTGCGTGAGACCGGCGCTCAGCTGGTGCTCGGCAAGAAGCGTTTGGTGCGCGTTGCGCTGCGCGAGGTCGGCATTGAACTCGAAGAAGGTGCTTGGAGCGAAGGTAGTACCGTGCTCTTGGTCGGCGACACGGAGTCGGCGATCTCGGCTGCCAAGACGATCGAGAAGATTTACAAAGGAGCTGAGGGTGACGACCGCAAGGTCACATACCGCGGCGCTTATTTCGACGGAACCGTCATGAATGCGAAGGAGGCCGCCTCCATCGCTGGCATGCCGGACCGTCAAACTCTGCGAGCCATGATGGCCGGCGTCTTGTCCGCCCCGGCTCGCAAACTCGCCACCGTCCTCAACGAGGTCGGGGCATCTACTACCCGTTGCGTTCAGGCACGGGTGGACCAGGGGGACGCCGCCTGATCGCTCGATCCAGGCGCGACCCGATTCCCGCATCCCGCGAAACCAAGCAATCAAATTAGAACCATGACCGAAGAGACCCAAACCGTCGAACTCGACGCGGATCTCGAAAAGCTGTTCACGCAGCTTGATGCTCTCCCCATTGGTAAGGCCGCGACTCTCGTCAAGGCCATGGAAGAGCGTTGGGGCGTGAGTGCTGCTGCCCCGGTGGCCGTTGCCGCTGCTGGCGGCGGTGGTGGCGAAGGTGGCGAAGCCGCTGAAGAGAAGTCCTCGTTCGATGTCATCCTCGATGGCGCTGGCGACAAGAAGATCAACGTGATCAAGGCTGTCCGTGGCATTACCGGCCTCGGCCTCAAGGAGGCCAAGGAGATGGTCGAGTCGGCCCCGAAGGCCGTCATGGAAGGCGTCTCCAAGGAAGAAGCCGAAGACCTCAAAAAGCAGCTCGAGGAAGCTGGCGCTTCCGTCAAGCTGGCTTGATCCCGGCTCATCCTTTGACTCTGGATCGAGCGATCCCCATAAGGGGCACCCACCTCGCGGTGGGTGGCCCTTATGGATCGCTTCTGCCCCACCCCGTCTTTTGCGGGCCGGGATGGGCACTTTGCTAGTCTGGAAGGCCGGGGTGCCGGTCTTTTCCAGGCGCGGTCGCTGACCGCAATCACACTCCTCACACGTCGGGAACTAGGCCATGTCCGTCGAAACAAATTCGATCACCGACTTCGAAGTTCGGGATTTTCGTTCTTTCCAATTCCGGGACGAATCCATTCTCCCCGGTCTCTCAGATCTGCAGGTTCGCTCTTACAACGAGTTCCTGCAAATCGGGGTGCCGGCTAAGCGTCGCAAGGAAGTCGGGGTTGAGGCCCTGTTCCAAGGCGCTTTCCCGATCGAGAGCCACGACAAGTCGATGGCACTTGAGTACATCGGCTATGAGCTGGGTCGTCCGCGTTACACTCCCGAAGAGTGTCGAGAGCTGAAGTACAGCTACGCCTACCCGCTGCGTGTACGCGTTGCGTTGCGCAAGGGCGAGGAGTGCATCGAGGAGGAAATTTATCTCGGTGAGATCCCCGTCATGATGGGTGGGGGCGAGTTCATCGTCAACGGCTCAGAGCGCGTGATTGTGTCTCAGCTCCACCGTTCACCGGGGATAGACTTCTCGGTCGAAATCCACACGGGGGATAAGAAGCTACATAGTGCCCGCGTGATCCCTGAGCGTGGTTCATGGGTCGAACTGCTCGTGTCGGGCAAGGGTTCGCTGCAGGTTCGTATCGACCAGCAGGGCAAGTTCTCGGCGCTTACCTTCTTGCGCGCGCTTAAGCCGGAGTGGGGTACCGATGACGCCATTTTGCTTCTCTTCTATCCGGTTGAGGTGGTGAAGCGTGGCAAGGAAACGAAGGCTAAGTTTTCGGCTAGGCTTGAGGGGCTGCGTTCACTCGGTCAGGTCCGTGACACTCGCACTGGCGAAGTCTGGGTGGAGGCTGGCCAGGAGATCTCAGCTGATGCCGCTGAGCGCATTGCGGGCTCGGATCTCAAGGAAGTCGAGGTCCTCTCCAGGGACGCTAAATTGGCCAAAGAGTTTCCATGGATGGATGACACGCTCATTCTGGACTCGCTGAAGGAGGATACTGCTTCCTCGCATGAAGAGGCCCTTGCCGCGATCTACGCCAAACTTCGCCCGGGCAACCCGATTCAGCTGGAGAAGGCGCGCGAGCTGATTCATGACCGTTTCTTTGATCAGAAGCGTTACAGCCTGGGGCGCGTTGGCCGTTTCCGTATTAGTCGCAAGTTCCGCCGCCCGGCCGAAGCTGATCGCGGTCCATCGACGCTCCTGCCTGAGGACATTTACGACGCCGTCAAGTATCTGCTTGGTTTGCGTGCCAACATTGGTGAGATCGATGATATTGACCATCTTGGCAACCGTCGTGTGCGCACCTTGGCTGAGCTAGCCAGCGAGGAGTTCCGCAAGGGTCTGCTTAAGGTCGCGCGCGCCGCGGTGGACCGGATGTCGCAGCAGAGCGATACCGAAACGCTAACTCCGCGTGCGCTGGTCAATGCCAAGGCCTTTTCGACCGCGGTCGAGCAGTTCTTTGCGCGTGGCGAGCTTTCGCAGGTAGTGGATCAAACGAACCCGCTTTCGCAGCTGGCTCACGAGCGTCGCCTTTCGGCTCTTGGTCCAGGTGGCCTGAACCGTAAGCGTGCGGGCTTTCAGGAACGAGATGTGCACATCTCTCACTATGGTCGCCTGTGTCCGATCGAAACGCCGGAAGGTGCAAATATCGGTCTGATCTCTTCGCTTTCGCTTTATGCGGTGGTCGACGACTACGGTTTCCTCACCACGCCGTATCGTGTGGTTAAGAAGGGTAAGATTACCGACGAAGTCGCTTTCCTGCGAGCCGACGAGGAGTACGACGTAGTCTTCGCGCCCGCTGACTCGGTGGTTGATAAGTCCAAGCTTGTGCCTGACGAGAACGGCTACGTGATGTGCCGTCACCACGGCGAGTTCACGTTGAAGGAAGTTGACAATGTTCAGTACATCGATATTGACCCAGGTCAGATCCTGGGAATTTCGGCCGCGCTGATTCCCTTCCTCGAGCACGACGATGCAAACCGAGCTTTGATGGGTTCGAACATGCAGCGTCAGGCTGTGCCCCTTATCCGTACCGAGCCGCCGCTCGTGGGTACCGGCATGGAGAAGGCTGTTGCGTACAACTCGGGTTGGGTGGTCAAGGCGCGTCGCGCTGGCACCGTCGAGTACGTCGACGCCAACCAGATCAAGCTCAAGGAGGAGACCGAGCCCTATTACCTGCGTAAGTTCCAGGGCACCAATGAGCACACTACTCTGAACCAGAAGCCGCTGGTCAAAGTGGGGGACAAAGTGTCGCGGGGTCAGCTGATCGCCGATGGCCCTTCAACCCACCAGGGCGAACTTGCGATTGGCAAGAACTTGCTCGTCGCCTTCATGTCCTGGGAAGGCTACAACTATGAGGACGCGATCGTCGTTTCAGAGCGACTGGTCAAGGCCGATACCTTTACTTCGGTCCACATCCATAGTTTCGAGGCCGAGATTCGTGAGACTACCCTCGGAAAGGAAGAGTTCACGCGCGACATTCCGAACGCTGGCGAGCGTGCTCTGCGCAACCTAGACGAGAGTGGCATTGTGCGCATCGGTACGCGTGTCGGTCCGAACGACATTCTGGTCGGTAAGATTGCGCCGAAGTCGAAAACCGAACTGACTCCTGAAGAGCGCTTACTACATGCCATCTTCGGTCGCGCGGGTGAAGACGTGAAGAACGTCTCACTGAAGTTGCCTGCCGGCGTGTTCGGCGTCGTGATCGGTGCTCAGCGTTTCAGTCGTAAGGTCAACATGACTGCTGCTGAGCGTCGTGCCGCGCACGAGCAGATCCGTCAGATCGAAAACGAGTACGACGATGTGCTCCGCCGCGAGCTGCAGTCCTGCGTCAACGAGCTCAGCGAGTACATCGGTGAGCCGCTCAAGTTGCCGAAGGTTCGCAAGCCGATCGAAATTACCGAGGCTACGCTGTTCGGTGACCTGATGACCATCCAGGAGTACCTGAAGACTTTCTCCGAAGGCCTGGACCATCCTTCGCGCCGTACCAAGGCTGAGGAGATTGTGCGCTCGCACCTCGATCGAATTGAGGACAAGGAGGCTTGGAAGACCAAGATGGCTAGTCGTCTGTCGCGCGGGGATGACTTGCCGAATGGCGTGCTCGAGATGGTCAAAGTCTATATTGCGACTAAGCGCAACCTATCAGTCGGCGACAAGATGGCTGGCCGCCACGGTAACAAGGGTGTAATTTCGAAGATCTTGCCCGAGCAAGACATGCCGTTCCTGGATGACGGCACTCCGGTCGACATCATCCTTAACCCGCTGGGTGTGCCCAGTCGTATGAACGTCGGCCAGATCCTCGAAACGCACCTAGGCCTTGCAGCCATGAATGGTGGGTTCCGTGCGATGACAGGCGCTTTCGATGGCGCTTCGGAGTCGCAGATCGAGCAGGCGTTGCAGGATTCGGGTATGCCCGAAAGTGGCACCCACACAGTCTTTGACGGCCGAACCGGCTCACCCTTTGAGCAGAAGGTTTGTGTCGGCTACATGTACATGCTGAAGTTGCACCATCTCGGCGACGAGAAGGTGCACGCCCGTTCGACTGGCCCGTATAGCCTGATCACGCAGCAGCCGCTGGGTGGTAAGGCGCGCTTTGGCGGCCAGCGATTCGGAGAGATGGAGGTCTGGGCGCTCGAGGCATACGGCGCCGCCTACCTCCTGCAGGAGCTCCTCACCGTGAAGTCCGACGACGTTGACGGACGGACCAAGATTTACGAGTCCATGGTGAAGGGCAAAAACATCCTCGAATCGGGAACGCCCGTCAGCTTCGAGGTGTTGATGAACGAGATCCGCGGCCTTGGCTTGAATATCAAGCTCGAGAACTCCGACCAATAGGCCTGCCCGGCCTCCGCTTTTTCCCTGGCAAACTCAACCATCGATGGACCAGCCCACCGACACCGCGATTCCGATCCCCGCGCCGCCTGCGCCGCCGGCGACTTCGCCCATTGACCAGCGTGACCAGCTGGCCGTCTCTATTCGCCTAGCTTCTCCTGAGGACTTCCGTTCAGCGTCCTTCGGCGAAGTGAAGAAGCCAGAGACGATCAACTACCGTACCTTCCGCCCGGAAAAGGACGGCCTATTCTGTGAGCGGATCTTCGGTCCAGAGCGTGACTACGAGTGCGCCTGTGGAAAGTATCGTGGCCAGAAGCACATGGGTATCGTGTGCGACAAGTGCGGTGTGATGGTGACCACCTCACGTGAGCGTCGCAAGCGCATGGGTCACATCAACTTGGCTGCCCCAGTTGCTCATATTTGGTTCTTCTCGGTCACGCCAAGTCGAATCGGCAACCTGCTCGGCATGAAGAAAACCGAGCTAGAACGCGTGATTTATTTCCAGGATTACGTGGTCATTGATCCGGGTGAGTCCGAGTTCAAGAAGAGTCAGCTTGTCACTGAAGATGAGTGCCGCCGCGCCCGCGCGCAGTACGGCAGCTCCTTCGTGGCTGGCATGGGGGCGGAAGCCATTGCAGAACTGCTGCGCGGCCTGAACCTCGATTCGGTTGCAGCTGAACTCCGCGAGGAGATGAAGAACTGCAATTCGAAGCAGCGTATGGCGGACATTATTAAGCGCCTTCGTACCGTCGAGATGCTGCGCGATTCACCGAATGATCCGTCGTGGATGATTCTCGATGTGATTCCGGTCATCCCACCGGAGCTGCGCCCACTAGTTCGCCTAGATAGTGGCAACTTTGCGAGTTCAGATTTGAACGATCTTTATCGTCGTTTGATCAACCGCAACAACCGACTTAAGCGCCTTATTGAGCTGAATGCTCCGGAGGTCATCATTCGTAATGAGAAGCGGATGCTGCAGCAGTCGGTGGATGCTTTGTTTGAC
>JAKVCF010000032.1 GCA_022447335.1 Planctomycetota bacterium | reverse complement strand
GGGGCGCGCGTACGTGAAAGTGCACGCCGACTATGGCTCCTCTATGTAACGCTGACGCTCGCGCTGATCGCGGCACTGATGCTGGGCGCAGACTTCCCGTTGTACGAATCGATCTGCCACTCCTTTACCGCGATCTCAGCTGGTGGATTCTCTCCGCACCCCGAATCGATTGGTGGCTACAACAATCCAGCTGCAGAGTGGATTCTCGTGGTCTTCATGCTAATTGCAGGGATCAGCTTCCCGCTACTTTGGGTAGGCATGACGCGCAATCCACTCGAGATCTGGAGGGACGGAGAATTCCGCTTCTACTTACTGGGCGCGATGGTCGGCTGCGGCCTACTCGCATTTCTACTTTCGCCCGGAATACCCGGTGAGGCCGAGCTTCGCGCCGGAGCCTTCCAAACAGCCTCACTAATCTCCAGCACAGGCTATGCGAGTGAAGACTACAACCTGTGGAGTGATTCCGCGAGAGCCGTCCTGATCTTGGTCATGCTGATCGGTGGCTGCGCCGGTTCGGCTGCAGGTGGGCCAAAAGCAATTCGTAACCTGTTCGCACTGAAGTTCGTCTGGCGCGAAATCACGCGATCACTGCACCCACGTGCCGTGTTGCCGCTGCGCCACAAAGGACACGCCGTGGCCGACCCCATCGTACGCGCGGTCCTCAATCTTATTTTCCTCTACCTGCTGGGCTACTTCATCATTGGATTCAGCCTAACGTTACTTGGCGAAGATCCATTGACTGCCTGCACGGCGGCACTGGCTTGCCTAGGAAATATTGGGCCAGGCCTCGGAGATGTCGGCCCGATGGGCAACTTCTCAAACTTTGATCCACCTGAGAAACTCGTGCTGACCCTCGCGATGTGGATCGGCCGCCTTGAAATCGTCACCGTGCTCGCGCTACTCCACCCAGATGTCCTGCGCCGCTTGCGCTGGCGAGATGACCACGGGCCGGCGACCTAAAGGAAGCCATGAACGAGCCCCCAGAGTCACCCTGCAAAGAAATCTGTCATCTCGATACACACTTTGGGTGGTGCGCCGGCTGCTTTCGCAAACCCAGCGAGATCCGTGAATGGCGAGACGCAGATGACGACCGGAAACGAAAGATCCTTGCCGAGCTAGGTGTGCGAGAAAAAGTGGCAGCCGCAAAGAATCCTTAGGATCCGAGCCGCCCTCCCAACGAAGCAAACTAGGCGATCACGCCGTGTTTCTTGCCAACTTTAACGAAAGCGTCAACGGCACGCTTGAGGTGCTCCTGCTCGTGGCCAGCAGAGATCTGAACACGGATGCGCGCTTGACCGCGCGGTACGACCGGAAAGCTGAAGCCGATCACATAGATGCCCTCCTCCAGCATGTCGCGCGCAATGTCCGCGGCAAGCTTAGCGTCGCCAAGCATGATCGGCACGATGGCATGCACACCTTCCTTGATATCAAAGCCCGCCTCGGTCATAGCCTGGCGGAACCACATCGTGTTGCGCTCGAGTTTGTCACGCAATTCGGTCGTAGCGGAGAGACGATCAAAAACCGCAATGCTCGCTGCAACAATCGGCGGAGCCACCGAGTTCGAAAAAAGGTAGGGGCGCGAGCGATTGCGCAACGTATCAACGATTGCCTTCGAAGCGCTGGTGTACCCACCTGAGGCCCCACCTAACGCCTTGCCAAGCGTCGAGGTAATGATGTGCACGCGACCCATCACACCGCAGTACTCGTGCGTGCCACGGCCAGTGGCACCCATGAAACCGCTCGAATGACTGTCGTCCACATGCACGATCGCACCATACCTATCGGCTAAATCACAAATCTCGCCCAGCTTGGCAACGTAACCGTCCATTGAAAAAACACCATCAGTGGTGATCATGATCCGACGCACGCTGGATTCGACTGCCTGTTTTAGACAGCTTTCAAGTTCATCCATGTCCGAGTTCGCGTAGCGAAAACGCTTGGCCTTACACAAGCGTACACCGTCAATGATCGATGCATGGTTGAGCGCATCAGAAATGATCGCGTCTTCCGGACCGAGCAGTGTCTCGAATAGGCCTGCATTTGCATCGAAGCAGCTTGTGTAGAGAATAGTGTCCTCAAAACCCAGAAAATCCGAGATCTTGGCTTCGAGCTCCTTATGAATATTCTGTGTTCCGCAAATAAAACGCACCGACGACATGCCGAATCCATGAGTTTCAAGACTCTTTCGCGCCGCATCAATCAACGCTGCATCATCGGAAAGTCCTAGGTAATTGTTGGCACAGAAATTCAGAACGCCATCGCCACCGGCCACCCTGATCTCCGCATCCTGCGGTGTAACAATTATGCGCTCTTCCTTGTAGAGACCCGCCTCGCGGATCTCATCCAGTTCAGCAACCAGTTGCGCCTCGAAAGACGTCTGCACAGCTCCACTCATGGCGCTGATTCTACCAGCGCCCAACGTGCGACTAGACCGCCGATGGATCAAGTACGACCTTATGAGCTTCGCCTTGATCGAGCAGTGCAATACCGTCCTCAAAAGAAGACAGCGGCAGCTGATGCGTGACTATGTGATCGAGATCCAAGCCAATGCGCAGAAGTTCGAGCATCTCGTCCCAAGTTTCGAACATGCGCCGACCGACCACTCCTTTCAAGGTCAGGCCCTTGAAAATCACATGCTCACTGAATCGCTCGATCGCCAAATTTCGGCCCGATGGAATACCAAGCAGGATCATCTCCCCACCCGGGTAGAGCGCTTTGAGCCCAGCATTGATCGCAGGGACGGCACCACTCATTTCAAGCACCGCATCGACTCCTCCTCCCGTGAGTTCCTTAACGCGCCCAGCAAAATCAGTCTCTTCAATCGGGTTCACGATATGAATCGGAACCTTATCCCCCATGCGCGCTGCCCACGCGTACGCCCGTTCCAGATGACCGGGCGAGACTTCGGAGATAGTCAGTGAAGCGGCACCTTTGAACTGCACCACCGCCGCGGCCATCGCGCCAATCGCACCATATCCCGACAGTAGCACATGACGCCCTGCAACGCCTTTGGCTGACTGAACCGTGTGCACAGCGTTACCCAAGGCATCGAGTAGCGCGCCAATGTGCGGCGGCACAGTCTCGGGATCGAGGCGGACCAGATTGGATGCCGGCACGACTACCCATTCGGCAAAGCAGCCGTTCTGCTGCAGCCCTGCGATACGAGTGTTCTCACAGATATGGAAATCGCCACGTAAACAAGCTCGGCAGTGTCCACATACAATGTGCATCTCGGCCGAAACGTAGTCGCCTTCAAACCAGCCTTCGACCCCCTCGCCGAGCTGCTCAACGTGACCGCAGAACTCATGCCCAATGGTCACCGGCGGGGCAACCAGGTGCGAGATCGAATCATCCCAGTGATAAATATGCCGATCGGTGCCACAAATCGCGGTACGCGCTACGCGCACACGGACCTCGCCCGGCCCCGGTATGGGAACCTCGACATCATCGCCGTAGGAGACCGCGCGGGCCTCGGGGCGCACCATCTGGATCGCTCGCATGCAAACTCGATTCTAGCGCCGCCCCCAGAATCCCTGCTTACTCATCGCCCCCGTAAGCGCGCCTTTCAAATAGGGGCGCGGGAGCGGCCCCAGCCGAAAGCGCGACCCCTAGTAATAAACCGGAAACCGCCATCGAGCTACCGCCCCAGGAGACCATCGGCAATGGTAATCCAGTAGTCGGCCAGACCCCCGAAGAAACCCCGATGTTGAGACACAAATGTGTCGCAAAGTGCACACCCACACCGGCAACCACTAGCCGGGTGAAAGGATCACGATAGCGACTGGCGCGCATGAATGCAGTAATGGGCAGCAATGAGTACAGCAACAGAAACCCCACCGATCCGAAAAATCCGAACTCCTCCGCAATGACTGGGAAGATGAAATCGTTGTGGCGCTCTGGCAAGCGATTGAGCTGATTTTCCGGACCCTGCCCCCAACCATGCCCCGTCCATCCCCCGGAACCAATCGCGAGTTTTGCGTGCCACAAGTGATAGCCGGCGTCAGCAATTTCCTCTTCGCTGAGATGGTCTTGGCGCCACCAGGTCTCAATGCGCTCGCGCTGGTAATCCTGAATTGCCAAGAAAGAAAAGGGGGCCAACAGCACAGGGAGAATAAAGAACCAACGCATGACACGGCCAGGCGTTCCAGCTAGCCAAGCCATCGCCAGAAATAGGGGAAGCGTGCTAAGCGCTGTACCTAGATCCGGCTGAATCAGAATCATGCCGAAAGGCACGACTGTCAGCAAAGCAGGCGTTGCCAGATCGGCTAAGTGACGAGGGCGCGACTGTGAAGAAAACCAACGCGCCATCGCAAGAATAATCCCCAACTTGGCGAACTCGCTTGGTTGCAGCTTGAAACCGCCGCCCAGGTCGATCCAACGTCGCGCATTGTTGGTTGAGTCGCCGACGAAAAAGACGAGGATTAGAAAAGCTATGCAGCCGAAATAGATCAGCCAAGCCTGGCTTCGCCAAAGCCGCGCCGGGATCAGCGCTCCCATCACACAGGCAATCCCGACAGCCGACATGCGAACCATATGACCAAGCGGTGGCTCTGCAGTGCCACCCACACTCCATTGCATGACTAAGCCAGCAAGTAAGATCAGGCCCGCCAGCGGCAACAACGGCCAATCCGTGCGCTTGAGAAAGCGCCAGATACGAACGGGGAGAGATGCTGCCACGACCATGCCGCGCTTAATCGCCTTCGCAGATCATGCGAAAGAAAGAGGATGGAATCAGAAAGCCGAAAAAACCTAGCAGTTGTATCTGCATGTCAGTCGAGGATTTCGTGGAAATACTCGCGAGCCTCCTCAGATGAAAGGAACTGATGAACCACGAGGTTCGCAATTTCCCCACCGTGTAGTTGCACATTTTCGCATAAAACCGCCACCGCATATCGTGGCTCGTCCCACGGAAAATACCCAGCAAACCAAGCGTGAGTAGCGTGGATGCGACTGGGCTGCGCTGTGCCGGTCTTGCCAGCAACGCGGAATAGATCCAAGCGATAGTGCTCATCGTAGGCAGTCCCGGAAGGGTCCTCCGTCACTGCACGGAGCGCATCCCGGACCTGCCGCTGAAAATCGGGATCGAGCGGAACATCTACCAGCTCGGGGCGCGCTTGAGCACCCCCCCCTCCCTGCAGCACGAGTCGCGGCGTCACCAGCTCACCTGTGCCTAACCAACCATAAAAGCGTGCCATCTGTAAAGGGCTAGCGTGCACTGAGACTTGGCCTATTCCGAAGTGTGCCAATGTGAAGCCATTGAAGTCATCGTGCCTTGAAGCGAGATAATTGGCACCAGTCTCCAGAATGCGATTCGGACCTCGCCCCGGCTTGAAGCGCTCCCCGTTGTCGTAACCTCCTTCGCGATTACTTGCGTCGATCACGTAACGGTCGATCGGCACGAGCTCGACCCCAGTCGGCGCCCCAAAGCCCAGCGCATGCGACCGACGCCAAATAGGATCCCAACCCATCTCATTGGCCAGGGTATAGAAATAGGTATTGCACGAGTACTTGAGAGCATCGTGCATATCGAGAGCGCGCGCCGAGTGATTGTGACAATGAAGCGGGCGCACCTGTTCGCTCGACTGTTGGCCAGGTGGCAACCACTGATTGCCACAGTAGATTTCTCGATCCCAAGCATCCTCATCTTGCTCCAAGGCAAGCAGTGCGATCAGCGGCTTAAAAGTGGAGCCTGGATACGGCGTCTGATGACCACCTGCGTTTCCACCCAACGCGCGGTTGCGGAAAACACCAGCATCGACGTCGGCCTCGAGCAATTCGTAGTCATTGCGGTACTGATCACGGGTGTAGCTTGGCATCGTCGCCAAAACAGGAATCGAACCGTCGCGCAAATCAATGATCGCGAAACCAGCACGCGGCTGACGTAATCGATCGTGCAAATCGGCTCGATCCACTCCTAGTCGTTCCCGCGCAATGTCATAGGCCTGCAAGATGGCACGCTCTGCCGCTGTGGTCAGCCTTGAAGACAGGCTGAGCTGCACATCCTGACCTGAACGCGGCGGCACAAACTCGAGCTCGCGCGGCGAGTCTTCGCCCTCGACCCCGGCCAACTCGCGCAGATAGCCGCGCTCTCCACGAAGTACCTCCTCGAAGGCCCATTCCGCTCCACTGCTTCCGAGTACATCCCCCGGTCGCATGGTGGTGCGCAGAAACTCACGACGCAGTTCGCGATAGAGCTCTTCCTCAGACTGCGTACGCACTAGTTTCCCCGCTAATTCCTGCAACACGCGGCGCTGCGCAAAATAAGCTTCGATGTCATCCGGAGTCGAGATGCTCACATTACCAATTAACTGCGGGGCGACATCTCCTGGATAGAGACGGTCTGCGGCGAGATCGACCTGCAGACCAGCAAAAGCCTCCGGGTCCTGACCAATTCGGTCGACGACTTCGTAATCGACCCCGCGCACTAGGCGTGCGACGCGATCGCGATGCACGCGTGCAACAAGCTCTCGACGCAAGCCGGATACGTCTTCGGAGGACACTGTTTCAATGTGTCCGAGCAACTCGCCCAACTCAGTTGTATTTGGCGACTCGCCAGATGGCGGCGCAATTAGCGCAGCCAGCACTTCGAGGTCGCCAGCCCACTGCCAGCGCTTGCTGAGATCTTGCAATGCGTACAGCCGCTCGACACGCCAAGCTCGTTCCTCTGCATGACCACCTGGCGCGGCGTGTACCCCGAGATGCTCTGCCACCTCCCAAGCGCCAATCTCCAACGCTTCAGCCGATGCAGCGCGCACCGCCTGTTGGCGAATTCGGCGCTCGAGACTCTGTCGCTCTTCTTCCAGGCGTGCAATGAGCGACTCTTTCGAGTCCAAGCCAAGCAAGCGCTCGAGCTCACGCAAACGCAGCCGACAATCACCGAAATGCGTCTTCATCTGCGCCTCGGCCTCAGGGAAAGCTTCCCCGAACGATGAGCCAGAAGTGCGGAGCCAAGCTTCGATTTGCTCGGCTTCACCGCGACTCATGCCGGCCAACTTCCGCAGATAGTAGACCGCATCACCCTGTCGCCGACTGTCCAAGCCGCGGAAGTCCGCTGGCGTCAGCATGATGAATTGATCCAGTATTTCGAGCCCGCGATCCGCCGCTTCTTCCAAACCGCTACACGGAATACGCAACAGCAGACACAGCTCGAAGATTTGTGCTACCGCCTGCCCACGCCGGAATGAGCGGTATTCGAGCATCAGATCAAAGGAACGTCGGTCCTCGGCTAGTACCACGCCGTCGACATCGAGAATGCGTCCGCGCTCCGCCGGAATAGTGCGCTTTTCGAGCCGCGAACGATGTGCCCGTTCCGCCCACTCATCGTGCTGCACGACCTGCAGTTGGTACATCCGCGCCGCCAGGATCACCTGCACGGCCACCAGTACCATCATCAGGTGTTGGAGCCTTCGTTTCCTCATCAGTCGAACCGGAGCCGCCGCGGGCCGGGGCGACGCACAACGGCCCAGAACGAACTTATCCAGATTACGGCGAAGAGCGGCTCAGTCCAAGCACGCTCTAGATTCAATCGGTTCGCTTCCAGTTCATCCAGCGCCGTCGGCGGCAAAGCCGCCAAAGCACCCACAAGAAAGCGCAGGAAAAAGGACTCCTCACTGATGTGTCGATGGGCGCGCTCGCGCAAGAAAAGCGCCGCAGCAAGGCCTGCCCAACAGCTCCAGAGCGAAACTGCGCTGACTGACGCCCGCAAGATACCCAACAACAAAACGACGCGCACTGCGTAAGACAGACGGTCCGTGGCGCGCGCTGGCACACAGCCAATCGCAAGCAGCAGCCAGAGATCCGGCAACGCCATGCCGATCGGTAGCGCACGGAGCGCCGGCGCCACGATGGTCAGCAGCAGAGCGACCGGTAGCAACACACGCCAGCGAACGATGTTCACGGCGTCAACTCCGGCTCGCGAAGCGGTACACGACCCCACACTTGCAGTTGTCCCACGGGTCGAGGCGTGGGATCAGTACGCGCACCCAGGAAGAGCCCCCGCGGCACGCCCGCGCCGCCCGCCGTAAAGCGCAATTCAGCATCCCCGCGCGTAGCAGTGTTGCCATCCAGGCCCACCCAACTATTCCCTGGCCAACTCGCAGGTGCACGCAAACTGCACCAGAGAAGTGATCCACGTTGTGCCACGATGCGTCCCAGCACCCTGTCATCAACTGTCGCTACTGCAGGCGGGACATCTATAGGCGCACGCAGTGCACAAAGGCGTGCACCAAAAACCCCATCAGCGCGCAGAGTGACCGAGGTTGGCCCGGTGCGCACCGGAGGCTCAGCGACCACAGACTCCGTCACAGCGCCCGCAGCAACGTAGACACGCCCCTCTGCGCCTGCAGGTAGCTGGTAATCCACTTCCCAAGCAGCCGAGCCGCGCTGGGGATCCCCCACGCGCACCACGGTACCCAGCCTCATATCTAACTGAGCATAGGGTGGTGGGTCTTCCGCGCCACGACGGAAACTCACGACCACACCCTCGACCGGTTCACCCTTCGCTTCGTGGTCGCGAATCAGCGGTCGATGCTGACCGCCCCTCCCCTGCAAGATAGCGCGTAAAGGCTGCCCACGATCACCCAACAAATAGATCGGCGTGCGCCGCGCCGCGCCGCTCACTAAGTCGACTTCTGCTGTTGTCGGCCCAGTCCCCCCAATCCTCCCCAGCCAGCTGTCGGCGTACACCACGGGCATGCCCGGAGCGAGACCGAAGTCTGCCCCCGCTGCCAGCAAGAGCCGATGCTGACCCGCTTCCGCGCGCCCAACTGGAACTTCCAGCCAGGCCACACCAGCCACTGATGCCGGCTGTCCGGCTTCGCGCTCAGCAACGATCAGCGCGCCAGAGGCCGGACTGGGAGCCATTCGATCCTGCTCACCAGGGGAGACCCTTTGTACAACCCAAGCAGCCAAAGGTTGGGTGACTTCGGAAACCGGCGCGACCAATAAGCGGTCGACCAAATCGAAACCCGGCAACCGCACAAACGCGTGAAGAACTAAAACCGAGACACCGATCGTGACCAGAACGGTGCGCCGGTGGCGCTCGGCGACCGAAGGCAGGAACACGACTACTGCAAGTCGTCGCCCTCTGAAAGGAAGGTCGCGTAGAGGTCGAGGTCTTCGAGGAAGCGAGCCGTACCGCGCGCCACCGCCGTCAGCGGTTCAACGTCGATGCGACAGGGTAAGCCTGTGTTTTCTTCAATGTACTTGTCCAACCCGGGTAGCAATCCACCACCCCCCACAACCACAATGCCGACTTCCAGCAAGTCAGAGCCTATTTCAGGCGGCGCGGCCTCAAGACAATCAAGAATCGCACGCAGAATCTGGCGAAGTGTTTCTTGTAGAGCTTCGCGAATCTCTTCCGAGTTGAGCACCGCTTTTCGCGGCATCAAGTTGAGAGTGTCCCGCCCCGCTATCTCAAGCGACTTCTCTTGCTCAAGCGCGTAAGCCGACCCAATGGTCTTCTTTAGCATCTCGGCCGTCTGCGGACCGATCTGCAAGTTGTGGTTCTTACGAACATAATTGAGAATCGCCTCGTCAAGATCGTCACCTGCGACCTTGACCGACTTCACCACGACCGGCCCACCTAGTGCGAGAACTGCGACCTCGGTGGTACCGCCGCCAATGTCAACGATCATCGAACCTTCAGCTTCGGTAATGGGAAGATCCACGCCAAGACCACCAGCCATTGGCTCGTCAACCAGGAAAACCTTACGCGCACCAGCCCGCTCGGCCGAGTTGATCACCGCGCGGCGCTCGACTGTGGTGATGCCTGACGGAACCGCGATGACAACACGCGGGCGCACCATAGAACGCCCTTCGTTGGCCTTGCGCAGGAAATAGCGCAGCAGCTTCTCGGTGACTTCGAAATCTGCGATCACGCCACCCTTGAGCGGGCGAATTGCCTCGATGTTCTTTGGCGTCTTGCCAAGCATGTCATAGGCCTCAAGGCCCACACCCATGCCTTCGAGGATTACCTCATTAGTGCCCTTATAAACGGCGACGACGGACGGCTCATTCAGGATGATGCCCCGCTCACGCGAAGCAATCAGCGTGTTAGCGGTGCCGAGATCAATACCAAGGTCCTCCGATAAGGAGAACCGACTCGTGAGCCATTGGAACAAGGACGAAGCGGGGTTCGAAGTTGAGGGCAATACTGCCCAGGAGCAGTATAGAAACAGCGTACGCGGAAAAGAAGCGCGGCCGACCCCGAAGCGGAGTCGGCCGCGAAAAGCCGTCTGAGTGAATGAGAACTAGTCCTCGGCCGAAGCCTCGTAGCTGTCAGCGAAGAACGTACCGATGCCGTAGTTCTTGCCCTTCACATAGTCCATCATCACGAGCGCGGTCAACAGCAGAAGACCGGTGACCAGGATCATCACGCTCTCGACCGGCGGGCCGGGCTTGATTTCCTTTGGTTCCTTGACTTTCTTCTGCTTCGCCGACTTGCCGCCCTTGGTGGGCTTCGCCGCTTTCTTCTTACGCTTGGCTGCCATCAGGAGGCTCCTTACAGACGAGTGACAACGGCGTCACCGGCCGCGATTTCGCCCGTGCCTGCCATCTTGATGGTGGCTGCCGACTGGCTCGCGTTAACGGTTTCGACGTAGATTTTGCCCTTGTAGACCCCACCAGCGTACACATCGAAGGTGTGGCCCGGCTTGACGCCATCGTTCTTACCGAGGTTGATCACGACGACGGTAGCGCCATGGCTGCCATCGACCGCAGTGACGCGGCCAGCTAGCTCGGGCTGATCATTGAGGTTGTTGAGGTCGATCTTATAAGTCGAGGCGACCGCGGCGAGCACGGCTTGCTTCGACTGAATCTCCTCGTTGGCGCGGCCCAGAGCAATCTGGAGCTCATCACGCTCGCGCTCAAAGGCGGTCGCATTGCGCTCGGCGTCGGCTCGCGAAGCTTCGGCTTCGTCACGGACATCCAGAGCATTGTCACGCTCACTGCGGAGCGAATTAGCCTGATCATTCAGCTCGGTGATCTGACTCAACTGCTGGCGGTTGGTGCTCTCGAGATCACCCAACTTGCCATCGATGCTGGTCAGACGCTCGCGCAGATCGGCGTTCTGCTCGCGCTCGGTATTGAGCTCATCCTCCAAGGCAGCTTTGTCGCTTTCGAGCTGAGCCTTTTCGCCAGCGAAGCGATCCTTTTCAGCATTCGCAGCGCGAAGGTCCTGATCGGCCTGCGCAGCAGCAGCAGCGGCTTCGGACTGAAGAGTGCTATGAGCCACCTGAAGCGCTTCCAGGTCGATGCGGTAGGTCTGCCCAGTATTAATGAGAGCAGACGCCGAACCGACGAAGAGTGCCGCGAGGGCCAAGTTGATGACGGTGAAAACCTTTCCGATGGGACTCATCGAAGTTGATCCTGCAGGAGGGGGTTCTACGTGAGGGGGACGGCCGTGGGACGAACGTCAGCATCTAGGTGAGCCCAGAGGCTCGAGGGATGACGGACGCAACCGCAGCGTTGTGAGGTGAACACTGTAGCGTGCTCCGACCAGTCGGTTTCGCCTGATCGTGGACCGAAAGCCTACCGGTGGCCTAAGGAGGGGTCAAGTGAGGGCTCGAAGCCTTCTTTCGACCCCATCGTAGCTTGCGCTCGTCGACCAAAGATTAGGCCGATCCCGGCCCCGATCAAAGCAAGCCAGGCGACGAACGGGTGGAAGAGCCAGCCCCATCGTTGATACGGAGTTCTGAAATCGCCTTCAATCAGATGGAGATCGGCCCCAAACCAGCCTTCAACGCCACGTGGCAGCTGTCCAAGCACTGCACCACGGTCATCAAACAGGGCCGTGATCCCGGTATTTGCTGCCCTCAGGATGGGACGACCGGTCTCTGCGGCTCGGAATCGCGTCGAGGCCAACATCTGGTCCATTTCACGTGAGATGCGATACCAGTTCTCGTTCGAGAGGATTAGGAAAGCCTCGGCACCCTGATCTGCCTGACCTCGAAAAACCCCTTCATAAACGTTTTCCCAACAAACTGCGCCACCCAAGACGTGACCACGCGTGCTTAACGGCCCGACACGACCCGAACTGGCAAAGCGCGGATAAAGCCGTGTGACGCGCAGAATTTCAAGCGCCAGCCGTTCCCCGCCTGGGAATTTGCCCAGAAAAGGGAGGCGTTCACCAAACGGGACCAGCTCCGACTTTGAGAAGTGGTCCTCAATGACCCCGTCCGGACCGAAAGCTAGAAACTCGGAAGTGCGCGGGCTCCAGGTCTCAGGCTCGCGAGATTCGCCTGGCCTCCACGCTTCCTTTTCAGGTACACCCAGATAAAAGTGTGCTCCAGTGATGAAACGGCGGTCCAATTCGGGTGGTCCAATCAGCGAGCGAATATTTGTTGCGTTGACCTCGCGCAAATACTGCGTCGTACGCATCTCTTCGCGACCCGGCCAAGGGCGAATCATCATCGTCTCGGCAAACTCACTGCCTTCCGGTGGCGTCACCGGAATCGGGTACATAGTCTCGCACCAGATCACAAACTCGGTATCTGGCTCGGCAGCCAGCCCGCGCTCGGTAATTTTGGCTTGGCGGCCAAAGACTTCCTGAACACCCCAGCTGCCGTGCTTCTCGTCGATAGAGAGGTTGCCTTGAATCGCCAACATGCGGATTGAGTCACGCATCTCCGCGCGCGGCTCCACAGATAGCACCAGCAGCAGGATCAATATCGGAACTGGAAGAATCTCAAGGAAACGCTCGCGGCGGCTGCGCTTCGACCAAAAAATCGAGTAGATCGCTGCGCCCATGATCGCGAGCAAAACCACCAAGCCACTTTCGCCGATCACGCTAGCCCAATCGCGCGCAATCGGCCTATCCGCCATGCCGTGTGCCAATGATCCCCAAGGCACACCCCCCATCGGCCATTGAAAGCGGAACCAATCCACCGCAACCACGGCTACGGCGCCCGCGAGTGCAATCGGTATCCACTTCTTGATGCCGAAATAGAGCGCACGCTCTGCCCACCACCACAAACCCAAAATGGGAGCGACAAGGTAAGGCGCGAGCGGGCTCGTGTTGTGCAGGAAAAAGAAACAAATGAACGCGTACAGAGCGCCCCCTAAATAGTCACCCAAGCGCCCCCCACCCTTATCCCAATAGAGCACGCGTAACGGAACGACAAGCAACACACTCTCCGGCGGGAGGAACCAGCCAGGAAGAGAGAAGCCACGGAGAGCCGCGACCGCAAGGGGCAGCAAAACTAGCACTTGATTGGAAGATATTGCGCGGTAGAGCCAGCCTCCAGATCCGCGTGCGCGGGCACACGCAGCAATGCCTGCATGCGGGAAAGCACAGTCCAATCGCCCGATCCACGCCCGGCGTCCGGCGTCACGCGCGGCAACCCGTCAACGTCGAATTCAATCTTTGCCGGGAAGAAGCGTTCACGGCCGCGCGTGCGCACCGGCGAAGTCAGCACGCAAGCTTGAAGAGGCAAGTCAGCGACGGGGTCGGCTCCCGCAAGACGATATACGAGTTCGCGCACGATAAGTTCAGTCATGACGAAGGATGACACCGGATTGCCAGGCAAGCCGACCACCCACTTGCCTTCGCGCGTACCCACCCAGACCGGCTTGCCAGGCTGGACTGCAATACCATGGAAGAGCTTCTCGATTCCCAGATCTTCAAAGACCATAGGTAAGTGATCCTTCTTACCCATACTCACACCGCCGATGGTGACCACGAGATCCGAACTCGCCAACGCGGCGGTAACAGCCTCGCGTAGAAGTTCTGGTTGATCCAATACGCAATGCATGCCCAGCACTTCGGCACCGGCTGAGCGCAGTTGCAAAGCAGTGGCAAGACGGTTGGCATCGCGCACTTGGTGTTCCTTCGGCTGCTTGGTCCAAGCCACCACTTCGTCACCAGTAGAGAGCACCGTCGCACGGGGTGCCACGTAGACCTGAACTGGGTCTGCACCACAACTGGCTGCCGTTGCCAGCATCGAAGCGCTCAGCACCTTACCCTTCGGCACGACGATCTCGCCTGCTGCCCCCATTTCCCCAGCAATCCGCACATGCTGACCGGCTCGCACTGCGGCACTCACAACCAGGCAACCGTCCACCACCTCGGCCTGCTCGACCGGGATCACCGCATCAGCACCTACTGCCACGGTGCCGCCGGTCATGACCTCAATCGCCTGGCCTGAGCCAATTTCGGGTCGACCTGAAGTTCCGGCGTACATCACGCCCAGCAACTCACGATCCTCCACGCCATCGGCACTGCGCAGCGCAAATCCGTCCATCGCGGAACGGGGCACAGGCGGCTCAGCCCGGTCCAGCAGCACGGCTTTGGCGAGGACCCGCCCAGATGCCTGCTCAAGAGCGATCGACTCGGAATCCTGAGCCAACGGCTTAACCGCGCCCAGCAGAAGAGAGCGGGCCTCATCGAGGGGTAGCAGCGGTCGCCCCTCGCGGCCTTGGTCGCATGGTTCGGAAGACATGGGCAAGTCTCGCCGGGAAAGGGAGTTCCCGGCAAAGGCTTGCCATCATAAGGGGCTCGGAGCCGTACATTTTCTACGGCTCCCCCCGCCGCCTCCCCCATGCCTCGCTCTCCGAACCCCATCACACTGCTGCTAGCCGCACTCCTGCTGCTGGCCTCCACCGCGATCAGCTGCGGTCGGCCACCGGCCGCCATCGAAGGCGAACGTACCGACGATCACAACTCGAGTAACTCCGAGTTCGCGAGCATCGCCGAAAACGATCGTGGGGCTGTAAAACTGGAGCGGGTGCGCACGATGCCAGTAGTCCAAGAGTCCATCGAACTTGCTCTCGACGCAGTCGCCAACGTCGAGTCTCTGGATGTCGTCGATGTGGTCCCTGAGCGTGCCGAGCCAGTGCTTGAAATCCTGGTGGAAGAAGGCGAACAAGTCACCGCAGGCCAGGCGCTCGCGCGGATGCGCGACCGTATCGCTCAACTGGCCGTGCGTGATGCCGAAGTACGTGTCACCGAGGCGGAAAACGAGTTAACGCGCGCCACGCGTGACTACAAGCGCAACGAACAACTTGCCGAGCAGGTCGACGGAGCTTCATTGCTGTCTGAGCGCGACCTCGAAACCTCTGAACAGGCGGTGCTCGCCGCCGAGACTGCACTGGCATCGGCCAAGGTTGCGCTTGATCAAGCCCAGCTTGAGGTCGATCGCTGCACATTGACTGCTCCAATCGACGGCACCGTCACCGCACGCGACATCAGCGTCGGCGATCAAACGACTTTGGGCCAGCGCGCCTTCGAAATCACCGATCTGGAAAACCCACGCGTAGTCTTCTACCGACCGCAATCTGAGCTCGCAGCACTACGCGTTGGCCAGCGCCTATCAGCAACGACTGAAGCATACCGTGACCGGCCAATCGCCGGAACGATCGAGCGCATTGCTCCTATCGTCGATCAAGAGAGTGGCACGATCAAAGTCACTGCACTGTTGGCCCCACCCGAAGGCGCACCCCTTCCCACTGGCTTACTGGTACGCCTTCGACTAGTGCTCGATGAACACCCAGATGCGCTACTCGTACCGAAGCGCGCGCTCATTTACCAAGAAGACCGCATACTGGCCTTCGTAGTGCGCGAAGGAAATGCTGTGCAAATCAAACTCGAGCCAGGATTTGAAAATCCCACCCACCTGGAGCACCTCGGCAAGGGCTTAAGCGTGGAGGATGTAGTTGTGACCGTCGGTCAGGACCGCCTCGAGGACGGCGAAGCCGTCAAAGTTCTCCCGGAGTAAACCAAGGAACCTCACGTGCGTACTGGCCTTCTTGGATTCGGCATCCACCGACCGGTGGGCATGCTGATGGTCGTCCTCGCTAGCGTGGTCTTCGGCATCGTTTCGCTATCGAAGTTGCCTGTCGATTTACTGCCACCAATCGATTATCCATCGCTGACGGTGCGGACCAGTTATCCGGGCGCTGCGCCGGAGGATGTAGAAGAACGCGTCACCGAACAACTTGAAGATGTTTTATCGACAGTTGGCAGCTTGGTGCGCATTCGATCCAGTTCGCGCGCTGAAGTTAGCGAGATTCTCATGGAGTTCGAATGGGGTTCGAACCTGCCCTTTTTAGTGCAAGATGTGCGCGAACGCATCGACCGAGTATTCCTGTCGCAGGGCATCGAACGCCCACTGATCCTGCGATACGATCCCAGTCTTGATCCTATTTTGCGTATTGCAGTGGCGGGCGGCAAAGACTTGGTGCGCCTGCGTGACCTGGCGGAGCAGGAGATCGAGCGCGAACTCGAAGGACTACCCGGGGTCGCGGCAGTACGCGTTAGCGGTGGGCTCGAAGACGAGATACAGGTACAGATAGATCCACAGAGACTCGCCAATCTACGCATTCCGGCAGAACTGATTCGGCAAAGGCTCACCGAAGAAAATCTGAATGTGCCCGGCGGCACCCTGGAAGAAGGGGCAACTGAATATGTGGTGCGAACGCTGAACGAGTTCCGCTCACTCGAACAGATTGAAGCACTCCCCATTCTGCGGCGCGGCGAGGCAATCATCTTGCTACGCGATGTCGCACGCGTGGAACGCACACACAAAGACCGCGATGTAATCCTGCGCACGGCCAGCAAGGAAGCCGTTGAAGTCGAGGTCTTCCGCGAAGACGGCGCCAATATTGTTGAAGTGGCGCAACGCGTGCGAGACAAGATTTATGGGGAAAAAATCCATCCACGTGCCGCTGCACGCGGCCAGATCGGACCCACGCCGATCGTCAAAAAGCTGCCACAGGATGTCACGCTCACACTTCTCAGCGATCAATCCCAGTTCGTGAGCAACGCGATTTCGGAAGTTCGATCGGCCGCAGCCATCGGCGGATTGATGGCAATCGCTGTCTGCTTCCTTTTCCTGCGCCGACTCGCGATTACAGTAATCATTGGCCTTTCGGTGCCAATCTCAGTCATCGCAGCCTTTGGAGCAATGTACGGCGCCGGCGTCACACTGAATGTGATGTCGCTAGGCGGCCTCGCTCTTGGCATCGGCATGCTGGTCGATAACTCGATAGTGGTACTAGAGTCGATCACACGTTGCCGCGAAGAAGGTGACTCGCCTCTGGAGGCAGCCCTGCGAGGCGTACGCGAAGTGGGTAGCGCGGTGACCGCTTCGACCCTCACTACCATCGCCGTCTTCGCCCCCATCGTCTTTGTCGAAGGCGTAGCCGGCCAAACCTTTGGGGACCAGTCGCTGACCGTGGTCGCCTCACTGATCATCTCACTGGCCGTCGCGTTGTTCTTCATTCCTGGACTCGCCGCGCGCGCGCGCCTAGGTGTGGCCGGCGAAAAATCTGGCGACGGGCCGCGCGAATGGATGGCCACGCACAGGCAGAACTTTACGCGGAAGCCCAACCTTTCACACGTCCCACGCAATCGGTCGCTCTGGCTACTGGGCATCGCCGGACTCGCAGTAGCTGGCTATCTCGCAGTCCCGCTGACACAGCAACTGATTGCACCCTTCGCCACTGAGACTGCTCCGAGCAAAAAGCTGGACCTACCCGCAGAGATCGAGGGCAAGGTCGCTCTCTATCGATACCTGTCGATAGTAGTCGCGATTCCAGGGCTATGGACATTCGGGCAACTCACTGCTGCTCTGGCTACCTGGGCATTGACTATGACCATGGCAACAGTAGTGCTTCTGACGCGCTTTGCGCTGGCCGCCGTACTCAGCGTAGTCACGCTTGCACTGTGGCTGCCCGGCCAAGCCGTACAGATACTCCTGACCATGATCGAAAAGGTCTACCGCCCCTTCCTGGCAGGTGCCCTGCGGGTCCCACTACTGGTTGGGTTCATCGTCGGCGTAGTCGCCTTTGGGACCTGGCAAACTGCCAAGGGGTTGGGGCGCGAACTCTTGCCCGAAGTTCTGCAAAGCGAACTGACTGCAGAGCTCTTTTTTCCGGCAGGCTCACCATTGACTGAGACGGATGCCATAGCCGCCCGCCTTGAGCAGGCGGCGCGTGAGATTAAGGGTGTCTTGGAAACTGCGGTAACAGCGGGCTCAGACCGCGAGTCAATTTCCTCAGAAGAGGAAGGTCCGCACACCGCGCGCCTGCTACTACGCACCGAAGGCGGGCCAAACGCGCGCAATACTGAACTCAGCGTAGAGCGACAGTTGCGCGAGCTACTTGATGATGAGCCCGCGCTAGCGCGCTACAACCTACGCCGACCCACTCTTCTCGCCCTTAACGCACCGCTTGAAATCGAAATCCTCGGCGACGACTTAGAAGGCATTGGCGAGACAGCGCGCGAAGTACAGGATGCCATCTCAGGCACCCCAGGCATCATTGACCTCCGCAGTTCGTTACGCCGCGGCAATCCGGAAGTCCGCGTTACCCTCGACCGCGAGCAGCTGGCCCGCCACAACTTGACCGTAGCAGCCGTTGCAGATCGCCTCCGCCTCGCAGTGGAAGGGCAGATTTCTTCTACCTTCCCAGGTAAAGATGAACGCATCGATATCCGCGTGCGTGCGGATTTGTCGACTATGCGTCACGTCGAGCAGCTCGCTTCACTCCCAGTTAACCCCGACGCCGAACGACCACTCACTCTCGGATCCGTCGCAACATTGACTGTCGCCGATGGTCCAAGCGAAATTCGCCACATTGGAGGTCGTCGCGCGGCGGTCCTGTCGGCATCTCTGTCGGGCTTCGACCTAGGGGCAACAGGCGCGGAAGTCGAACGGCGGCTTAGCAAACTTAAGCTCCCAGTGGATCGCAGCATCTCGCTCGGTGGACAAACTGCCGAAATGGAGTCAGCGCTGGATTCGCTCACCTTTGCGCTCCTATTGGCAATCTTCCTCGTGTACGCAGTAATGGCAGCGCAGTTTGAATCACTGGTCCAACCACTACTGATCATGTTCTCAGTGCCGCTGGCTGCGGTAGGCGCAGTGATCGCACTTTCTCTGACCGGCACCCCTATTTCGGTGGTCGCCCTACTGGGTGCTGTCGTGCTCGCCGGCATCGTGGTCAACAATGCAATCGTGTTGGTAGACCGGATCAATCGCAATCGCACCAGTGGCCAGGAGCTAGATCGCGCGATTCTGGAAGCGGGCATCACTCGCCTGCGCCCGATCCTAATGACAACTGTCACCACTGTGCTTGGCATGCTGCCGCTAACTGGTTTATTTGGCGCAGCCGAAGGTGCCGAACTGCGCGCACCGATGGCACTGGTCGTGATTGCCGGCCTTTCAGCCTCTACCCTGCTCACCCTCGTGGTGATTCCAGTCGGATACCGAGTCTTGGCCGTTGTGACCTCCCGCTCGCATGAC
>JAKVCF010000031.1 GCA_022447335.1 Planctomycetota bacterium | reverse complement strand
GCGTTCGCCAAAGTTGCTCTTTGGTAAGCGCGGAACTCTGGTTGTTGCGCCTCGCCAAAGGCCAAAGCTTTGGCCGCTACCACATGCATCAACGGGCCGCCCTGCATACCCGGGAAGACCGCTGAGTTGATCTTCTTGATGTGCTCCTGCTTACAGACGATTGCTCCGCCACGCGGCCCACGCAAAGTCTTATGCGTGGTGAAGGTCACTACGTCGGCGTACGGCACAGGTGATGGATGCACGCCGCCCGCCACCAAACCAGCGATATGCGCCATGTCGACAAATAATAATGCACCAACCTCGCATGCGATTGCCGCCAGGCGTTCGAAGTCGATCAGGCGTGGATAGGCGCTCGCCCCCGCCATAAGGATCTTCGGACGTATCTGCTTTGCTATTTCCGAAACGGCTTCATAGTCGATACGCTCATCTTTTTGTGAAACGCCGTAGTGGTGGAACTCGTAGATCAGGCCCGAAAGATTCTTGGAATGGCCGTGCGATAAGTGGCCGCCATGATTCAGGTCCATGGCCAAAATTTTGTCACCTGGCTCAGCCAGCGCCAGGAGCACGGCTTGATTGGCCTGCGATCCACTCGACGGCTGCACATTCGCCCGGTCCGCTCCGAACAACGCGCAGAGCCGCTCCCTGGCCAAGTTCTCAGCGTCGTCCACATGCTCGCAGCCACCGTAGTAGCGACGTCCGGGATAACCTTCGGCGTATTTGTTCGTTAGGATCGAGCCGACCGTCTCGAGGATCGGCGGGCTGGTGTGGTTTTCGCTGGCAATCAGTTCAATCTGATCTTCCTGACGACTCAGTTCTGCCAGGAGAAAAGAATGCAACTGCGGATCAGCCGCGGCGGTCAAGGGGTACGGCGCACTCATCGCTGAGATTCACTGCGAGCGGGAGGAAACCGCTCCGCTTGCGTAGGATACGCCTCCCGGCCGATGTGTTCAGCCCTCCATTTCTGCACTCTTGCGCTAGCCGTGCTCTGCCTGCCGCTAGCGGGCTGCGGCAAGCCGCCCGCCCACGAGAGCGGCACCCTGGAAGACGGCCCCGTACAAGTGGAACAAGCGAGAATTGTGCTTGATCCCGTACCCTTCGGCGAATCGCGCCAAGGGCGCTTTCTAATTACCAACCACGCCGAGACCGAGCAGACCATCGAACGCATTGGCCCAGCCAGCTGCAGCTGCACTACTTTACGCCTGTTTTTCCCCGATAGGAAAATCGGCGGACCTATCGAGCTCACCGGCCGAGCGCAGGAATTCGCACTTGCCCCTGGCGAGCGCGCCGAAATCGAGGTGACCTTTGACTCCTCCCGCCTTCGTCGCCCCGTCTCGCGCCGGAATGACAGCTTTGCGGTGATCGTGCATGGCTCACGCAGCCTCGTACTGGAGTACGCCATCGACATTTGGACCCCTTTCTGGGTCGAGCCCTGGTCCATCGAACTGGGCCGAGTTGGCGTACGCGAACAAGCTACCGGATTCGCCGCGGTGAAGGCGCATGACGCAGAAGACAGCTTCGATCTGATCGTCCCCGAGACCGTCAAGGGTTGGACCATCAATACTCGCCCCGGCAAGGGCGAAGGTGCAGATTTTGTCATCACGTTCACTGCGCCGGAAGAGCTCCCGCAAGGGCCCTTTGATCTGCAAGTCCCCATACGCACGGATGCACCTAGCTCGCCCACGCTGCACGTCTGGTTACGCGGCATTGCTGTTCCCAACCTTGATTGGTCCCCGCGGAGAATAGCGATGATTCCGGACGCGAACCATCAGGCTGTTGCCACAGTGAATTTGATTAGTCGCACGCCAACGCGCCCACTCGGCCTACGTGCGGTCGCCTTTGAAGGCCTCCCCGCTGAATTTGCCGATGGGATCGTCGCTCAAACTCGTACGGTCACTCCAGAGCAGGCCTTTGCGGTTGACCTGCGCATTACGCGCTTTCCACCAGAGCGCCTCGAAGGCGCTCTGGTGCTGGTGACTGACGACCCCGACCAGCCACGCATCTCCATTCCTTTGGTGCTTCGCCCCAAGCTCTAAACTTCTGATGCTGCCCTCCCGCCCTCTCGCGCCCCTCGTCCTAGCGGCCATTCTGCTCCCCTGCTGTGGCGGTCAGCCTAGTGATGAGTCCCCACGCCTCAATGTCGTTTTGATCAGCATGGACTCGGTGCGCCAGGATCGCCTGGGCCCGTATGGGCACAAACCTGAGTTTGCGCCCGAAATCGCAATTACTCCGCACCTCGACGCGCTTGCGACCGAAGGCGTTGTATTCGACTCGGCCTGGACCACCACTTCATGGACACTGCCTTCACACATGTCCATGATGACCGGCTTGCCGGATTCTACGCACGGGGTCGTGCACGACTATGTCCGCATGGATCCGCTGCGCGTGACTCTGGCGGAACACTTCAGCACGGCGGGATACACAACCGCCGGCTTCTACAGTGGCCCCTACCTCGATCCAAAGTATGGCTTCGGTGAGGGCTTCACCTTCTATGAGTCGGGCATGATGCCTGAGGCTGAGCGCGAGACCTGGATTCGCAGGCGCATTGATGAGCTCGAAACGGAGCGCAGGACGCAGGGCCGACCGCCAGGCAATCCGCAGCAAGACTTCACCAATATGCGCGACAGATTGTCGCATGAAGATATCACCTCGCCGCGCATCAATGAGTTCGGCCTAAACTTTCTAGACGCCCATGCGGGCGAACCTTTCTTCCTCTTCCTGCACTACTTCGACGCTCACTACGATCACATCCCCGAGAAGATGGAGCCGGGGCTAGGGAAGAAGTTTGATCCGGAGTACCAAGGCAACTTCTCGCCCGATCGCTGGTACTTCAGCCCAGAAGTGCGAACATTCGCCAACGGCCGCCCGCAACGCGTCATCGGCGATCGTGACCTTCGTCACATCTTGGCTTGGTATGACGCCGAAATCCACTGGGTCGACCGACACGTCGGGCAGGTACTCGCCAAACTCGACGAATTGGGCATTGCAGACCAGACCATCGTGGCGGTGGTCTCAGATCACGGCGACGAGTTCTTCGAGCATGGCAATATCGGCCACCGCACAACTCTCTTCCCCGAAGTGCTGCAAGTGCCATGGGTGATGAAGGTGCCGGGCGAAGCGCGCGCGGGCACACGGGTACCCGATGTAGTCCGCCTCTATGATCTAGCGCCGACACTAGTCGATTACGCGCTGGGCGATACGCTGAGCGGTGCGGAGGGCGGCTCGGCGCGCCCCTACGTCGAGCAACGGTTCAGCGCGGTGCCACGCGAGGCACTTGGCCATTTATCGAACATTGGCCCCGCTGGCAATGGCCTGTTCCGCGCACAGACACAAGAGGTCTGGCGTGACGGGCGCTACTCGCTGCACCGCATGCTGGGCACTCCACAGCCGATGCGGAACGGTCAGACCGACCCTGCCAAGTTCCAGCAGTCGATGTTCCCGGGCGGCGTGCCGTACTTCTTCTTCGATCGGACGAACGATCCATTTGAGCAATCTCCCCTGCCACGTGATCATCCGGAGTTTGCGCAAGCCGTTGAGCGCTTCCGCCTGTCAGTAACAGCAAATCGGCAGCATCGCCAGTCCCTTGCAGAGTCACCGCTCGACAGAATCTACCCGAAAGCAATGACAGAGGAAGAGCGGAGGACCCTGATAGACCTGGGATATCTCGACCCGAGCACCACTTTAGTTGAAGCGCAACTCAGACTACCCCGCTTCGCGCCATACCCCTTGCCCCGCTAAGGCTAAGCATGCGCGCCACGGCAGGCTGGATCCTTCTACTCAACACCTTGCTCAGCTGTGGGAGCGAGCCTCCGTCTACCGAAGTTGGTCAGCGGGAACTCCCCAAAAACCTACTGCTAATCTCAATCGACTCGCTGCGCGCGGATCATGTTGGGACTTATGGCTATGTTCCGCCCTTCCAGCCAGAGCGGCGCATTACTCCACACCTCGATCAGGTCGCAACCCGCGGGCTGCGCTTTGACAGTTGCTGGTCGAGCACTTCATGGACTCTCCCTGCTCATGTCAGCCTGTTTACCGGATTGGATGATGTCGCACACGGGGTCATCGATGACGACTTTCGCATCGACCCACAACACCAGACTCTGGCCGAACACCTGACCGCTGCAGGCTACCGCTGCCGTGGAATTTTCAGTGGCCCATTCTTGGAAGCACGCTTCGGAATGAATCGCGGCTTTGAAAGCTGGCGCTCGGCACGCATCTCCGAGACCGAACTGGTCGCCGAAGTCGAAGCCTGGGAAGGGCGGCGAATTGCTGCGGGGGCTCCCGCTCCCACAGCCAGCGAAGTGAAGGCGCTGCGACGCCAGGCCGCGAACTGGGACGTCACGGGACATCGCATCAATGAACAAGCCCTGCGCGATCTAGAAGAGCTGCATGCTTCGGCCCACCCCTGGATGCTATTCCTGCACTATTACGACCCGCATTACGACTACCTCCCCGGCAAGGCCGATCCGGCGCTCGCACGCGCTTTCGACCCGAACTACACCGGCCTCTATGACGGCGTCCGCTGGTACTTCAATCCAGCGGTCCGAGACTTCACGCCCCCCTTCCGGCAGCGCATCCCAGAGCGTGATCTGCAACACGTCGAGTCGCTCTATGATGGCGAGATTCACTTTGTTGATCGGCAAATCGGCAGCCTGTTGACCCGACTCGAAAAGTTGGGGATTCGGGACGACACAGTGATTGCCATCGTCAGCGACCACGGAGATGAATTTTTCGATCACGGAGGCATTGGCCACCGTTCGCACTTGCACAGCGAACTGACCCGCGCGGTATTCCTGCTCGAAGGCGCCAGGACCATTGCAGCTGGCCGGGCGGTGACTACGCCAGTTTCCTTTGTCGACCTTGCCCCCACGCTGATTGCAGCCGCGGGCGCGCCCCCCTGGACGCAACCACATGGCTCAAGCCGCCTCCCAGAGAGCGCGGCCCCATCCGCCGGCGCCTTCAGCCATCTCTTCACTAACGTGCCGCCGCACGGCCCACGCAACTTTGAAGCCTGGCGTGACCAGCGCTTTACCGTGATCCGCGCCTTTGCTGCACCAGACCCCGAAACCGAGTCTCTTGATTTAACGCAGGCACGCTGGCCCGACGGCACGCCAGCGTATTACGTCTACGACCGGGAAGGTGATCCAGGTGAACTGCGCCCGATCCGGCCAGATAATCCGGCTTACCGCCTGGCCGTCGAAGCGATGCGCGCCGACTTTCTCGCGCGACAGATTCGCCGCCAGGCTCTGCCGCGCAGCCCGCTCTCGCAGCGCTTAGCCGACCGCGCCGTGGCAGCCGAGATAGCGATGCTAGAAGAGCTCGGCTACGTCGATGGGCGCGGGATGGATGCCCTGGCTCGACCGCTTGAGCGGTTACCCGAGCCCGAGCTGGACTGACAGGGTCGCTAACCCTGCTTTATGCGCGCAAACTTGCGCTTTCCTACCTGCACGAGAGTGCCATCCCCCTCAGCACTGAGCGCCACCTCGCGCCCCATGTCGTGCTCGACTTCACCCTCGATGCGCACGCCGCCCTGCCGAATCATGCGGCGCGCTTCGCTGGTCGACTGACACAATCCAGCAACCTGAAGCAGATTGGGAAGCGCAAGACTTCGCTCGCTGACCACTACCTCAGGAATGTCTGCGGGCAATTGCTTGTGCTTGAACTGATTGGTGAATTTTTCAGCCGCCGCATCAGCCACCTCAGCGCCTTGCAGGCCAGCTACGATTTCCCAAGCCAAGCGCCCTTTCGCCTCGCGCGGATGGCTCGCTAAGACGGCTTCTATCTCACCTCCTTCCAGTGAAGTGGCAAGTCGGAACCAGTCGACCATCGGCTCGTCCCCCAAACTCATCACCTTGCCGTAAACATCTTCCGGCTCGCCATTGAGCGGAACATGATTCCCGTAGGTCTTTGACATCTTGCGCCCGTCAGTGCCCAGGAGTAGCGGCGTCGTCAAGCAAACCTGAGGCCGCTGCCCTTCGCGCTCCTGCAGTAAACGGCCCATGTGCAGATTAAAGAGCTGGTCATTGCCGCCCAATTCAACATCTGCCTTCAGCATGACGGAGTCCCAGCCCTGCATCAGCGGGTACATCATCTCGTGCAGGTGGATCGGCTGACTCTGATCGATACGCGCACGAAAGTCGTCACGCTCCAGTAATCGCGCGACGGTGCCACGGCCGAGCAAGCGCAGCGAATCAAAAAAGTCCATTGCGCCAAACCACTCGCTGTTGCGACGCAGTTCGCAACGCTTTGGATTTAAGTCTAGAACCTGGCCAATCTGCTCGAGGTAAGTTGCCGCGTTGTGCTCGACATCCTCCTTGCTGAGCGGTGGGCGCTGATCGTTACGACCCGTGGGATCACCGAGACGCGCCGTAGCATCGCCCAAGAGCAGGATAGGTAGATGCCCGAAATCCTGAAACAGCCTCAGCAATCGAATCGGTACTGAGTGGCCCAGGTGCACGTCGGTAAAGGTCGGGTCAATCCCAAACTTCACCCGCAGCCGCTCACCTTTCGCAGCGGCCTCTTCGAGACGCCTCAGCAATTCATCCTCGGTGACGAGTTCCGAGCGGAAGCGCCTGATGAGCGCCAGAGCTTGATCCGGGGGGGGCTGGCTCACGACAACCCCATTTTGCGCTCCGCCCACCATTCCTTCCAGAGGATGGGGTTTTCTTGAAAATCGCGACCCGTCAAAAACCGGAGAGCTGCCATCATCGTGTCGAGTCGGCGTAAATTTGGGGCAATCTCGAAGCCTTCGATCAGCAGATTCACGGCCTCCGCGTAGCGAGCGCGCGGCACCATCGCTGCGGCAATCAAGACGTGCCGGTCAACCTCAGCGCCAGGCATTCGAATCAGCCGGTTCAGTGAGCCAAATGGGTCGGCCGCCAGCTGTTCCCAGTTACCCGGCACCACCAGAAAACTGGCCGGCGCCAGGCGCACCTTGGATACTGGCAAGTCTTCCCCATCGATTGCGATGCCATCCATGCGAATTGTCGCGGCAAGTCGAACGCGCCAGACGGCCGAAGCCTCGCCTGGCAACCCGAGCGGCAGCAGAAGGCGAGCCTCGATCTCCTCACCAGTCTGAAATTCGAGGAGGCGACCCAACGACGCTACCTGCCGGTGCCGCAGGACCTCGGCTGCGGCAAAAGGCATCCAGCGCTCAACGCGCCAGTCCAACTCAACGATGTAGCCCTGAGCTGGCTCACGCGCCGCGAAGGAACGACCAAAAGGATTGGGTAGAAGCAATCGGGCATCAAGGTTTGAACCAAACTCCTGAGGCAGCTTGGGCTCCTCTATATGCCAGGCCGATTCAAGTTGCTCGCGAACTAAGCGAGCGCGAAGCACGCGCATGCCAACCTCGGTTGTCGCGTCGAAAGGATCCTCAACTGGCGGTAAAGGATCGGGCTCCACAGCCGGGCCCGCGCATCCACCCCCGGCCCCAAAAAGACCGATACCGCAAAGCAGCAGCCCCCGAGCCAATCGGCCCGGGGGCTGGGGATCGCGCTGACCGCGCTGGCTCATGCCGTGGGCCTACTCAGCATCAGCCGGCTTGTCAGCCTCGGGCTCCTCAGCAGAAGCCTCAGTATCAACCGACTTGTCAGCCTCAGGCTCCTCAACAGGGGCCTCAGCGTCAACCGACTTGTCGGCCTCAGGTTCCTCAGCAGAAGCCTCAGCATCAACCGGATCCTCAGCAGAAACCTCGTCGGCAGCTGCCGAAACATCAGCCGCTGAAGCAGCTTCCGCCTTAGCCTCGGCGGCAATCGCAGCGGCTTCCGCCGGAGCCTCACCGCCCGCCCCTTCTTCCTTGGCCTCTTCCTTCGCGGCCTTCTTCGCGGCCCGCTTAGCCTTGGCCTCTTCTGCCTTCACGCGCACTTCGTCGTTATCTTCGAAGTCTGCGTGAATGAAGGACAGGCCGATCCGCTCTTCGCCGCAGTCCACGCGCACAACACGCACCTCAACCTTAAGTCCCGCTAGGCAGAAAGACTCCGGGTCGTTCTGCGCCTCGTGTGGGATTGTTGAGAAATGCATGAATGCCTCGAGGTCCTCTTCGAGCTGCACGAAGCAGCCTGCCGAGATGGCCTTTGAGATGGTGCCCGACAACATGTCGCCGACGTGGTAGTTCGCAGGAATGTAATCCTCCCACGGATTCTTCGTGAGCTGCTTCATGCCAAGCGAAATGCGCTGCTTCTCACGATCCACGGCCAAAACCACGCACTGAATACGGTCGCCCTTGCGAACGATTTCCGACGGGTGTTGAATCTTACGAGTCCAATGGAAATCGGTGTTGTGCAACAGACCGTCGATACCTTCTTCGATCTCGACAAAGGCGCCATAGGAAGCCAGGTTCTTGACGGTGGCCTCGATGACGGTGCCAGGAACGTAAGCGTCAGCAATAGCATCCCATGGGTTGCCCTCAACCTCGCGGATCGACAGCGACATTTCCTTCTTCTCGTGGTCGATCTCCTTGACGAAGATGTCCAACTCCTGACCACGCTCGAACTCGCTTTCCGGGTTGGGGTTTTGACGAGTCCAGGAAATCTCGGTGACGTGCACCAGGCCCTCGACGCCCGGCTCGAGCTCGACAAACAGGCCGTAGGGCATGATGTTCGCGACGCGCCCCTTGTGCACAGTCGAGACCGGGAAACGCTCCTCGATCTTTTCCCATGGATCTTTCGACAGAGCCTTGAGTGATAGTGCGACGCGATTGCGATCACGGTCAATCTTCATGACCACCACTTCGATCTTATCGCCGATCTTAACCATTTCGCGTGGATGCTTAATCCGGCCGTAAGTCATATCAGTGATGTGCAGCAAGCCATCCATGCCACCCAAGTCAACAAAGGCGCCGAAGTCGGCGATATTCTTGACCTCACCGATACGGACTTGGCCTTCGTCAATCTCGGCCAGCAAGCTGGCGCGCTTCTCGGCACGCTCTTCTTCCAAGAGCTGGCGGCGCGAGACGACAATATTCTTGCGCTCGAGATCAATCTTCACGATCTTTGCGCGTACATTGGCGCCGATAAAGTCACCCGGCTCAGGCGTACGGCGCAGATCGATCTGCGAAGCAGGCATGAAAACCATGACCCCATCGACATCGATCAGCAAGCCGCCCTTGATCTTCTTTTTGACCGGGCCTTCGATGATATTGTCGACTTCGTAGACACCGACTACCTTGGCCCACGCGCGCTCGCGATCAGCCTCTTTCTTTGAAACGGCGGGCACATTCGTTGCACGGTCGTCGCCTCGATAGTAGACCTCGAACTCGTCGCCGACTTCGGGCATACCCTCTTCGAACTCGTCAAAGGGGAGAGGGGCTTCGGCTTTGCCGCCGATATCGACCATGACGCGGTTACGGTCGTAGTCGATATTAAGGACCCTAGCGGGAACGATTTGCTCTCGCTCGACATCGCCGGTGGAATCACCGATTGCAGAGGAGACGTCGACTTCGCCACCAAGGGCGGCCGCTAGTTCTTGTTCGAGGGACGCTTCGTCAATATCGAAGCGCCGAATGAGTTCTTTAGATGCCATAAAGGCTGATTGGAAGGTAGCCGGTGTAGGTCGAGCTAAAAAGCCGTGTGGCCGCTGCCAAAAATGGCTTGTGCCCACACAAGAAGACGCCGGATCGCTTCTTCGACGGAAAGGTTTTCATTTTGCAGCACCTGATCACCAGAGTGAATCTGAGGTGCGGCCTCACCGCGCGCAGCATCACGCGCATCGCGAGCTGCCAGAGCCGCGCGCGCTTGATCCAGAGTCGTTAGCATGCCGGCGGCCTGCTGCTGAGAGTGGCGCCGCTCGGCGCGCACCTCAAGCGAGGCCTCGACGAAAATCTTCAACGCAGCATCGGGGAAAATTACTGCGCCGGCGTCACGGCCATCGGCAACAACTCCCTGAATGCCCGCTTGATCGCGAATCTGTTGCATGCGCTCGGTAAGCGCCATACGCACTTCAGGGTGGTCAGCGACTTCGGAGACTTTGGCGTCGATTGCCGGAGTACGTAACTCTTGGCCTAGCCGAAGACCATCGACGATGACTTCGCCAGCCAGAGCGCTGGACAAGGTGAGACGAGAAAGAACATCAAGGACTTGACCGGATTCGGTCGGGTCCGCGCCCTCATGCAAGGTCGCCCAAGTTAGCGCGCGGTACCACGCGCCACTATCCAAGTACGCCCAACCAAGTTCCCCAGCCAAGTGACGGGCGAGGGTGCTCTTGCCGGAGCCGGAGAGGCCATCCAAAGTGACGACCCGCCGGACCTCGGAATTCCTTGGATGGGACTCCTCGGACATGAGGGTCGATGATTGTATTCGGCCCTCGCCCTCGGTCAAGCCGGATGACCCGTCCAAGGGCTCTGCGCAGGCTCCCACGCCGGAAGGACTTGCAGCGACCGCGAGCCTTCCAGAGCGTGCTCCGCGGCAACGTGCAAATGGCCTATCACCGCTCGCTCTGCCCCTAGCTGAGCCAGAGCCCGCTGAGCGGCCGACAAGTCGAGAGCAAGGACGTCGAGCGGCTTACGAGAGACGGCTTCCTGGCTGCGAGAGCGCAACCTCCGCCCCGCCCAGGCGCGCGCGCGCGCCGGCAGTAATCGGAGTAATCCGCGCACGCTGGGGCGCCTGAGCGTACGCCGCAGTCGCTGATAGGGGTGGTCCCGCAGGCAATATTCGTCGCCATGACTGAAAAGTACCGGACCCTCCGACCCGTTCCACAAAACGCGGTCAGCCAATTCAAAGCCGAGCGCGCGGCCCTGAGAAGGCTGCATCAGAACATCTCGGTTTCCACGCAACAGAATGGTGCGCCCCCCAGTAGCCGCACGGCCCGCCAAAGCGGTGCGTAGCGATGCAAACTCTTCGGCCCGCACAGTCTCTGGGCCAGTCCAGGCGTCAAAGAGGTCGCCCAGAAGAAGGAGCACCGTCTCCGAATCGACCGCATCAATCTGGGAGGCAAAAGCCAAGATTTCCTCCGGGACCTCAGGGCGCAGGTGCAGATCGGTCCAAACCACAAGCTGGCTGGCCGGCAGCACGAGATCGGGCAAGGCTCGCGTCACGTGCGCGCAGCTTACTCCTCCCCGAGCCGCTCGCCCAGGCCTGCCTCGCGGGCAGCTGCTACTGCGACCTCGGCTGCGCAGAGGTCGAATAAACCCATCCCCACCGACTTGAAAAAGCGCGTGCGCTCTCCGAGAACAGTGGCCGCCGCTGCGCGCTGCATGTGGGCGCCAAGCGTCTCGATCTCCTCTATACACACCCGACCGGTCGCGAGCGGGATCCTGAGCTCCCCAGACTCTTTGCAGGCATTAATCGTATCCACCCAAACTCCCTCAAGATGAGCAAAGACTGCGTCTGGATATTCCCGAACATCACTCTCGAAAGACCCGATCGCAATGCACAACTTACCGCGATAACGTCCCGAGTCATCCGGAAGCACCGGACTGCGCGCAGTGGTCGCAGTTAACACGATTTGACTCGCGTCTAGCAGAGCCCCTGCAGAACTCACAACTTCGAAACAGATCTGCGGGAACTCCTCGGCAAACCGTGTCGCAAATGTTTCGCACTCCTCGCGCGAGCAACTAAAGAGATATACGCGCTCCAACGGCCGTACTGCGGCTGCATGCCGCAGCTGCTCAATAGCTTGCGCGCCCACGCCAACCAAACCCAGCGTCCGCGCTTCGGGATCAGAAAGATAACGGATCGCCAATCCCGAAACAGCTCCGGTACGCCGGGCTGTCAACGCCTTGCCATCGAGCAGCGCCTGCAGTTGGCCAGTTCGGGCGTCGAACAAACTGACTATTCCGTCAATCAGAGGCAATCTTTTTTCGGCATTGCCGGGGAAAACCGTAACAAGCTTAGTAGCCAAACTGCTTTCGGTTTGGCAAGGCATCAGCAGCAGGCAACTTCCCTGCGCGGCGCCCTCTATCGCAGTGCGCTCGGGCATGCGGTACGCACCGATCTCTTGGCGACGCATCGCTTCCGCAACCGCGCCCATCGCCGCTTCACAGCTAAGCGCTGCGAGAACATCATCGCCGCTTAGGAACAGCATCGCTGAGCAAGTTCAACTTCGAGCCTTTCGGAGGTGGGCGTTACCGCCAGCCCGCCTAATCCAGTGCAGCGCACTTCACAGGGCATGCTGCGGCCAATCGAATCCATTGCAGTAATCACTTCGTCAAGCGGGATAATCGCGTCAAAGTCTGACAGAGCCATATTGGCGCAAGTGACTGCGTTGCTGGCGCCAAGCACATTGCGACCCAGGCATGGGACCTCAACTCGCTTTGCAACCGGATCGCAAATAAGCCCCAGCATATTTTGCAACGCCATCGAGGCAGCCGCGATCGATTGTTGAAGATTACCTCCGGCAAGCGTAACTAGCGCAGCAGCTGCCATGCCAGAGCCTGCACCGCACTCAGCCTGACAGCCCGCCTTCTCTGCGGCGAAGGTGGAATGTGTGGCGATAAAGGTACCTATCATGCCCGATGCCAGCATGGCTCGTGTCATATCCTCGACACTTGCGCCGCGTATTTTCCCTGCACCGAGGACGGATCCGGGAAGAGCCGCGCAAGCTCCGGCCGTAGGCGCGGCGACGATTACTCCCATCGAACTCTTAACTTCCATCATTGCAGAAATCTGCAGAGTGATCTCATTCAACATTCCTAGCTCAAGCAACTTGCCCTCTTGCAAAGCCACTGCAAAACTCGGCGCCTGAGGGCCAAGAATTCGATCTTCGTATTCAGTCCCAGCCAAACCGATCTCGACGGCGTTCTGTAGCAGCAGCACAATCTCCCGCATTCGAGCAAAGACTTCTTCGTCACTAATCCCGCCGCGCGCCGACTCATAAGCCACTGCCAACTCCCAAAGCGCAAGACCTCGCTCCTCGTTGTAGGCAAACATCTCCTCACAGCTTTGAAAAGGCAATTGAAGATCGCGCTGCCAGGCAACTGGCAGTACCTGCTCAAGCTCCAGCCAAGCCTGAATTTTTGCTTTGCCTCGCCAGCTCGCCTGCTCATCTGCGCGGAGAAATGACTGCCCACGCATTTCTATCAACTTGCCATCATCGTGCAGACGCACCTCCTGGTCCAGGTAGCTATCCGCCAGCTCTTGGGCAAGCAAACGACCATCCTTTTCGACAAAAATAAGGGTCCCGTGGCAATCGCCCGCCAGACTTATGGGCACCCCGTCAATCTCCATCACCTGAATCATCCCGCCACCCGTGGAGTCGGCTGTCAGCTCATGTACTCCTGCCGCATTCTCTAACCGCAACTTGTATAGATTCGGGCTCGGCGCCGGAAAGTCGCAAATCTCAATTGTGAGTTCAATGCCCGACCCCCCCATTGCTTGCTTGAAATTAAGCAAACGCTCATCCGTCAAGTCCCACCCCAGAAGTCCTCCGCAGAGCCCCATGTCTGACCCCTGTGTATCAAAAGTCGTCGCAAGCGCTCCTCGACGCTCAAGCTGTAGGTGCACCTTGTCGATCTGCCCGCCCATCATCGAGCGGGCCAAGCGCCCGATTCGCAACGCGGCCGCGCAATGCGAGCTAGAGGCGCCACGCATCACCGGCCCGATCACGTCGTTGAAGATGCTCGGGGGGGATATAGCCATATCCGCACGCTATCCGGCAAATCAGCGAGCGTCCAGCGAACTCAGTCGGAGTCGCCGCTTAATCCGAGGTCCTTCATCTTCTGCCACATCACTTTGCGGGAGATGCCCAGCAGCTCTGCAGCCTTGAGCTTGCGGCCACCCGTGGCCGCCATAGCCTTTCGGATCGCCTCCGCCTCAGCGCGGCGCACAATCTCACGCAGCGGCAGCACTCCTTCACTGCGCAGGTCGCCAGCGGGGCCGCCAGGAAAGAAATGTTCATCACGAAGCACGCGGGCCCGCCCAGAAAGCGCCATCGCCCGGCGCAGACTATTTTCGAGCTCACGGACATTGCCCGGCCACTCATATTGCCCCAATCGGCGGAGCGTGTCGCCGGCAATGCGGTAACGACCCTCAGGATCATGTCGAGCAAGGAACTCACCGAGCAACATTGGGATATCTCCCGCACGCTCGCGCAGTGGCGGGATATGCAGCGGTACCACGTTCAAGCGGTAGTACAGATCTTCACGAAAGCTCTCGTTCTTGACACGCTCAACTAAATCGACCTTACTTGCCGCGCCCACCGCTGCCGGAAAAGGTTGGGCCCTCGGCGAACCAAGTGGCGTGTACTCACGCTCTTGCAAAACACGCAAAAGCTTCGCCTGTGCCTCCAGTGGAAGATCTTCAACATCATCGAGGAAAAGCGTGCCCTCCCCCGCTTGAGCAAGTAGGCCTTCGTGACTGGCATCAGCGCCAGTGAATGCTCCCTTGCGGAAGCCGAATAGCTCCCCCTCAAGCAGGTTCTCCGGAATCGCTGCACAGGCGACTGGCACAAATGAGGCCTCAGCTCGTTCACTGCTGCGATGAATGGCACGCGCCACCCGCTCCTTGCCCGTACCACTTGCACCAGAAATCAAAACTGCCGCCGTTGAAGCTGCGGCAGCCGCAATGCGTGACTGCACTTCACGCACTTGCGCAGATCCCCCGGTCAACCCTTTCCCTTCACTCCCTCCGCCTGCACGTAACCGACGTATTTCGTCACGCATCGCAGACAGCTCGCCTGCCTGCCGCGCCAAGCCCAGCAACGCTTCGGTCGGAAAAGGCTTCTGCAGATATGAGAGAGCGCCGCACTTCATCGCCTCAACCGCCTGCTCAACAGTAGCGTAACCGGTCATCACCAGACAGATCGCCGGAGGGTCCTGCTTACGCGCACGCTCAAGAACCTGAATACCGTCAGCGCCAGGAAGCCTCACATCGGTCACTAGCAGCTCGCAAGTGTTCTCAGACAGCCACGCCAGGGCAGCGGGGCCTTCATGCAGAACCGTCACGTGATGCCCCGCCTCGCGCAAACAATCTGCAAGCGGGGCCGCCAGCGCCTTCTCATCTTCTACTAAGAGAACTTCCATCACCTGTCCCCGCAAAAGGTGTACCTAGCCCCTTTGCGAGGGATAAGATTCTCGCACTCATGCGCCTGGAATACACTCAGAATCTGCGACTCGAACAGCGACTTGTCCAGTCGCCGCAGATGATTCAGGCCATGCAGGTCCTGCAGCTCACTACGCCCGAGCTGCTCGATCGGATCGATGCCGAACTCGAGGACAACCCCTTTCTCGAGTCCGGAACTGAACAAGAAGAGCTCGCAGGCGACGAACTCGAAAACGAGCCAGACCGCGAGGAGGCCTCACTCGAAGAAGCCTTCGACCTCGACGAACCCCTGCTCGAAGCTTTCCGCGGCGAGGGGCCTGTCGGCCGCGCCAGCAACAGCGAAGAGGAGTTCGATGCCCTTCAGCAAGTCGCCGCCCCCGAGTCTGGCGGCACGGATGGCATCATGTCCGAGCTGCGCATTCGGGACATCGACGCAGAAGAAATAGAGCACGCCGGACTACTTCTAGCACAGCTTGATGAACGCGGATTTTTGCCTCAAGGCCTGCAGCCCATGGCCAATATGATCGACGTTCCTGTCGAGGAACTTGAAGAGGCACTTGAAGATCTCCGTGAAGTATCGCACCCATCGCTAGGTGCGATTGATTTACGTGAATGCTACCTACTACAACTGGAAGCCCTTCCCGGTGCCCATGAACTCGCCGAGGCGGTCGTACAAACGCATTTCGAAGAACTGCTGACCAACAAACTTCCACAAATCGCGGACTCCCTCGAAGTCGACCTTGCTGAAGTTCGGCAAGCGATCGAAGTTTTGGCCGACCTTGACTCCCGCCCTATTTCTGGATTCGGCGATGACACCGGAGCGCTAATCCTGCCCGACGTCATCGTGCATGAGAAAAATGGCAAGTATGAGGTCGTGCTCACTCGCGAAGGCTTGCCCGAGCTGCGACTCTCAAAGGCGGCGCGTGACATGCTCGAGAAAGCCAAGGGCGATAAGCGCATGCATAGCTTCCTAATGAAGAAGCTCGAGCGCGCTCGCTGGTTCCTCGACGCGGTCAACCACCGACGCGAAAGCTTACTGCGAATCTCTACGGCGATCGTAGATCGCCAGCGCGATTTCCTAGACCACGGCCCCGAAAAAATGCGTCCGCTCAAGATGCAGGAGATCGCCGATTCAGTCGGCGTCCATATCTCAACCGTATCACGTGCGATCCGAGGAAAGTTTGGCCAAACCCCTCAGGGGATCCTACCCCTCAAAGCATTCTTTTCTGGAGGGCAACGCACCAGTCGAGGCGGCCAACGCTCACGCGTAGCAATCCAGGAGCGCATCAAGGCTATTGTCGACGCCGAAGACAGCTCGTCCCCCCTTTCCGACGAAGAAATCGTGCGAATCCTGCGCGAACGGGACGGCATCAAAGTCGCCCGGCGCACGATCACTAAATACCGGAAAGCTCTAGGAATCCCAGCCTCAACCATGAGGCGCTCTTACTAGGCAACTGCAGCGCTAGTACAATAGGGCAGTTTCTGCGCACTACGATGCCAACTGTCAAAGCCAACCAAGTCCGTAAGGGCAATGTCCTCATTCTCTCTGGAGAACTCTACGTCTGCACTGATCACGAGTTCCGCAAGCCAGGCAAAGGATCATCATTCAACCAGATTAAGTGCAAGCACCTTACGACGGGCTCATTCAAATCTATGAAGATGAGTACCGACGAAACTCTCGAGGTCGCCTTCCTTTCCACACGGCCATGCACTTACTCCTACCCAGAAGGAGAAAATCATGTCTTCATGGACAAGGAAAACTTCGAGCTTTATTACCTTAATGCTGACCTGCTTGGCGACAAGATGAGATTCGTGCGCGATAACCAGGAGGTCAGCGTAACCTTCCATGAGGAAATACCGATTTCGCTCGAACTGCCGGCCCATGTAGTGCTGCAAGTCACCGAAGCCGAGATTGCAGCAAGGGGTGATACGGTCAGCAACGACAAGAAGGGCGCAGTTTGTGAGACCGGCTTAACCGTACGCGTTCCGCCTTACATCGAGAGCGGCGAGTGGATCAAGGTCCACACCGAGACCGGCGACTTCTTATCGCGAGCGGACGCGCCTGAGGCCTAGGCGATCAGGGCAATCGCCACGAGTGGGCAAGTTTCCCCGCTCCCGCGAAGAGCGTTTCTTCGGGCGCAATGAACAGTAGATTCGACGCCCTGCTGGTGTATGCGCACGCAAAGGTCTCAGCCTGCTGCGCAAAGCGGCTAGTGTCATGTGTCTCCCAAAAAAGTGAGCCCCAATAGGGATTGAAGGCATCGGAGACCTTTCGCGCAAGTTGGTTCACGCGACGATCGATCACCTGCAACTCTTTACGTTTGCGCGCCACTTCGGTCAGCAGGACGGCGCGCCCAGCATCGTAATCCGAATTTGTCACGAGACGGCCATCAAGGCGCAAGCCTTCGTCCTGAAGCGAACGATCCATGGCGTTTAGGCCAAACTTCATGCGAGCCACTTCACGCGAAAGCTTTTGGCGCAATGCCCGAAGAGCTTCGACCTCCTCGATCATGACCGACCAGTTACGCCTCGTCGTGATATCGGTTTCGAGCTCTTCCACTATCAGCGCCGTCCTCCAGCCAAAATTCTTTTTCGACTTAACTACGTCGTCATAAATGTGGTCTCCCACAAACAAAATCTGATCCGGGTGGGACTTCAGTACTTTCTGCAGATCCGTCTGGTTACCGCCTGCATAGACCACATTGCGCTTGGGGCTCCGCGTCGCCTTACCTGATTCAACATCAATGAACGGGTCGCTGCCGGTAAAGAAGCTCGGCTTGCGAGCTGAAACCACTATCCAATCGAAGAAACTTTCCCAACCGGTGTAACCACGCCCAGCCTCATTCAACAACAACTCCAACAAGACCTGGGCATACTCCGGTTCGCTATTAGTCAGCAAGAAAATTTTCTTTCCCAGCGAGCGTAAGCGATGCAGCATTGCCGGCAAATCCGGATCACGCACTATGTAGCGAGAGGGATCGGCCCGAATCGACGCCTTGATTGAATCGTCCTGGTGCGAAGCGTTAGTGCAAGTTCGAATGATGTCCCAAACTTGAGCGTAGTCGGTAAACCCTCCCGCCCCCCAATCATCCATATTGGCATCGAAGTGTTCGACCGCTTTGGCGAAGAGGTTGACTTCTGGCAACGAAAACAAAGTATCCACCGACGAGAATCGCGCCTTCTCAACTCCAACGCGCTGCTCAGGATAGGTCCTACCTAGCTCACGAGAATTGAGCGGCTGCAAACCGTGATAACCACGCCCCACATAGCCATGCCGGTCCAACTTGAGGATGTTGCCCTCCTGGCGATCTACCACAAGACCACGCATTGCAAAGTCGGATTCGCCGCGGTCGAGCTGAAAACCTTCTGGAAACCCCGCCTGATAGAGCTTCTCAAAGATCACGGTCAGCGTCAGATCTTCGAGCTCAGCCTGACAATAGCGTGCCAAGGTGTAATCGAGATCAAATCCCACCACTTTGATGTGGTTGAAGTCGATGTCCCGGTTTACGTAGACCAGCCGCTCGCTCGGCGCATAGAGATTGCCGAGGCTGCGAAAAAGGTGAGCTAGAGTCTCGGGCGCAGCTGACGAACCAGGCGCTTTCATCGCTGGAAAGGATGCCGCGGCGGGCGGGGCAGTTTCTCGCGCCTTTTCCTGGGCGCGCGGACGAGCTAGCCTACCAGCGCCGATGGCCGCTCGCCCGACCGTGTTCCTTGACAGGGACGGCACCCTGATCCGGGAAGTGCCGTACCTTGCCTCGGCCGAGCAAGCCGAGTTGCTGCCCGGTGTGGCCGAAGCGTTGGCCAGCCTGCACCGCGCCGGCGCGCAGCTAATTGTGGTCTCCAACCAGTCGGGCATTGCCCGAGGATTACTCGATGACGGCGATCTGCTCGCCATCCAGCAAAAGATCGACGCCGGCTTAGAAGCTCTGGGTGCACGGATTGACGGGTTCTATCACTGCCCGCACCACCCAAGCGTTGGCGTGCCGCCACAACGCCGGCGATGCCGCTGTCGCAAGCCACTTCCCGGCCTCCTGGAACGCGCAGCCCAGGACTTCCCGATCGACTGGACGCGCAGCGTAGGTGTAGGCGACGATGTACGCGATCTCCAAGCCTTCGCCGCAATGAAAATCCCCTCGGTCCTAGTCGGCACTGGCAAAGGGCGACAAGCGCGCCAGAAACTAGCCGAGCTCGGCAAAGACCCCGACCTCTACGCGGGACATTTAGCAGAAGCCGTGCCCTGGCTATTGCATCAGACAGGCCTCGCGCGGACCTGAGAGCGACATCCTGAAACAGCCTGCTACCAAGCGCTGACTTGGCTGCGTTTGCCTGTTAGGATGGCCTTTCGAGATGTTCCGCGATTCATCGGAAACCCGTTTGCTCGTCTTGGGCCGCGATCCCGACACGGATCTGCTGGCGCTACTGCGTTCCTGGCATCCAGCGACGCGCTTCTCGCTCGAGCGCGGAGAGCTGACCGACTGGCTTGGCAACCTCTGGCACCAACCACCCAGCGGTCTTGTCCTATTTGGCGATCGACTCGAACCCTCCGAACTTCAGGCGATCGGAGCTTGGCTACAAGAGCGGCCACAGCTTCCCTGCCTCCTCGTTACCGGCAGCCGCGGCTCCTTCGGCACCGAAGCCGTGCTCGCCCACCCAGGCCTACGCACGTTACCCACACCCTGGACCGCCCAAGCGCTGCGTCAGGTCCTTGGCCAGGCTGCCGGCGGTTCAGGAGTATCTAGTGGCGAGGCCGCCCCGCCTGCCCCACTCAATCCCCCGCCAGCAACTTCAGCATTGCCACCCATAATCGGAACGACGGAGTCAACGCTGATCGGTAAAGAAACATCGCCCCCCGCCTTCGCGGCGGAATTTCTCGACGGCCTAGTCGAGCGCGTTCGTGACCCACTTGCCAGCCTTTCTGGCTACTTGCAGCTGCTGCAAGCCGAATCGGCTAATGGCGCCCTAGTCCAGCCGGCTCTCCATGCCGCACGGGAGCTGGACGGAGTCCTGGAATCACTGCATCTAGCCTCCGAAGGCTGGAGCCCACACCCTAGTCGCCATCGCGGTGAGCACCTAGCTGTTGAAGCGCTCAAGGATGCTCAAAAGGCAGG
>JAKVCF010000030.1 GCA_022447335.1 Planctomycetota bacterium | reverse complement strand
CCAACTTTCGCCCTAAACCATTCTTTTTTAAGTCCCTGCAATGATTTATGAAGAATTTCGCCCTGCCGAAGTGCCGCGTCGCGCACCTGTGGGGCAAGGGTGTCGGCCACCCATCTCTCATTTGCAACTTCGTACCCCGGAAGGTGTCCGTAAAGGTGGACCAGGCTTGACAGCCCAGCCGCAAGCCAGCGAACGATCGCCAGGACTTCGCGGGAGCGAAAGAACTCCTTGTTGTGCCGCGCGCCGTATGCATCTAGGAATGCCTGAACCTCGGTGGCGCTGCGGTAGAGGTGCACCAAGTGGCGCTGCGTCCAGGCCTCGGGCGAAGTCGCAAGCAGTCCGTTCGCCAAGCTAGCCAACTCCTCTCCTCGCCGCCCAAGCTCTTCACGAAACTCGTCCGCTGAAATCATCTGCTTCTTCGGGCGCCGTTCGGCCCACGGCGTCGGGGGGGAATCCGCCATAAAGGAACTCTAGCTGGAACTAGGGGTACAGGTGAGAGGCACTTCCGTCCGAAAGAAGTCTGCTTCAAGGTGAAGTTCAACGCCCCCTGATAAATCATCCATCTATGTCCTCCGACCGCTGCCTCGAGACCTACCTTCGTGAGATTGACGAAGTCCCACTGCTGAGCGCACAGGAAGAAGTCGAGCTCGGCCGGCGTGTTCAGCGGGGGGACGAATCCGCTCGTGAGCACATGATCCGCGCAAACTTGCGCCTAGTCGTCTCTGTTGCCAAACGCTTTCGCAACCGCGGCCTGCCGCTCCAAGATCTTATTGCCGAAGGCAATATTGGACTGATGAAAGCTATTGTGAAGTTCGACCCCGAGGCTGGGTTTCGATTTTCGACCTACGCCACGTGGTGGATTCAGCAAACCATCCGCCGCGGCTTAATCAATACAGTTAAGACGGTTCGCATCCCCTCTTACATGATCGAAATTTTGACCAAGTGGGGGAGGGCCTCTACCGCGCTTGGACAGAACTTAGGCCGCCAACCTAGCGCTGATGAGATCGCCAGCCACCTCGGTCTTTCACAGAAAAACCGGCGCGTAATTGAGCAAACGCTCATCACCAACCAAGGTGTCGCTGACCTCGCTGATGATGCCGTCGTGCATCGCGCTGAAGCGGAGTATGATCGAAATGCGCACAGGATGGCTCCGGATGAAATCGTGCTACGCAGCGATGCGCTGCAAACCATGCATGAGATCCTATCTCTGATCGACCCGACCGAAGCCGCCGTGCTACGCATGCGCTACGGCCTCGATGAGGATCGGCCAGCAACGCTCGAGAAGATAGCTAAGGCGCTGAGCATCTCGCGCGAACGCGTACGGCAGATGGAACGTGCGACATTGCGTAAACTACACGCCTACGTAGTCGAGGGGGTCTCCGCAGAGGACATCCTCCCCGGGGCGGGTGTTCGTGAAATCCAATCTAAGCCGAAAAGGAAGCCGCTCGACAACCGCTCCGAGCCTCGACGCCGCAAGGGCGCCTGAGCCAGACCCATTGCGAGACGATGGCGTAAGCCTTTACGTCCATCTTCCGTTCTGCGTGTCGAAGTGCCGCTATTGCGACTTCAACAGTTATGCATGGACCGGGCAGGAGCTTGATCGCTATGTGCGGGCCTTACTGCGCGAAGCCGAGCTGCGCGCCGAAGCGCTGCATCCGCAAACCGTCTTTATCGGAGGGGGCACGCCAACCTTTTTGCCGGCGGACCTGCTCGCCGAGCTACTCGTCGAGCTAAGCCGTATCACCGGCTTTCGTTCTACTGCTCACGAGGTCACGATCGAAGCTAACCCTGAGTCTTTCGATGAGCCCCGCGCACAGGCCGCCGCACAAGGGGGCGTGAATCGAGTTTCACTTGGCGTTCAGTCGTTGCGCCCAGAGGTTCTCAGGGCTTATGACCGCGTACATTCCGGCGAGCGGGCTCTGGAGGCCCTCGCGCGCGCGCGTGAGCTCTTTACGCGCTTTAGCGCCGACCTCATCTTCGCCTTCCCCGGCCAAGACCCAGCGTCTTGGGAGGCCGACCTGCGCGCAGTGCTTGCCTCGAAGCCGGGACATGTGTCCTGCTATGAGCTTAGTTATGAGCCCGGCACGGCGCTTACGCGGCTGCGCAACGCTGGCCGCTGGAAAGCTGAAGACTCCGATCTCTGCGAGGAGCTCTATCTGCGCACTGGAAAAATTCTTGCTGAGCATGTTTACGAGCGCTACGAAACCTCTAACTTTGCGCGCCCCGGCGAGCGCTGCCTACACAACCTGGCCGCCTGGCGAAATCTCCACTACGTTGGCGTTGGCGCGGGCGCTGCCAGTTGGCACGGGGGCGCCCGACGCAAGAACATCGAGCGGCCCGAGGCCTATCAAGCCGCGGTCGAGTCCGGCATCGACCCAGTCGGAGAGTGCGAGCGGCCCGACGCAAACACGGCTCTTTTCGATCATCTGATGATGGGGCTGCGCTTGGTGGGAGAGGGGGTAAGTAGGGCGCGCGTGCGCGCTGCTACAGGCCTTGACCCAGTCGACCACTTCGCTAATCAGTGGCAGGCGATGCGCGAGGACGGCTGGGTTGAGTGGGATGCGCATTATTTACGCACCACCGCCCGTGGCGCACTATTGCTAGACAGTGTGCTGACCCGGCTACTGCCAGGTGAACCGGTATAATCTGGCGCCCTTAGGGGGCCCGGTATGGTCCTGCATCGTGAACACCCGATTGCCCGCACTTTTCTGCGCGGGATCGCTTTGCTGCTGCCGATTGCCCTCACGGCGGCGCTGCTGACCTGGTTATGGCAACAGCTTTCCGATCGTGTTCTTGGTCACATTATGGACGGCGTCGATTGGGCCGCTGGCCTTATGGGCCTCGCGCCACTGTCCCACACGGTCTCGTTGATCATCTCGATCGTGCTGGTCGTGCTGATCATTTTTATGGTCGGCATCTGGTTTTCCGGCTTCATTGGGCGCCGGCTATATCGTCTACTAGAGCGACTACTGGCACGCGTGCCAGTAGTCAGCGCGATTTACCCTCACATTAAACAGATCAGCGACTTCTTCTTCGGCGAAGAGCGCAAAATTGAATTTCGCGGCGTGGTCGCTGTGGAGTATCCACGCAAAGGGGTTTACTCGATCGGGTTCCTTACAGGCAGCAGTTCACGCACCCTGAATAAAGCTGTCGGAGAAGAGTACATCACCATATTCATTCCAAGCTCACCAATGCCCGTAACGGGTTACACGATCTTGGTGCCCGCAGATTCGATTATTGATCTGCCGCTCACTGTGGATGAAGCCCTCCGCACCGTGATATCTGGTGGCTTACTAATGCCCGACGGCGAGCGGGCGAGCCTTTCCCCCGAAACCCTCGAGCGCTTCGCCAAAAAGGCAGCCCGCGCGGCCCCTGAAGCTGAAGATGCCCTGCGCCTCGACTTGTAGTAAATGTCCTCCGACTTCGCATCTCGCCTCTTCACTGCCATCGATCGTGTCGGCAGCCCGGCCATGATCGGCCTGGACCCGCGCCTAGACCACCTACCGGAGCCGTATTTGTCTTACGCCAAAGATGGCGCTGGGGCGGCGGCCCAAGCCTTAATAGACTTCCATCGGGAATTGTTAGACCTCTTGGTTGGCAAGGTCGCCGTGGTTAAGCCTCAGGCCGCCTTTTTTGAGGCGCTCGGCGCGCCGGGTTTTGCCGCGCTGGGTCAAGCGGTCGAAGACGCAAAGCGGCGTGACATCTTGGTGGTAATGGACGCAAAGCGCGGCGACATCGGCTCAACATCGAATGCATACGCTCAGGCCTTTCTGTCCGGCGAGGTCTACCCTGCTAGCGACGCTCTGACCGTAAATCCCTACTTAGGCGAAGACGCGTGTGAGCCTTTTGTGCGCGCTGCCGCTGAACATGGGGCGGGGTTGTTCATATTAGTTAAGACGTCAAACCCGGGCGCGGGGTTGTTCCAGGATCATGGCAGCCCACCATTGGCAGATCGCGTAGCCAAAGAAGTTGTCCGGTGGGGTGAGTTGGTGCCACACGCAAACTGGTCAAACGTTGGCGCCGTCGTCGGCGCAACTCGCCCGGACGAACTGGCACACTTTCGAAGCCTCATGCCCCGGGTTCCTTTTCTACTCCCGGGCTTTGGTTTCCAGGGCGGGGGCGCCAGCGGCCTTGAAGTCGCCTTCGATTCCGCCGGCCACGGCGCCGTCGTCAACTCAAGCCGTGGCGTATTGTGGGCACACGAGCGCGAAGACTTACAGCGCCTAAGCCGCTGGCAAGAGCGCACCGCGGTAGCGATCGATGAAATGGTGGAGGCGCTCACCAAGGCTCAGCGCGCCGGCGCATGAGATCGGCGGCGCTGGCTGTCCGTATTCCGCCAGCCCTTGCCGGCGGTCGCTTACGCGAGTTTCATCGCACACTTTGGGTGGCTTCGCGGTCGGCCCAGGAGGCCCGGGCCGGCCTGATCGTGATCGACCCCTCTCTCGCAAGCGCAGAAGATCTCGACCTCTGGTTGCTCGATGCCCAAGGTAACCCATGCCGTTTGCCTGGCCCTGAGTCGGGGGTACTAACTGAACACGGGCGCTCCTCACTGCTTGTCGCGGCGCGCGATCGTATGCCCGGCACCAGCAAGTCGGAGCCTGCATTACAACGACTCTTGCCCCGCCCCGGCGACACACCACTCGAAGCCAGCCTTGAGTTGTGGCGGGATCTCTTCGCGGCGGTGCCGCATATCGAGGTGCTAGCTGCGGCCAATCTTCCGCCAGGGGCCGAGGAGGTTTGTTTGGGCGAGGTTCCAGAAGTCGTTTTGGTCAGCTCGCGCCACCGCCAAGCGATGCGCGAACTCGGGGTCCCAATCGAGGTCGTGCTTGCCGGGGAAGCGGCGCTGAAAGACGAGTTGGCGCAACGCGATGTAGGCGACGTCCGCCGGCTTAGTAACCGCATGGGGGTCGAACTAGAAACTAACTTGGCCGCGCTCCATACTGCCATTCTGCGCGAATCCCCGGGCATGCTCGGCAGCTGGAACCGCTACCGGCGGGCCGGGCGCAAGGCGGCAGCCGAGTTTCGTCGGGCTAGCGAGCGCTTCGAGCGCAACCGGAAGGGTATCCGCGGCAGCCGGCTTCACGCGCTCGCTCAGGGCTTGTGTCCACACGGCCTCCCACAGCAAGACCACATCGGCCTTGTTTGCGCCATCGCACTCTTCCACCTCGAGCCCGCGCTCACCGCCGTGGAACATAAAACGGTGTTCCACGGTGCCGCTGAACAAGCCCCACACATCGTTAATATCGGCGCTGGGATTTCAGCACCTTGATCGCTATCCTGACTCTGTGCAGGTTATTTCGATCATCAACCAAAAGGGCGGCGTCGGTAAGACAACTTCTGTGATGAACCTTGGCGCCGCTCTCGCGCGCGCAGGGCAGCGCGTGCTCCTGATCGACCTCGACCCACAGGCACATCTGTCGATCGCCTTTAACCGCATGCCCGATCCGGGGGACCCCTCGGTTTACACGCTTCTGAGCGGCAATCATTCGGCCATTGACGTTGCACAGCCAACCAACGTGAAGGGTCTTTCGATTGCGCCGACCAACCTCGATTTAACCGGCGCGGAGCAGGAGTTTGCGTCCGAGATTGGGCGCGAAACTCTGCTGCGCGATGCGCTTGAGCGCTTAGCTAGCACTAAGGGGCCCCCCGATGTGGTCCTGCTCGATTGCCCCCCCACCCTGGGGCTGCTCTCGCTGAACGCATTGTGCGCAAGCGACGCCGTGGTCATCCCAGTGCAGGCGGAATTCTTTGCGCTGCAAGGTATGGCCCAACTTTTGGATGTGCTCGAGCGCGTCCAGCGTCGCCTTAACCCACGCCTAGAATTGCGCGGCATCCTGGTTGGGATGTACTCAAAGCAGCGCAATCTTTCGCGCGAGGTCGTCCAAGAATTGCGCAGCCACTTCGGCGACGTTGTCTTTTCGACCTTGATTCGCATTAACGTTCGCCTCGCTGAAGCGCCAAGCCACGGCATGACTATCTTTGAGTATGACGCGGCCTCAGCGGGCGCTGCCGACTTCAGTGCCGTTGCAAGTGAGCTGGGAGAGCGCTTGGGATTACAGGCGCCGCTCAATTGGGCCGCCCCAGAGGGGGTGGTTGCGCCGCCAGCTGACGGCGCTGCTGCGCGGGCATGAGCGAAATCTATCTCGATGCCAACGCGGGCTTGCCCCCGCGAGAAGGCGCCCTTGATGCTTGGGCGCGCGCGGTGCGCAGCGCCTCCGCAAATCCAGCCTCTTTACATCGCGCGGGCCGTCGCGCTCAAGGTGAGCTGGAGCGCGCGCGCGAGCGCGTTTCCGCACAGCTGCGCTGCACGCCGCGTGAGCTAGTTTTTACCGGCGGCGCAACGGAGGCCTGCAACCTTGCCCTGCTCGGCATGGTGCGCGCACGCGCACACATGCTCGCCCGGCCCATGATCCTGTTGAGTTCTTTGGCAGAGCACCCCGCGGTAATCGGCCCCTTGCGCGTTTTGCAACAAGAAGGCCATACGCTGCGGCTGCTTCCGGTCGATGCGCATGGCCGGGTCGATCCGGATGCGCTACTAGAGCACCTACAAGAGCCACTCGATCTGATTGCGATGCAGTGGGCAAACAATGAAACGGGGGCGGTGCAAGATGTCGAACTCCTCGTCGACCACTTGCCGCAGGATGGGCTGTGGTTCTGCGACGGCGCGCAGGGCTTTGGCAAGTTGGCTTGGAATGACGCGCTTGGGCGCGCCGACTCACTTGCGCTGTCGGGACATAAGTTTGGTGCGCCCCGCGGAATCGGCGCGTGGGTATTACGTGAAGACACGTTATTCGAGGCGCCTATCACTGGCGGGGGACATCAAGCCGGCCGGCGCCCCGGTACCGAAAGCCCCGAGCTCGCCGCAGCGCTGGCGGCCGCGCTGGAGCTGGCGACACAAGAACAGGGGGCCCAGTCCAAGGCCTGGCTTCTACAAACACAGCGGCTATTCGCCGATCTTTCTGCCGCCTTCCCCAACCTAGCCTCCCACCACCCGAGCGATGGCCCGCGCCTTCCTAACACCCTAAACCTTGGCTTCCCCGGCCTGGATGGGCGGATGCTGCTTCCGGCCCTCGATGCCGAGGGGCTCGCCATCTCGGCGGGGTCGGCCTGCTCATCGGGGTCGCCCGAACCCTCAGCCGTGCTGATCGCCGCGGGGGTTGAAGAGGGACTCGCGCGGGCTTCTCTCAGAATCAGCCTTCCGCCAGGCCTCCCTAATGAGACTTGTCGAGAAGCCGCCCGCCGCATAGTTACTACGGTCGGCCGTGTTTACGAAGTCGCAAATCGCTAAGCAGCGAAAAGCGACTGTTTAGGTGAAGGCACAAAAAAGTTTTGCAGGTCCGGGCGCATTCGTCGCTAGAGTGACGCGTCCTCATGAGGAACCCGTAAATCGTTTCTCATAATCAACTTAGGCCCCCCTCCTAAGCCCACGTGTCTGTATCTACTCCCTCCCCAGAGCTTTCCGCGCTATGGGAACAGGTGTTGGCCGAGCTTGAGTCCGCTTTGGGCTCCTCCAAAACGGATAGTTGGCTGCGGCCCGCTCGCCTAACCCGCCTTTGTGGCCGCCGGGCGACTATTGGCGCGCCCTCGGCTCTACATCGAGCTCGGATCGAGCGGGAGCTACATGCGAGCCTGCTCCGAGCCCTTGACGTCGATGAGATCGCGGTCGACCTTCTTCCTGATTCAGATATTCCTCTCGGTCGGCACGATCTACCCCTCGCCCCGCCGGCTCCCGCTAAGGCGACGCCCCCTGTCCCAGCCCAAGTTTCGCCATCCGACTTTATGGATGGCGCCGACAGGGCTCGCCCCATTCTGAATCCAGGGAACCACTTCGATTCCTTCGTTGTTGGCCCCTGCAACCGTTTTGCGCACGCGGCGTGTCGCGGGGTCGCAGACCGCCCCGCCACAAGCTTTAACCCACTGTTTCTTCATGGGTCGGTTGGTCTTGGCAAGACACACCTAATGCAGGCGATTTGCCACCATCTCCTCGATCGCAATTCTGAGTTACAGATTGTTTATCTCTCGTGCGAAGAGTTTATTAATCACTTTATTAGCGCGCTCCAGCAGGGGGACATTGACGCTTTCCGTACGCGATACCGAAACGCTGATGTCCTGATCGTTGATGATGTGCAGATGCTTGCAAATAAGGCGCGCACGCAGGAGGAATTTTTCCATACGTTTAACGCCCTACACAACGCGCGCAAGCAAATCGTGCTGTCCAGTGATGCTCCGCCACACGAAATTCCAGCTTTGCAAGAACGGCTCGTGAGTCGTTTTAAATGGGGGCTAGTTGCTGAGATTGAGCCACCCTGCTTTGAAACGCGCGTTGCCATTTTGCGAAGCAAGGCACTAGAAGAGGGCTTGGCGCTGCGTGATGATGTCGCTCAGTTCATCGCTGAGCATGTTGAGAATAATGTGCGCGAACTAGAGGGCTGCTTAACTCGGCTACAGGCCATGGCCGCGCTTACTAATCGCGCTATCGACGTGCCGCTCGCGCGCCAAGCTATGGGAAGTGAGCTGCAACAAAAGAGTCGGCCGATTCGGATGGATGACATTCTCGGAATCGTCACTGCGCAATTTATGGTCAAGGTCGCAGATCTGCAGTCTAAGCGCCGCGCACAATCCATCGTGCAGCCGCGCCAAGTTGCGATGTACCATGCGCGCAAGCTTACCGAGATGTCTCTAGAAGAAATTGGCGGCTACTTCGGGGGTCGCGATCACAGCACTGTCTTGTACTCGGTTGAGAAGGTTGACCGGCGCCGGCGCGTTGATCATGAATTTTCGGCCCTACTTACTGACCTCGAACGACGCATTCGCCGCACCGCTCAACAGGGTGATTAAAATGCTCCGCCACCTCGTCGCGGAACGCTTGCCGCGCCTCTCTTTTGAGGGCGCGGCTTCTTTCTTTCAGTGTGGAAAGTCTGGGGACCGGCTGAGGATTTTTGGGGAACCGTTGGGGAAGAAACCGCCCCTTCTACACCCCGGGCCCGACCTAATTGTCGCCTGTGGAGAAGTGACAAGTTCTCCCCCGACCATCCCCACCCACTCCCCAAAGATTCCACCACCTCAAGCTCGATTTCGGAAACAGTAAACCCTTTAAAAACAATGGCTTATGGAGTCGTTCCCATCCTTTATCCACAGTCCTGCGGTGCCTATACTGTGAAGGTGAAGAGTTTAATTCTTTCCTCCCATAAGGGAGCCTGAGCCTTATGAAGTTCTTGATCGACCGACTTGCCTTCCGCGATGCCTTACAGCGCGTTGAAATGGCAATCGACCGTAAGCCAACTCGCCCGGTTTTGGGGGGAGTTCTGATTGAAGCGCATAACGACTCAGTTGTCCTGATGGCTAGCGACCTTGATATCGCTGTTCGTTATCGGGTTCAACAAGTTCAGGTCGATCAGCCTGGGTGGGCTGTAATTCCTGGGCGGGAGCTTGTAGACATCGTTAAAGATCTTGAGGCTGAGACCGTTACGGTCAATCTCAAGGGCGGCGACCAGTGCGAGTTAATGGCAGGCGAAGACGTTTGCGATCTGGTCACCATGGAAACTGGCATGGACCTTTCAAACACGCCAGAGGCATTCCCCGCAGTACCGATGCTCGAAGGGGGTCCTGACCTGACCGTTGCTAAGAATGATTTTTTAATGATGGTTGGCGCGACGCGCTTTGCGACCTCGCGTGTACAGGACAACCGCTTTGCAACTGAAGGCGTGTTACTTGAATTGCGTGATGACACTGTGACTTTGGTTGGCACTGATGGTCGGCGCTTGGCCTGTATTCATCGCCCAGCAATCAGTCATAAGGCGGATCGCCATCGTTCGGTGCTGCTACCAAAAGTGCTCGATCAAATTCTACGCTACGGCCAAGATGAAGATGGGGAGGAAATGGCTATCCACTTTCTTGGCAACTTAGTTGGCTTTAGGGTGGGTAATCTTGAAAGCTTCGGGCGTGTACTCGATCGCGAGTATCCAAACTATGACAATGTTATTCCAAAGGACGGTAAGCACTCCGTCCGCGCGCACCGCGAGTCTTTGGCGAAGAAGCTGCGCTTAGCTAGTCACCTAACTACCGATGCTGCCGCTGTAGTGCGCCTTGAAGTTTCCCCTGACCGCATGGAAGTCAGGAGTGAGCATGAGGGTCGCGGCCGCGCGTCCGCAGCACTGGAGGTGGACTATGTTGGCGACGGCCTGAGCGCGGCCTTTAATCCAGCCTTTCTCTTAGACGGGCTAAAGGCCTCTCATACCGATCAGATCGAGTTGCAAATGGAAGACGGCAATCGCCCCGCTAAGTTCACACTAGGGGATGGTTTTCACTACGTCGTTATGCCGCTGAGCACCACCGGATGATCGTACTTGAGAATTATTTATGACCGCAAAGTCGCGACCCCACCGCCACAACTCACAGGCCATCCGTGTGGGCGATGTACTATCTCGTCTATTACAAAAGAGGGGGTGGAGCCGTGGCGGAGAGCACCGCGAAGTTTTTACTGCCTGGTCTGAGGTCGTTCCAAAAACAATCGGCCAGCGCACCCGAGCGGTCTCTTTCCGTAATGGGCGTCTAATAGTGGTCGTTGAGTCTGCTCCGCTGATGCAGGAGTTGCAGTGTTTTCGCCAAACTGAGTTCTTGTCCCTCCTGAATAATTACCTAGTCGCACGAGGCCAGCAGGTAATAGTGCGCCAACTTGAATTTAAACGCAGCTAATTCCAGTACTTACCTGCTCGCGCAGTAGATGCTGCGCCTCGTGCTATGAGTAAAGATAAAAAGAAGACAGAATACGATTCCGGCGCCATTCAGTTTCTAAAAGACCTGGAAGGCGTGCGCAAGCGCCCCGCAATGTACATCGGGGATACGGCCTTTAACGGCTTACACCATTTGTTATGGGAGATAGTCGACAACTCGATAGACGAGGGCCTCGCCGGATATTGCGACACCGTCGAAGTTACATTGAACGAAGATGGGTCGGCGACAGTCCGCGACAACGGCCGCGGCATCCCGGTCGATATACACCCTGAAGAGGGCGTACCTGCGGTTGAGTTAGTTATGACAAAACTACATGCGGGCGGCAAGTTCGATGGTAAAGCTTACGCTGTATCGGGCGGCTTACACGGAGTCGGCATTTCTGTAGTCAACGCGCTGACTGAATGGACGAAGGTAGAGGTGCATAAAGAGGGAAAAAAGCACGAGATTGGGTTCAGTCGCGGCCTATGTACCGAATCCCTTGAAGTTACAGGTAAAACTGATTTCCGGGGGACGGTTGTGACATTCCGCCCAGACCGCGGAATCTTTTCGCACGATGGGTTCGACTATGAAACCGTATACAACCGTCTCCGGGAGATGGCGTACCTCATGGGGACGTCCGACCTAAAGATTGTGTTGCGCGACGACCGCGAAGATGGCAACGAACACACCTTTCATTATCCAGACGGCCTGAAGGCATATATCCGAGACCTGACTGACGGAAAAGAGCTAATCACCGACATTGTTCATTTTCAAAAGCCCGTTGAATACGAGGGTAAAGAATATGACGTTGAAGTTGCTTTGCAGTACACCAACGACTGGCACGAAGGCGTTTTTAGCTTCGCAAACAATATTCGCACAGCAGAGGGTGGCACACACCTTTCTGGTTTCCGAGCAGCCTTAACGCGCTCACTAAACAATTATCTAAAGCATGCCGACTTACTGAAGAAGGGCGACCCGCCGAGCGGAGATGATTACAAGGCGGGGCTCTACGCAGTTATATCGTTAAAGATCCCAGACCCACAGTTTGAGGGCCAGACTAAGGGTAAGCTCGGTTCACGTGAAGCGACCTCGATCGTAGAAAGTGTGGTTAACGAGTGCTTTGGAACGCACCTTGAAGAACACCCGGAGGCGGCGCGTTCAATTATCCGCAAGGCTTTACTGGCTCGTGATGCACGTGAGGCGGCGCGCAAACAGCGGGATTTAGTGCGACGCAAGGGCGCGCTTTCTTCTGGTTCGTTGCCCGGAAAGCTCGCGGATTGTCAGTCGCGCGATACGGACATTACCGAGCTCTATGTTGTCGAGGGCGACTCAGCTGGAGGTTCGGCCAAGACGGGCCGCGATCGTCGGTTCCAGGCAATTCTTCCACTGAAGGGAAAGATTTTAAACGTTGAGAAGAATACAGCGAACCGCATCCTGGCCAATCAAGAACTACAGACCATGATTCAGGCAATCGGCGCCGGCGTGGGGGACGACTTTGAAGTCGAGAAAACGCGGTATGGAAAGATCATCATCATGACAGATGCTGATGTAGACGGATCCCACATCCGCACGCTGATTCTCACATTCTTGTTCCGCCAAATGCGCCCGTTAATCGAATCCGGGCGCGTCTACGTCGCTTGTCCACCGCTGTACCGCATTCAACGGAAGGGCGCGAAAGCGTTTGAGTACATCCACGACGACGACTCACTTAACCGCGCGATATTTGCAACCGGCCTGGGTGGCGCGAAGGTCAGCTTTGAAAAAGGGGGTGAGCCTGGCGGGGAGACGGTCGAGCTGAGCGACGCCGACCTGCAAGAGCTCCTTGTTAAGTTGCACGGACTTCAGGTGTCACTTAATCGATTCCGCGGCGAGCGCCGGGGCGTCGGCGGCGCCGAATACCTGTCTGCGCGCGACGACTCCCGGGGGCTGCCGACGGGGCTCGTGGTTGAGCTGTGTGGGTCTAGTGATGCAAAGCGTCACTACTTTTGGGCCACCGAGGAACAAAACCAGTTTCTCGCCACCGTTGACTCTAGTAAGAGCATTTGGGATGGCGCGCGCTCCGATGTGCCACGCGAATCCGCAGATTTTCTGTCTTTTGAATACCATGAGCGCGATGACGCCGAAGAGGCGTTACAAAAACTGCTAGCACTAGGTCTGCCGATGGAAGACCGCCGACAGGGAGGAGGGGTGCGCGTCGATTGTGGTAAGTATCACAACACAGTAACCCGCCTCGGCAACCTAATGGGCGCCCTTCGCGAGGCGGGCCAAAGTCAGGTAGAGGTGCAGCGGTATAAGGGATTGGGCGAAATGAATCCCGATCAGCTTTGGGAATCAACGATGGACCCAGAAACGCGCCTACTTAAGCGCATCGTGCTTGAAGACGCCTTTGCGGCCGACCAGATTTTCTCGATGTTGATGGGAGACGAAACCGAGCCGCGTCGCAATTACATCGAAGAGCACGCCCACGAAGTAGATCAGCTCGATATTTAATGGGAGAGTGGCGGGGATGATCAGCGCCGAAAGGCGCGGGGCACCTCGATAATTGGGGCCGTGTGTTCACGCACGGGCCAATGGGCCCGGGTGGCGTCGCGCAAGTCTTGCGACAGATCGAAAATAGGAAGGTTGACGCCCTCTATGGAGCGCAGGGTGCCATTTGAGAACTTAACGAAATGTTCCCCATCGAACTCTTTGAAATGTTCAGCGTATTCCAAGGCAATGTACCGGCCAAGGGCGCTGCCGTCTTCGATCACGAGTTCGAAGAGCGCGCCACGGCTTAGTGGGGCAACGATCGAGCGCACTAGCTGCTCTTCAAGCGCACCGGGCGCCCCCGAACCAAGTTCGAACCCGGCGGCCTCCATGGCCCAGGCGAAGGGCACGTCGTCCCGACCCTCTTCTGTGGCGCGCTCGCAGAGGCGGAGAAGGCTCTCCAGGCCACCTCGTTCAGCGATAAGAAAAACAAGAAAGGTGCCGATGCGCTGTAGGCCCGCGCGCTGTTCCGGGAAAGGTGCGATGCTGCGCTGCTCGAGGTAAAAGCGTAGGTCTTCTATGGTCCAAAGGCTTTTTGGCACCCGCCCCTTTTCGCCTATCCAACGGACCTCGATGTTTCCCGCATCATCGCGGCGGCACTGCGAGAAAAAGATGCCGGCCTCGTCGTAACCAAAGAGTGCGGCCGCCCCCATATAAACTTGAAGGCGGCGCACAGGTAACAATCCCGGCGCGTGCTGTGCCGCAACGTATTCACACAGCCCCTCTTCCAGCGCGCCGCCCAACGTTTCCCACTTTGGTCCGAGAATCGCGTGCGTCAGCTCGTGAGCAAGAATCCATTCTAATTTGTGTGAGTTTGGAACCTGAATCAGCCAGGCGTCCCCATTAACGCTGTAAGTGATACCCCCCATTGGGTGGCCGATATCAAAGGGGTCGGGGATATCTTCAGCCCGCATGAGCCAGACATCGAGGCGCTCCCCCTCTTTCGAGGCCGGAAGCATGCGCTCGATTGAGCGCGCCATTGGTGTCCAGAGCTCGGCCAGGCGCCCCGCCTGCTCGGGGTCGTCGGCATAGGCTACGCCTAGCGGGGTCTCAACCGAATGTTCCGGCGCGGATGTGGCGCAGGAAGCAAAAAGCAGAAGGGCTAGAGGGGTGGTACGCACGTTCGAGCTCGTCCCCACCTTATCGGGAGACCCCGCCTTTCATCCTAATCAACGGGCATCGCGCCGCACGTGATGAAATGCGCAGCCCCCAAATTAGCTGGCGATCTGGTAGGTCACAAAGGCCCCGACCCAGGCCACCGCAGTCATGTAACCAAATTGGAAGAGCGGCCACCTCCAGCTTGCGGTCTCACGCCTTACTACGGCAATAGTTGAAACGCACAACATGGCGTAAACGAAGAAAACCATGAGCGAGAAGCCGGCGGCGGCCGACATCAGCGGCTCGCCAGTTGCCGGATCGGCGCGCGTTAGAAGGTCGGCAAAGCCCTCCACCTCTTCTTCGCCGCCCTCATAGGCATAGACCTGTGCCATGGTTGAGACCATCAGCTCGCGCGCGGCAAAGGATCCAATCAACCCAATGTTAATTCGCCAATCGTAGCCCAGCGGCCCGAAGACTGGCTCAAGCGCCCTTCCCATGTCGGCCGCTAGCGAGTTCTCAATCTGAAACTGTGCGGCCCCCGCTTCGGTCGCCCCCTCCGGCGGCTCTACTGTGGGGAAGTTCAATAGGAACCAGAGCGCGATTGAGCCAACGAGGATTACGCGGCCGGCCTTGGCTAAAAATATCTGTACGCGTCGCCAGACCTGCAAGCCCAGGCTGCTGAAGCTGGGGAATCGATAGGGCGGCAGCTCCATATAGAAAGGTAAGCTTGCGCCGCGCAGCATGCCGCGCTTGAAGATGGCGGCAAAGAGAATGGCGCTTACCGCACCAAGTAAATAAAGCCCCATCAGGGTTAGGCCTTGCATGGTGATTGGGCCAAAGACAGGTGCTGCCGGAACAAATGCGGAGATAAGCAGCGCGTACACCGGCAGGCGCGCGGAGCAGGTTGCAAGGGGCGCCACGAGAATTGTGGCCAACCGATCTTTTGGCGAAGGAATCGTACGCGTGGCCATCACGCCAGGTAGCGCGCAGGCATAACTCGATAACAATGCGACAAAACAGCGCCCCTCAAGTCCAACCCAACCCATGATGCGGTCGACAACAAAAGCCGCCCGCGCCATGTAGCCACATGCCTCAAAGAAAAGGATTAGCGCAAAAAGTAGGGCTATTTGTGGGACGAAGACGACGACGGAGCCCACGCCGCGTATGACTCCGTCGGCAAGTAAGTCAGTTGCCCAGCTTTCCGGTAGCGTGACAAGAGTCCAGTCGGCGGCCTGGTCAAGCGCGCCAGCAAAAGCATCCATCGCGGGCCCTGCCCAAGTGAAGATTGCTTGGAAAAAGAACGTGACGAACGCTAAAAAAATCAACCCACCAAATATCGGATGCAACAAGAGGCCGTCGAGGCGGCGCGTCAGGCGACTTTCACTAACCGGGTGGCGAGTGATCCGCTGGAGCAGGGCATCAGCCCAGGCAAACCGGGCCTCGGTGTCCCCGCCCGGAAGATTCTGCGATGGGGTCCAGCTAGCCGGATCGAGCAGCTGTTCGCGCAGATCGGCGACGCCCAGCCCGCGGTTGCCAACGACGCCGATCACCGGTACGCCCAACTCGCGCTTCAATGCGAAAAGATCTATGTCGCCCCCCCGCGCCTTAAGCTCGTCGATCATTGTGAGTGCGAGGAGTGTGGGGCGGCCGAGGAGGAGAACCTCAGCGATCATTGGGAGGCTGCGTTCAAGGGTGGTTGCGTCAGCAACTACCACGATCGCGTCCGGCGCCTCGACCCCTTCGAGCTCGCCCCGAAGGACCTGAACCGAAACCGCCTCGTCCTCGGAGATTGCGTGTAGTGAATAGGTTCCGGGTAGATCTACCAGCCTTACTTGGTGGGGGCCCTCTCGGAAAACGCCCTCGCGGCGGTCAACAGTGACCCCAGGGTAGTTGCCGGTTTTTGCGCGCAGCCCCGTGAGCGCATTGAAGAGTGTGGTCTTGCCAGAGTTGGGGCTACCGACCAGCGCAATGTTGGGGGAGGGCCCCTCGCTCACGGCTGACCCCCGGTTGGCGTTTCGATCAGCACCCGACAAGCTTCGGCTGGTCGCAGAGCCAACTGGTAGCCACGTAGTTGTACGACCAACGGCCCAGCAAGGGGCGCGCGGCGTACGAAGTCGACCTCAGTGCCAGGCGTAAAACCAAGCTCGCGCAGGCGCTGGGAGGTGGCATCGCCACCCTTTACCGAAACCACGCGCGCGAGGCCGACTCGAGGGAGGTCGGCGAGACTGATCGGTTCGCGAGGCGGGGTCACAGAAAGGGCGCCCGACACTGTTGAGACTGCATTTCAACAAGCGGGCGCATACTTTAAGTCCCCCGCGGAGATCCGCCAAGGTCACGACCGGGTTTCCGTGGACGGCGAAGCTTGCCGAAGCGATACTTTGCGCCATGAGCACGGGGACCTCCGCTAAGCAAGCCGCCGGCGTGGCGGCGGCGGCCCTGGTCGAGAGTGGAATGCGCCTCGGATTGGGCACGGGTTCGACAGTAACCTTCTTTCTCGAGGCTCTCGCAGAGCGGGTACGTGCAGACGGGCTGGAGGTTATAGGTGTCCCGACTTCCGAAGACACCGCTGACCGTGCGGTCGCGCTAGGTATTCCGATTACCACACTAGAAGAGCTTCCGGAGCTGGACTTGGTGATCGATGGAGCAGATGAGGTGGACGGCGCCTTTCGCCTAATCAAGGGCGGCGGCGGCGCCCTGTTGCGAGAAAAGATCGTCGCGGGCTGTGGTGCGCGCATAGTGATAATCGTCGGCGAGGGTAAGCGAGTTGAGAGACTCGGAACTACGTTTCTCTTGCCGGTTGAAATAGTGTCTTTTGGCGCGAAGGCCACACAGGCCAAGGTCGAGGCGCTGGGCTGTCATCCCTATCTACGCACACTTGAAAGTGGCGAGGCTTTTGTGACAGATAATGGCAACTGGGTGTTGGACTGTAAGTTTGAGTCCGGTATCCAGGACCCGGAGGGGTTACACCAACAGCTCTCAGAAACCCCCGGAGTCGTCGAGGTGGGCATTTTCCTTGGTCTTTGCCACCACGTTATTGAGGGGCGGTCAGATGGAACCGCGACCCATCACGACCAGCCGGGCGGCGACTGACAATACGGGTCACACTTGCCCATAAGGCGGCCCAAGAACTATGACCGACTACGAAGACATTCGTTTTCTCGACGCGGAGGCCTTAGCGGGCCGCCTACTTGAGAGTGTGGGGGCTGGCCATTGGCCGCCGGTTCACACTGCGGTGGAGTGGGTCATGAGTCGTCACGGCGGCCAGCGCCGCCTCGATAACACGGACTTTCGTTGTCATCCTTTGCGGGTGGCGGTCATCCTAAATGAAATAGCCGATCAGGCGGACCCTAATGTGTTATGTGGCGCCCTGCTTCACGACCTACTTGAAGACACTGATACTCAGCTCGCCGATATCAACACAACCTTTGGTGGGAAAGTGGGCGACTTCGTGCGCGCCCTCACCCTACAAGATCCACGCGAGGGGCAGAGTAAGCACGAGCGGAACATGGCGCACTTCGAGGCCCTTCGTTGGGAGGGGCGCGACGCACAGATTATTCGTAGTGCCGACCGGCTTGACAACCTAAAGACTCTTGACGCGATAGATGAATACGATCGTCGCGAAGACTATTTAAAAGAGAGCCGCGAAGGACTATTGCCGCTGACGCTCGCTTGCAACACGGCCCTTTACCACGAGTTGAAAGACACGTTAGATGCGGCGGGCGCTTAAGCCCCCGGTTCCAGCCCCCCCCGAAAGATGAAGCCTTACCTCGACCGAGTTACCGAGATCGAACGCCGCCTTCAGCAGATTGGAGGCCGGCTTTGACTACGCCGAGCGGCTGAAGGAAAAGGAAAGACTCGAAGTCGAAATGACCGCCACCAGCTTCTGGGACGACCAGGAGGCGGCGCAGGAGGTTATAGGTAAAGTCAAACTGGCCAAGGCGGTTGTAGACCCTATCGATGAAGCGAGCGAAGCCCTTGACGACATTCGCACCCTGATCGAGCTTGGTGAAGAGGTTGGGGAGGACGAGGTGGAGGCCGACCTCAAGGACGCGCTGGCCGAATCGGAAAAGAGGCTCGAAGCTCTCGAGTTTCAGGTCATGCTGGGCGGCGAAAATGATCACCGGAACGCCTTTCTCACAATTCAGGCGGGGGCTGGTGGGAATGATGCAGCCGACTTTGCAGAAATGTTACAGCGCATGTATCTGCGCTGGGCAGAGCGTCGCCAGTTTGTGATTGAACAAGTGGAGATGACCGAGTCGGATGAGGGGGGCATTCGCCATGTGACCTACGTTGTTAAGGGCCCACACGCTTATGGCTACCTAAAAGCTGAGCGCGGGGTACACCGGCTGGTGCGCATTTCTCCTTATGACGCACAGGCGCGTCGCCACACCTCATTTGCGGCAGTTGAAGTAATGCCCGAGTTCGATGAAGACGTTCCGATTGAAGTCGACATGAACGATGTGCGCGTGGACACCTACCGGGCTGGTGGCGCGGGGGGGCAACACGTCAACAAGACAGACTCTGCCGTCCGCATGACGCACGATCCCACGGGGATTGTGGTTCAATGCCAAAACGAGCGAAGCCAACACAAGAATCGTGCGACCGCGCTTCGCATGCTTATGGCGAAGCTTTTTGAGTTGCGAGAGCGCGAGCGCGACGACGACCTGAAGCAGATGTATGGCCAGAAGGGTGAAATCGCCTGGGGCTCACAGATCCGGTCGTATGTGTTACACCCCTACCAGATGGTGAAAGATCATCGCACTAACCATGAAGTGGGGAACACCCAATCTGTACTCGACGGAGACATAGATGCCTTCATCGAGGAATACCTTCGATCGAAAGCATCCTAATGTCGACAACTCTCTCTGAAGCCCTGCCAGTGACCATGACTGAACGCACCCCCGTACGCCGCGCCTTACTGTCCGTGTTTTATAAGGATGGAATAGTGGACCTTGCCCGCGCCCTGCATGAGCAGGGGGCCGAGTTGTTGTCGACCGGCGGCACAATGCGAGCCATTGTGGATGCAGGCTTGCCCGTGACTGAGGTGGCGGACTACACAGGGTTTCCCGAGATGATGGACGGGCGAGTAAAGACATTACATCCGATGATTCACGGGGGGCTTCTAGCGCGACGCGATGATGTGGCGCACCTGGCTTCCATGGAAGAGCATGGGATTGGTCCGATCGATTTGGTTTGCGTTAATCTTTACCCTTTTGAGGAGACGGTAGAAGCGGGCAGAAGTGATAGCGAGATCATCGAAAAGATCGATATCGGTGGTCCGAGCATGCTGCGCTCCGCCGCGAAGAACTATGCGGGCGTGGCGGTGGTATGCGATCCGCGTGACTACACGCGTGTCGCGGAAGAGGTGTCGCAGGGGGGCACGACCCTGGAGCTTCGCGTGGAGCTCGCGCGCAAAACTTTCCAGCGCACCGGGGCATATGACACAGCAATCGCGCGATGGTTCCAGGGCGGGGAGGGCGCCTCACTGCGCTATGGCGAGAATCCACACCAAGCGGCGGGCTTCTACCCCGATCTCGATGGTCAGGGCTTGGGGGGCGCCGAAGTGCTGGAGGGCGGCAAGGAGCTTTCGTACAACAACTGGCTGGACCTTGATGGCGCGGTAACGGCCGTCAACGACCTGCCTTCGCCGTCGGCCGTGGTGGTGAAGCACACTAACCCCTGTGGCGCCGCGCTCGGCGCAACGGCGGAAGAGGCGTTGCGGAAGGGTTGGGACGGCGACCCACTGTCAGCATTTGGCTCGGTCATTGCTGTTAACGGGACCTTTGACGCCCCCTGTGCCGAGTACCTTGCCGGCCCCGGCCACTTTGTTGAAGTGATTGCGGCTCCGGAGTTCACCGCGGAAGCTGTCGAGATTTTGCGGACTAAGCCGAAATGGGGCAAGAA
>JAKVCF010000003.1 GCA_022447335.1 Planctomycetota bacterium | reverse complement strand
GCTCAGCTGCAATAAGATGCCCGCCCCGTCGTAGCCACGAAAAATACAGCTATCGACCAATAGCCCGCGAATGGAGTTAACGGTCGCAGAAACGAAGGGAGAAATGCAATTCTCAAAGGTGATCCCGCGCACCTCGGTAACAGAATCGATACTTTCGGCAACGTCGATGAGCGCACCTGCGTTAACTCCGACATTCTCGCCATCGATAACTGGATCACTGAAAAGGTCGCCCGACACCAATGAAACCCCATTTGGAAGCTCCAGCGGGAACACCTCACTCTGGTTTCCCGAAGCATCTAATCCGTCAGCAGAGTTGTACACGCCGCCATTTAACACAATGGTGTCGCCGCTAGCTAACAGAGGATTACTGCCGAGAGCATGCGTTATCGACAGGAATGCATCTCCGGGAGAACTTCCGGTATTCCCATTATTTCCAGAAGTCGGGTCGACGTACCAAGTGGATTGCGCCGCGGCTGAACCAGTCAGAGCAGCAGTAAGAATAAAGCTGAGTATCAAGCGCACCATGATGAACTAAGCGTGAAACAGGGAGCGGCCATCCATGACGGAAGGCTGTTCGATGCCCATCGCTTCCATCAGGGTAGGCGCAACATCGGCAAGAGTTCCCATTTTCCTGAGGCGGGCACCCTGGAAGCGCTCTCCGACAAGCACAAAGGGGACCGGGTTGATCGTATGAGCTGTATGAGGGTCGCCTGTCACTGGATCGACCATCATCTCACTATTGCCGTGATCGGCAGTGATCGCGACTGTGCCACCCTGCTTCATTGCCTCGGTAACGATGCGCCATAGGCAGGCATCAACCGCTCTTACCGCGGCTTCAGCTGCAGGAATGATCCCGGTATGCCCCACCATGTCAGCGTTGGCAAAATTGATGACATATAAATCGTCTTCACCCTTTCTAAGCCGATCAACTACCGCGTCAGTGACCAGATTTGCCGACATCTCTGGCTGAAGATCATAGGTCGCGACCTTGGGCGAAGGGATCAGTAGACGCTCCTCCCCCTGATAAACATCTTCATGTCCACCGTTGAAGAAGAAAGTGACATGAGCATACTTCTCCGTCTCCGCGCAACGGAACTGGCGTAGCCCTCGTGCCGATACCAACTCTCCGAATAGTGAATGCAGTTGCTCCGGCGGATAAGCGATCGGACAAGCAAAGTCTTTCCGATACTGCGTCATAGTGACGTAGTGCACCCTTGGCACAGCTCCACGCTCAAAGTCGTTGAAGCTAGGGGTTAGGAAAGCATCCGTAATCTGGCGTACGCGATCTGCGCGAAAGTTAAAGCTCAGCACCGCATCACCGTCACGAACCGACCGCTCTCCAGGGTCACCTATCACGGTCGCTTGCACAAACTCATCGGTCTCCCCCCGCTCCCGCGCCATCTTGTAGGCGCTCATCGCATCGGGGGCCTCCCGCTGGCCTTTGCCGTGCGCCAACGCATCCCAGAACTGAATGGTGCGCTCCCAACGCGCATCGCGGTCCATGCCGAAGTAGCGACCACAAACCGTGCCAACCTGAGCGCCAATCGGCTCCAACATGTTCATCAATTCGGCTAGGAACCCCTCAGCCGAAGTCGGCGGAGTATCCCGACCATCTAATAAGGCGTGAAAGACAATGCGCTCACCAGAGAGGCCCATTGAAATAGCCAGTTCAAGCAACTCCCGGTAATGTCCAGAGCTGGCGTGCACCCCACCGTCGCCGATCAACCCGAACAGGTGTAGCCGCGAGCCTTTCTCAAGCGCGTGATCGACCGCACCGCGCAGGGCCGCATTGCGTTGAAAGCTACCGTCACCAATCGCCTGATCGATGCGCGTGATCGTCTGATAGACAACTCGCCCAGCTCCAAGATTGGTATGGCCAACCTCGGAATTCCCCATTAATCCCAACGGAAGGCCTACCTCGCGGCCACTGGCCGAAAGCAGGGCCTTGGGACAGGTCTCCCACCACTCAAGAAAGTGATTTGCTGGCGCGTGAGTAATCGCGTTAGCGTCACTGGAAGCCGCGTGGCCCCAGCCGTCCAATACCAGCAACAAGGTCGGATTCTTGCGTTCCATCAGGTTTCTGCGCGGGAAGGCAGTCATACGATAGTGCCTCACTCGTAAGAATCTCGAGAAATGAAGTGTGCGCTGCCAATCTTCCCAGCTCTGATACTCGCCCTTCCCTCCTGCCAGACCGTTGAAGGAACCGGCCGTCGCCAGCTGAATTTCTATTCCATCGAATCTGAAATATCGATGGGAACCGAGGCCTATGACCAAATGCTGGCTGGAGAACGGGTCATTGCCAGCGGCAGCAAGGCCCGCATGGTGGAGCGTATCGGTAACCGAGTCGCCCAGGCCGCCGTTGAACATTACCCGAAGTATGCCTCCCGCTTTGACTGGGAATTCAAGTTGATCGATGGGCCGAAGATGGTCAATGCCTGGGCGCTGCCAGGCGGCAAGTGCGCGGTCTACACCGGGCTACTGCCGGTCACACAGGATGAAGATTCGTTAGCCGTGGTTATGGGACATGAGGTCGCACACGCCATCCTTCGCCACGGCGGCGAGCGCATGAGTCAGAACACCGCAATCGGCATTGCCATGGCAGGTGCGACAATCGCTCTCAAGGATCGCCCTAAGAAAGAGAGAAACTCGATCCTTGGCGCCATGGGAGTCGGTAGCACTATCGGCATCATGCTTCCCTTCTCGCGCGATCACGAATCAGAGGCTGATGAAATCGGGCTAATGCTGTCTGCGTCAGCCGGTTACGACCCTCGTAAAGCTATCGGCCTATGGGAACGCATGGCGACCGCTGGTGGCACCTCGCCGCCCGAATGGCTTTCCACTCATCCCTCTTCAAAGACGCGCATCAAGCGCCTGAATAAGGTCATGCCAGAAGCCCTCAAGCTTTACGTCGCCGCTGGCGGCCAACTCTAAATCGTCTACCCCTTCAGCAACATGCTATCCGCCGCTTTTCTCTTCCTTGCTACTCAAGGCGCGCCTGCGCAGAACTGGGCCGAACACCCTGCACTCAGCTCCGATACGCTGAGCGCAGACCTCCACTTTCTTGCTGCGGACGAAATGCTTGGAAGGCGCACTGGCGAAATGGGCGCACGAGTCGCCGGCGAATGGATTCGCAGCCGCTTCCTGCGTGCAGGCCTTCAAAAGATGGGTGATTCCTGGTATCAGGAATTCCCCTCCGAGCCCGTGCACCTCGATGCGCAAGGCACCTATGTAATGGTTGGAGATAAGCGGCTCGACGCTGGAGCAGACTTCTTACCTCACCCGACCTCGCCAAACGGCAGCGTATCGGGCGAAGCGGTCTTTGTCGGCTGGGGCATCCACGCGCCCGAACGCGGCTACAGCGATTTTGACGGCGTCGATCTGGAAGGAAAAATCGCAGTACTGTTCCGCTGGGAACCAGGTGCTAGCGACAGCGATCATATTTGGGAAGGTCGGCGCATGCTGCCGCAGTCAACGTTGGCAAAGAAGGTGCAAGCCTGCGCCGAGCGCGGCGCCATCGCTGTGCTGGCCGCCACTCCGCCAGATCCAATGCAGAAGGCGCGCGCTGTGGGAGCCCCCTTTTGGCCTGCCCATTCACAAATGTGGGAAATGCTGAATGGTCCAGCAATCGCCTCGATGATGCCAGCTGATGAACTGGCCGCTACCAACTTTTCAACCGAAGACGCGGTTGGTCAAATGTTCACCATCATGCAAAACAGTGTTCCGCTTGGTGCCGAGATCCCAATGGGCTATGTCTCGCCGCGCGTGATGCGCGCGCTGCTGCGCAAGATTGGCACGGAAACGGTGGAGTGGGTTGAAAATAATGCTGGCTCAATGGAGCCAAACTCTTTTGTCCTGCCGCTCGAAGGGGTGTCGGTCCACGTCAAAACCAAGCCCGTCAATATCGTGGGACGCAACTACATCGGCGTGATGCCGGGCAGCGATCCCAAACTCGCTCAGGAGTATGTTTTGGTGGGCGCACATTACGACCACGTAGGCTTCAACGAAAGTGGTGAAATTTGGAACGGGGCCGACGACAACGGCTCGGGCACGGTAAGCCTTCTAGCGATGCTCGACGCAATTAGCTCACTGCCAATTGAGAAGAAGCCAAAACGCAGCATTATCTTCGTCGCATTCTCAGGAGAAGAGCTTGGCCTAATCGGCTCTTACCAATTCCTGGCGGGCGGCTTCGTTGATCCAGAGAAAATTGTCGGCATGGTCAACATGGACATGGTCGGACGATCCGCCGAAAACTCGGTCTACGTCGTCGGCACAAAATCGGGCAAAGGACTCGCCAACCTAGTTCGCACGCAAGGTAAGAGCGTCGGACTTCGCCTCCGCTTCGATAACGAAGAATTCTTCGACCGCAGCGACCAGGTTGGGTTCTACTACTCGGGCATCCCGATTGTTTTCTTCAACACTGAAGAGCACGACGACTACCACACTCCACGCGACACTCCGGACCTAATCCACTACGACGACATGGCCAAGATTTGCGCGGTCGCCACCGGCACGATCCTAGAGCTGGCGAACCAAATGAATCGTGTGCAGTTCGTGGATGCCTATGACCTAATACAGCCTGTCTATGGCCAATCTGCGCAGCTGATGATCCCCTTTCCGGTCGAGTGGGTCGACCGGCTCGACTACTAGGGGCGCGCGCGGATGTATCATCCCGACGATGATGCACCGCGTCGGAATCGACATCGGGGGCACGCGCCTGAAAGTAGGCCGCGTCGCCGGTGGCAAGGTGATCGTTCGGGCCTCAGATGACACCCCGCACGACTTCGATCAGATGATCGATGTATTAGCGCGGCTAGTGGAAAAAGTCGTACCCGAAGGCGAGCCCTTCACTCTCGGCGTAGGCGTCCCAGGTGTCTTCGACGCCGAAATTACCGGCGTGGTGGATTCACCGAACCTGCGGTTCTTAGATGGGCAGCCGCTGCGCCCGCGCCTGGCCGAAGTCCCCGGCGCAGAAGTACGACTTGGTAATGATGCTTCGGTCGCCGCACTCGCCGAAGCACGCTACGGCAAGGGCCAGGAATACGACAGCTTCCTGCTCGCCACCATCGGCACAGGAATCGGCGGCGGATTAATCCTTGGAGGGGAGCTCTGGGAAGGCGTCGGCGGCATGGCGGGTGAATACGGCCATCTATCTGCGGCCTCAGCCTTCGTACCCGAGGACATCCCGCCCTGTGGCTGCGGAAACCCGGGTTGCCTCGAGGTCTACGCCTCAGCTAGTCGCATGACTGACCGCGGGCGTGCTCGTACGGGCGATCCCGAAATCCACCTGCCCGATCTGGCCGAACGCGCCCGCGCCGGTGATACCGTCGCCATGTCGGTCTTTGAAGAAGCGGGCCGCGCGCTTGGCGAAGGCTTCGCTCAGGTCGTACACCTACTCGATCTTCGCGTACTCGTATTAGGCGGCGGCGCCGGCGCCATCGTCGACTTAGTACGCGGGCCACTGATCGACAAAGTCGTCGAGCGTTGCGCCGGCCGCAGTCACGCCGACTACGTCGTTGACCGCTCGATTCTAGCCAATGACGCCGGCCTGCTTGGGGCGTCAGCGCTGTTGCCCTAGAACAGAGTCTCGCCTAAATCCCGCATTCCCCGGCAGCCCTAGAGCACCGGCCAGATTCGGTTTGGGTTATCGACCAGAACTTTGGTTTTGAACTCGTCGCTGAAGCCATCGAGATCAGCAAAGGCCTCGGCATTGGAGCGCAGATTCTTCACCCCAGGGCTAGGCCAATCGGTACCCCAGAGAATCTTGTCACTGAGCAACTCAAGGCGCGGTAGCACCTGTACCAACTGCTGAGGAGGTATCCCGGACAGGTCCATCATCACGTTGGGATGACGGCGACAAACAAAGAAGGCTTCGTCGTACCAAAGGGGCCGGCCGCAGTGCGCCATCACTAGCTTCAGTTCCGGAAAGTCGACGGCAACATCGTCACAATCCAACGGGTTGCCAAGATTTGAGCGCGCTCCTGGAAAAACCGAGGTGCCTGTGTGCACCATCACCGGCACACCGCGTTCCTCGCAAATCTCGTAGAGCACCCTTAGCTCCGGCAACTTCTCTAAATAATCGTTGGCTTTGAAGCCCTGATGCGGGGGGTGGACTTTAATGCCATCCAGACGCAGGTCATCGAGCAAACGCTCCATTTCGCCACGCGGATCGTCCACCCACTCAGGATCCATACCGCCCCACGCCAGGAACTTATCGGGCCGCTGATCGCGATACTGTGCGACGAAGTCATTGGTCGACTGATCGAAGCCCATGATTCGTGGCGCCGGATAGTTCACCAATCCGCAGCGTGACACCCCCATTTCATCTAGATAGTCGGCAAAGGCATTTGGATCGCCCTGGAAGGTCGAAATCAGCTCTAAGTCTGGTCGGCCCTGCACCATCTTGGCCCGAACTTCAGGCTTCAGCTGTTCCCACGGCTGGATGTGCACGTGAACGTCTATAAAACCTTCGGCTGGCAACTGCATGCAACGAATTCTAGCCGCGACAGGCCGGACGTAACGCGTGTTGCAACAGGCGCTGTACAAGTAGACGCGTCGAAACGCGGACTCCGGGCCGCGGGTCGCGAGCGAAGGCCCAGAACACCCCACCAAAGTCGCGGCATCGTCGCCAATCGGCACAGACGGCCCAAGCTCTCAAGAGATCTAGTTCGGAAGAATGCACCTCGGTGATCCGCTCAGCATGCATGCGGTCAAGGAAGGCGCTTATTGAACTCGCTAACTGAGGCTCAGTGCGCAGCAGCTTCTGTGCATAAGAGAACAGATGCGGAGATTCTGCACTTACGCGCACGCCATGATCCGCAAGCCGATTCGCGAGCGAAGCAGCGTCAAAATTCGCGGCGAGGAGGGTCGTGACCAGCTCGTCGGGCATGTCGGAAAGCGTGTGCGGCATCTCTTTATTGCGACATTGTCTCAATATACTCACGACTTTTTGCCGCGCAATAGTAAATCTATTACCCCCTACCTCGCCCGCCACCACGGCGACCACCCGGCCGCTTGCCGCCCGGCCGCGGCTTGCGGCGCGCGCGCTCCGGCTCGACAAAATCCGTTGCACGCCCACCCTTTGGCTTGCCGCCACGGCGCCCCTTGTTGGGGCCGCCACCAGCGCGTCCACGCTTACTCTTTGGGCGCCGGCCGGCCTCACCTTCGTCAGCGGCCCACTCCGGCTTACGCACCACAATTAAGTGATTGAACCCGCGCAGATAGAAGTTCGTCTCTTCTGCCGCCTTGTGATAGTTGCCCTTGTCGAGATCTTTATTGCCGCGAACCACCGCAATGTGGTCCACCATCTCAAAGATCTGGGTGAGCATGAATACGAAATGCGTGCCGAGCGGCACCATCATCTGGCGGGTCCAAATATCGCAGACGTAAAAGGCGGCACACTTGCCAGGCTTGAGTACCCGCCATGCTTCCTCGAAAACCTCCTTCATCGCATCGAAGTAAGCTTGGCTACGTGCGTCCAGCTCACCGATGCACTCTTTGCGACCGGAATACTTCAAGTTCTGGCCGTAGGGGGGATCGCAAAAGAAAAAGTCGATCGAATCGTCTTCCAACGGTAGATCACGCGCATCACTTTCGGTCACATGCGGGTGGTGAGGCTGAAGATCAAACCCAATGCCCTCGCGCCCGGTATCGGCGCATACGTCTAGGGTAGTACCGCTACCGCACATCGGATCAACAACTCGATCATCCTCACCGGTGTAACGCTGAAGTAGATTCCAAATCACCCAAGAAGGCGTCGCGCCACGGTAGTCCGCACTACCCTGTTCGCCCTTGCCATAGTGCTGTGAAGGGTAATCCCACAAGGTCGTGGTCTGAAGGCTCAACTTGGGGCTAGGCATTTGATGTCGGGGCCGAAGAACGACCGGGTAGAAAACCCGGAACAAAAAACGGGCCGCCCCAAAGGACGGCCCGGTGATCTGGTGCCGGGAACAGGGGTCGAACCTGCACTGAGTTTTACCTCAACATGGCCCTCAACCATGCGCGTCTACCAATTCCGCCATCCCGGCAGGATGGATCGAAGATTCTAGCGGCGATCCAGCCTCCGTCAATGCGGATCCAGCCCGGATAGGGTCAGTCCAGTTGGAGCGCGCCATCCATTACGATCGATGCCTTTCTGCGATTAGCTTTGAGCATCAATGCTGCCCAATCCATCCACTGCAGCGGCAGCAAGCCCTGCTGAAACTCGGCCTGGAACGCTGACACCTGACGAGCACGCTCTCCGATATCAAGCCCTTCCATGGCTTGGTCGACTGCATCGTTGAGCTGACGCTGCTGGTTACCATTCAAACGACCTTCCGCGCCAAACATCTCTTGCTTAAGACGGCGCTCGATCGTCGGGCGCTCTGAGATGTACTTCTGGTCCATGACGTCACGAAAGCGTGCCACTGCAAAGTCTTCGGCGACCAAATCCAACCACGGACGCGCTTCCGAGGGCTCAAGCCAGGCGAAAAGGCTGGCGCCTCCATCAACCGAATCGATTGCCGAGCGGAATGAATCGCTACTCGACAGCTTCTCCTTTTTGCGGTCACCCGCAGTTGAAGTCATCGCCAGTTGCGAAATATTGGTTGCGTAGTCCCAATGATTACAGACCATGACGGCCTTAAGCGCGGGGATCTCTGCCAGAATAATCTCACCAGTGCCCGGGATCGCGGGAGAGCTGAACGACTTGCCATTCGCGCCGCCGGCAAGTGGAAGATTCCACTGTCGAACTTCGCCGCCGACGAGGCGCTGCATATCGCGCGCGATCATGGCCTGCAGATCCTCGTAAGAGCTGCCTCCGGTGGCACGGGCCAGAATCGCAATCGCAGGAACAGGCGTGTCGTCATGCTCAATCTTGTTCTCGCCCACCTTCTCCGCGTAATCGTTACGGCGCATTGCGATGAAAATACCCGGCTGAAAGTGCACCGAAACTGCCCTCAGTAGGTCGACCATGCCGTTGTAACGACCAGTTCCAGTAGCAATCTCATCGAGTAGACGGCGCGTCTCCGAATCAAGTGCGCCCTCAATCTCGATCAGCACCTCGTCAGTGCGTCCGGCAAATCCAGAAAAGAAGAAGCTGTCTGCAGGGACAACCCCGGCGAAATCGCGAATGTGGTTGACTGATACTGAAGACGACTCGAGCCAGTTCTTCTGGAACTCACTGGTCGCGCGACTTGAATCGACATCACCAGACAGGCGCACTTGAAATCGCTTACCCGGCAACCAGTACCCAGAGGCAATGCGCAGTAAGTCGGTCGTAAAGAAGGCCGAGAATGCGTTGGCAATAAAGCCTGAGTCACCCCCTTGCGGCGGGAAACTTGGCATGGCGCCACGCAGCCGCTCCCAGCGCATAAAAACCTCGACCGGCTGATCCGCTTCACCAAGAAAGGCCGTCACGTTGTCGTGAAAGACCGACGCGAAAGCCAACGAATCTTCGCCACCCTTGAGCTGTAGGTCCATGGCCTGGTCGAGCCACTCTGCACTACTTGCCAGCAACACGATGTCACGGCTGCGGGTCAAAAAAGCATCATTTCCTTCGAAGAACCCAGGCAACCGGTAATAGTCACCCTCTTTGACAATGCCCAGGTCCTCGGGCAACTTATCGCGCACAAAGCCGAAATTGAGCATGGCCACGCCCGCCTTAACCTTGAAGCTGACACGTAGCATCAACATGCCATCAAAGTTGGCCCCCAAGCTGGGCTCACCCTTGCCGGTAAAGGCTACTTCGCGCAGAAAGTCGTTCTTGAGGCTGAGTCCGGCCGGAACCACACCGGTCATGTCGCCAACCTGGCCGAACAATTCACCTAGCCCCGTTCGATCGGACCAGAGATCCAACCCTCCCCCAGCCTCGATCTCGTCATAAACCTCTGTCGCCTTAAGCTCCGACCAAACCGCAGGTTCGGGGAAGTTAGCGAAACTAGCGCCAGCGTCCTGCCAGCGGAAAAAGTACTCGACATCGCGTGGCACAATGCTGGCGGTATCTTCGAGCGAGTCCTCTAACGGATCGAAAACGAAGCTCGCGAACAGCAGGTAGCCAACACCGAGAACCCCAACCAGCACGGTCAGGGCAATCAGCAGGCGGCGGCTGGTCAGAAAAGCTCGCAGGCGTTGCAACATTGGCTCATCGATTTTGGGTTCGCGGCGAAAACTTGCCTAGAATTCCGGCTTGGCAGCCCCCGGCCACTTTAAGTCCACTCCCGCCTCAGGAGCCCAGACACCGCATAAGGCAGTCTGTGAGCATATCTCGCAAGGCGTCGACCTCTCTTGCGATGCGAGTGAAATCGCTGTGACCCGTAGAGAAAAAAATGGCAACGCTCAGGCATTGGCTGCGGCGGCACAAGCCGAAGACGGGGTGATCGCGCCAACCGCGCGCTGGACCGGCTATCATGAGATCGTGGTGATTTCGGACCTCGCCAAACCGAGCTGAGTTGGGCCTCATCATTCTGATCGCGTCGCTAACCCTAGCGACCTCCTTCCTCTGCTCGCTTTTCGAAGCGGCGCTCTATGCCGTTAGTCCAACGCAGCTGGAACTTCTGAAGCGTAATGGGGTGCGCGGAGCAAAGCGACTCGCACGGCTACGCCTCGATGCCGAAGAATCGATCGCGGCGATTCTTACGGTCAACACCATCGCTCACACCGTGGGTGCCGCTTGGTGTGGCGCTCTAGTCGCCGAAGATTTTGGTGACGAAGCTTTTGGCATCTTTGCGGCTATCTTTACTTTCCTAGTCCTAGCGTTGACTGAGATCGTGCCGAAGAGTGTCGGCTTCCGATTCGCACAGGCTATCGGGCCCCGAATTGCCTGGCCGCTGCAACTAATGGTTTGGGTATCACTTCCGATTGCGCGCCCCGCGCGATGGGCAATGCGCAAGATGACCGGCGGACAACCGCAACACGGGCCAAGCGAGGAGGAGATTCTTGTCTTTGCGCGCATGGCGGCCAAGCAAGGCAAAGTGCGCACCGAAGAGCATGAATGGGTTAAGAATGCTCTGCGGCTTGACCAGACCACAGCCGGTTCGCTGCGTACGCCACGACCGGTAGTGAACTCACTACCGTTCAACATCACGATTGGCGAAGCAACTACGGCACAGATGGATGAGGTACACAGCCGCGTGCCAGTGGTAGAGCAATCGGGATCCGACGAAGTTGTCGGCATGGTTTATCGGCGCGAGCTACTGGAGCATGTTATTCGCGGCGAACAAGAAAAGCAGCTCTCCGAAGTTCTACATCCAATCCGACATGTACCCGAAACCATGCCGGGTCACGCCCTTATGCGTGTCTTCCTACGCGACCGCAAGCACATGGTCGCAGTCGTGGACGAATATGGAGGATTCGAAGGCATCGTCACACTCGAAGATGTGATGGAAGCTCTACTTGGCGAGGAAATCGTCGATGAGCACGATCAAGTCGTCGATATGCAAGCGCACGCGCGCCAGCAGCACCGTGACCGCTAATACAGAAGAGCCTGCAGAGAAGAGCGGGCAACTCGGGGCGGCCTACCGGCTCGCAGGCCTAGCATCGGCCCCATGAGCTCAAGGGGGCCCCACTAGTGGCTTTGATCATGCTGGCCAACGCCCTTGTCTGCTTCAAGTTGTTCAGGATCTTGGGTGCCATGAAGACTCTCTCGGTCGGAAGCTATCTCCTGGTGTTTTTCGCTCTTCTGGCTTCAGCGCTCACCTTCTTATTACTCGTAGGCGCGGCTTCATCCGTCCCTGCCGTCCTCGGCTGGTAGTCCAGCTTCATCGAGCTCCAGCGGTAAGGCCTTGAAAGACAATTACTCCGCGCCGCCTGAGTTGCCGAGCAAAAGACTGTCGGATTCCGATCGCCCCGGTGTCAGTACGTTGGTCGTTCCTGGGAAGAACGTGGCGGCGATCTCACCCAACTTGCGCAACACCTCTTCATCCCTAGTCAAAGCCAGCACGTAAAACTTCCACATACGCTGATACGACTGTTCCAAGTCGGCAAGGCGTGGCACCTGCTCCGCAAAGTCATTAAGTGGCGCGAGATCCGACTCGCCGGGCCAACGCACAAGCATGCGCGCCTGCTTGAGCTGCATCTTGGCGGCCGGACAATAAAGCAAAACTGGCACTTCGTGACCGGTAGCCCGCTTTAATTCGGACCCAAGCTGCCGCTCAGCTTCACGGCGAGCTTCCGCCGTACCGGCGCCGAAAAAGCGGGCGATTAGATCTTCCTGTGCTTTGCGATTCGCATACACCGGGTACACCGCGGCGCGCTTAGGAATCTTGCGTGAACGCAAGGCATCGACATAGACGCGCAATCGCGCTGCCGCATCTGGATCAGATACCTGCGCGCGATCGAGCAAATCAATCATGCCAGCATCGGTGCTGCGCTGGAGTTGTGCGAAATCAATGGCACCGTCCAGCAGCGCGATCTCCACCGCCTTCGCCACCAGAGCACCTGCCGCAATCTTGGCGTGGTGATAGTAAACCCGCTCGCTGAAGTAGTAACGCGCCTCAAGGCAGCGCAGAATTTCACTGAGCAGCGCTTCTTTGAGATAACCTTTCCGACCTAAGTCGACGTAAAGCTGTTGCGTACGCCGATCAACCCGGAACATATTGAATATGCGTGGATCGTAGCCGAGGTGTAGCCCAGTGAACATCGCGTCACGCGCGAGATAGTCGAGCATATCGGCATCGATGGTTCCGCTGACGAGGCCGCGCCAGTACGCCGGAACTTCGGATGCCCGCGGCGAACTGCTAGGCGCCAAGATGGCTAGCACCTCGTTGCGCACTCCAGTCTGCGCCAACGCACGCCCCAGGCCAGTGTCATCCCCGAACATAGCCTCAAAACGCTCGGCGTTGTCATGCCGCGGGAGCAACCCTGTCTGATCCTCGATGTTATGCCCGAAAGGTAGATGAGTCGAATCGTGCACCAGCGCCGCAAGGCGCACGATGCGCAGTTCATGCTGATCGAAACCACCAAAACGACCGCCGCCTTCACGATCCCGCACGGTGTTGATTTCGCGCACCATGCGAGAAGTTAGATGAGCCGTGCCAATCGAGTGCTCGAAGCGTGAATGCTGCGCGCCCGGATATACCAAGTAGGCCGCGCCCAGTTGGCGCACATGGCGCAAGCGCTGCATCTCGGTTGTATCAAGCAGCCCGAGCTCTTCACGGGTCAGCGGAATATCCCCGTGGACGGGATCACGAACGACGTTTTCGTATTGGAGCACGGCGAGAGCGGGAAGCAGAAATGGAGGATTCGGAGAAAACTACATCTCCCTCGATCGCGCGTTCGTCACGAGCCACCGCGACCAATCGGTCGCGCTCAGTACGCGTTAACGGTCGCAGGCCACCGCGTCGTACACCCTTGACTCCAAGGTCGCCGATGCGCACGCGTTTAAGTCGCTTCACGCCAAATCCATGGCGTGCGAGCAGGCGACGCACCTCGCGGTTACGCCCTTCGCGCAACACGATTTCAAGCGAAGCTCCCGCCTTAGTGCGACGCACGATACGCACGCGCTCGGGCACGACTTTCTGACCATCGATCCAGGCGCCGGCACGCAGCGCTTCCAGATCTTGCTGACGCACAATCATTGGCGTGAAAACCACATAGGTCTTCGGAACCCCAAAAGAAGGGTGCATCATCATGTGAGCAAAGTCGCCATCATTTGTGAGCAGCAGCAACCCCTCACTATCCTCGTCCAGACGGCCAGCCGGATACACGCGCGACGGCACCAAGTGATCGACTAGATCACCGACCCTCGGACGGGTCTCACGCTTGTCAGCAGTGCAAAGCACGCCACGAGGCTTATAGAAGAGGTAATAGAGGCGGCGCACCTCGCGCACGGGCTGGCCGTCCACCCGGATCTCGTCGCCGGGCTGCACGCGATAGCCAGGGTCGAGGCGAATTTCTCCGTTGACTTCGACGGAGCCCCCCTGGACTAGTGCATCACACTTGCGACGCGAATCTACCCCCCGCTCGGCGAGCCAACGATTCAACCTGACCCCCCTTTGGTCGAGTACGCCCGACTCAGGTGAGTCGGTAGAGGCCACAAGGCCATGCGCATTGCGGCGCTCAGCTCGGCTAACCTTGGGCGCACCGCGACCGTGATGGCCTGGCTTGCGGCGATTCGCTCGCCTCTTGCGGGGGTTGTTGCGGGTCATCGAAGGAAGAAAGCCCAGTAGTGTACCAAGGACCTGGCCCACCGCTGGAAGCGCACGCTTAAGCCCGAGGGAAGAGCCAAAACCGCACCTCGACTCAGCAACCTAATGGGACTAGCCCGCCAACTAACTTTCGACTTCTCTACTAGGCCGAGCGCCATGTTGCGCGAGACTGCGCGGCGCTCACGTCAGCCAGCGCTCAGCGCCCGGCCAACCCAAGTAACCAAGCGTAAAGAAAGGCGACTTCCTCATATTGGCGATAGCGCCCCGATGCACCACCATGACCAGCATGCATTTCTGTCTTGAAAAACAATTGGCGGTCATCTGTCTTGCGCTCACGCAGACGTGCAACCCACTTGGCCGGCTCCCAGTACTGCACTTGTGAATCGTGCAGGCCCGTCATAACCAGCAAATTTGGATAGTCTTTCTCTTCGACATTGTCGTACGGGGAATAGGACAACATGTACTCGTAATAGGCTGGGTCCGCCGGATTCCCCCACTCGTCGTACTCGAAAGTGGTGAGCGGAATACTGTCGTCTTCCATTGTGGTTACGACATCAACAAAAGGGACCTGCGCAACTATGCCATCGAAAAGATCGGGGGCCATATTGGCAACCGCGCCGACTAGCAATCCTCCGGCGCTACCACCTTGTGCGTAAAGCTTGTCAGTCGCAGTCCAACCCAAGTCGCACAGAGCTTCCCCGCAGTCAATAAAATCTGTAAACGTGTTACGTTTATTAAGCAACTTGCCATCTTCGTACCAAGCCCGGCCCAACTCCTGCCCGCCACGAATATGCGCGAGCGCAAAGGTAAAGCCACGATCCAATAGTGAAAGACGCATCGCGCTGAAATAAGGGTCCATACTCGCGCCATAGCTTCCATAGCCGTACAAAAGCAACGGCTGTGGAGCCTCATGGGCGTCTGCGCGCTTTACCAGTGAAACCGGAACTTTCTTACCATCGCGCGCGGCAATCCAGACTCGATCGGTGATGTAGTCCTCCGGATTGAACCCTCCAAGCACTTCCTGACGACGTAGCAACTTGCGCTCGCGCAAATCCATATCGTATTCATAGGTCGAGTCTGGCGTGGTCATTGACTCGTAATTGAAACGCAACACACCAGTATCCCACTCACGGTTGTCGCCCAAATCGACAATATAGGCCGGCTCGTCAAACGCGATCGCGTGATCCTTGCCGCCATCCCAATGCATGACACGTAGGCGCGTTAGAGCATTCTCACGCTCAACCAACACGAGATGATCGCGGAAAGCCTCCATACCTTCGAGGTAAACCGATTCGCGCGCGGGAATAAATTCCTCCCAGCTCTTTAGATCCGACGCCCCAGGATCAGCCTTCATTAAACGGAAGTTCTTCGCCTTCCAGTTCGTGCGAATCCAGAAGGCGCCATTGGCGTGGTCCACCCCGTACTCCAGGCCGCGCTCGCGTGGCTGCACAACCTTCCATTCACCGGTCGGATCGTTAGTTGAAAGAAAGCGGACCTCATCAGTAATAGTCTGGCCCGAATGAATAAAGAGGTACTCTCCCGATCGCGAGCGGTAGACCGAGCAGTAAAAAGTCTCGTCCACCTCATCGAAGACAAGTATGTCCTTGCCGGCCCCATCCAGATCATGACGATACACAAGGTGGCTGCGCAGCGTCTTTGGATCCTGCTTGGTATAGAAAAGCGTGCGGTTGTCATTCGCCCATGCCACATTGCCAGCCATATCCGGCGCAAGGTTCTCGCGAATCTCGCCCGTATTCAGATCTTTCACGTGCATTGAGTAGATACGGCGCCCGCGCGTATCTGTACAAAAAACTATTTTCTGTGCATCCGGGCTGACCCGCATGCCGGTCACCGAAAAGAATTCATGACCTTCGGCGAGCTCGTTGACATCGAGCAAAACTTGCTCACTCCCGGTTGGACCGTCCGCACTCGCCGCGCGACGGCAGTGAATCGGATACTGCATTCCATCTACCGTGCGCGTGTAGTAGTACCAATCACCCTTACGTGCTGGCACCGAACTATCGTCTTGTTTGATGCGCCCTTTAATCTCCTCAAAAAGCTCATCGCGCAACCCTTTACTATGCTCTACCTGTGCCTCGGCATAAGCATTCTCGGCCTCAAGATAGGCAATCACCTCTGGGTTCTCTCGATCGCGAAGCCAGTAGTACGGATCGTGGCGCTCATCTCCAAGCGCACCAGTCAACACGTGTGGAACCTGCTTAGCCCGAGGCACTTCGTCGGAAGAGGTCAAAGTCTGGCAAGCAGGCATCAGTAGGAGAATTAACAGGTAGGGAAGAAGGCCGCGCATAGCGGAGGTCAGATGGTTGAGAATTAGAGGGCAACGGCTTCAATCAGATGTAAGCCATCGGGCCCGGGGGTGAAAGTGGCCGTTCCCATGTGCGCTGGCAGTAGCAGAGTGTCGCCAAAGCGCAGCTCCTGGGCCACAGACTCTGCGCCCTCTACTTGGCCAGATCCACCAACCACCACTAACACGCGGGCAAGGCCTTCAGGATCGTGGTCGGCCGCACCGCTCAGTCGCACTTCATACAGCCGGAAGTACGGACAACTGGCTAGGGCTGCGATGCGTGCTGCCGGCACCGGATCACTAACCGGGTACTGCGCGCGCACAATCTCAAGCGGCCCGGAGTCAAAATTAATTACCTCCAGAGCCTGCTTTACGTGCATATCGCGCGGCTTCCCATCTAGCCCAACGCGATCCCAGTCGTACATACGCAACGTGACATCCGAAGTCTGCTGCACTTCAAGAAGGACGGTGCCGGCGCGTATTGAATGGGGGATGCCGGCATGAATCATAAGACAGTCGCCGCCACGTACTGGGTGCTCAAGCAAGTGATCCAAAACTTTGCGCGAACCGGCATCACGAACGAAAGCCTTGCGCTCAGTGCCCGGGCGCAGTCCCGCAACTACCGAGGCGGTGGGCTCGCTTTCGGGAAGAATGCACCAAGCCTCTGTCTTGCCAATCGTGCCTGGCCCCAGCGCGCCGTCATCGGGGTGCACCTGCACGGAAAGATCCTGGCGCGCCTCGATGAACTTGACCAGCAGTGGGAAGCGTCCATTGGGATCGAGTCGAGAGTCACCCAATAAGGCTTCACGGTGTACCGCCAGGAGCTCTTCAAGTGTGCTGCCCTCAAAATGGCCGCCGACCACGCGCGTCTTCGCGCCCGGCACATCGGAAAGCTCCCAAGTTTCGCCAATAGGGCCATCGTTGACAGCGCCGACGCCCAGGCGCTCGGCAAGCGCACGCCCACCCCAGACAGCTGTCTGTGCGATCCGCTGAAAGCGAAGCGGCTCTTTGGGTGTAGGCTCACTCACTGAGATCCAGTCTAGCCCAGCGGATCAACCGCCCGACTTCTTGACCGTCCAGCCGCGCTTACTCAACTCAGCTACCAGTCGATCGCGATGATCGCCCTGAATCTCGATTCGGCCGCCCATCACACTGCCCCCACTGCCGCACAACTGCTTCAACTTCTTAGCAAGCGCTTTGAGCTCTTTACCCTCAAGCGGCACGCCAGTGACCACAGTCACCCCGCCGCCCTTACGCCCCTTGGTCTCACGCCCAATGCGTACCACGCCGTCACCGACCAACTCGGAATAGTGCGCCTCCTCAGCGGCAGCGGCATTGGCTAAAGCCGCGCCACATTCGCACAACGCTTTAGCGTCTCGCAAACCGTAGGCCGGGCAAAACAGCTTATGCTCTACCGAAATCGCCGCAGAATCTTTCTTCTTGCCCACCAGATTGAGCCTAACGCAGCCGCGTGCCTTGCAAGACCTTACGCAATAGAGCCTCGACCTTGGACCCCGTGCGCCTATGACGCGTGAGGCGACCCTTACGGCGCAGCCCGCGAACATCAAGCTCGTGAGTCGCTCGGGTCGAGTGTCCAGCCTTGCGCATGTAGGCCTTCCAAATCTCACCGTGTGGAGGCTGGCGACCGTGCAAACGCTGCACGACTAGGTGCGCCGCCTCGTGCACCAAAAGCGCTTCCATTTCTTCAGGATGACGCGCAAGTAGCAATGGGTTGAGCTCGATCAGCATGTCGATAAATACAGCACGCCCGGCAGTCGTGCGTAAGCGTGGATTCCAGCTCCATTCCATTGCCGCCGTTAGGTCGAGGCAGCCCCAAAGCTCGAGCACAGCGTCAAGTACTTGGCGAATGCGCTCCGGTGGCCACTCATCGAGCAGCCCCTCTACATGAGGATGGCCTTGCAACCAGCGTTGGGAAATCCCGGGCGCAATCAAGCCTGGCGGCCCCCAATCCATATGCGACCGACCTCATTGTCATCACGCAGCTCAATGAAATCTGCACGCTTACCTTCTTCGAAGCAGCCGCAATCACCAACAATGCGGCCTGGAACCTCGCAACCCATACGAATCGCCTGCGCCATCGTCAGCACGCCATCGCGCACGCGACGCATCAGCAACTCAGGTAGCGGATCGAGCGTGCCGCCGAGTTCGTCTTTCTTATTGCGTGCGACAGGACCATCGCGATACAGGCGCTGACCGCCCGCTTCAAAATCTTCAGCTGGAAGCCCCGCATGCGAAAGGTTGTCCGAGACCGCCATCAGCTTGTCACGCAACGCCGAAGTGCATGCCCAGAGCCGCAATGTTTCGGGCGCCACGTGAACCGCGTCGGGAATAACCGCAACGTGATCGGCACGGCCTTCCATCGCAAAGCCAATCGGGCCAGGCTCACGGGCGCTTAATGGAAGAACGCGATTGCCTAGGTGCGTAATCGCAACACTACCGTTCGCAGCTAGTGCCTCACAGTCCACGTACTCGGCCTTTGAGTGACCAATCGAAGGTAGCACCTTTTGTGCACGAAACACCTCGGCAACGTCAAGCGCCCCCGGGACTTCCGGCGCGATGGTCGAAATCTTGAGCCAGCCCCCGCAGGCACTGACAAAGCGTTCGGCATTCTTTTCACTGGGCTCGAGCAACCCCTCGGGCGGCAGCGCCCCCACCATTTCGGGATGCACGAAAACTCCTTCAACGTGCCAGCCCACGAAACGGGTGCGCACACCGCGCAGTTTGGCGTAGGTATCCCAACGCTTAGCCGCCGCCCGCAAGCGCGGCAAAGACAAAGGATAAAAGCCTGCATAAGCCGAAGTCACACCAGCGCGGGCCAAAGCGCGCGCCATACGATCCAACTCGACCGCGGCGGCGGTAGCCGCGCCCACCCCGCCGAAGCCGTGAACTAGGGTGTCGACAAAGCCTGGCGCAATCCGCATGCGACCCAGGTCATCACAAAACTTTGCGTACTTGCGCGGCGGCCCCCCCTCTCCAACAGCAAGCAACTTGCCGCGCTCCCAAACGAGGTAACCCTTGCGAAAACGTCCTTGCAACCAGATGCGTGCGCGAATGCCTTTCATGCTTAGTTCTCCGTTGGGTGCCACCAATAGAGTGACGTGCTGCCATAGTCACGTTGCTCGATACCTGGCAGCACAGCCCGCTCATCCTCGTCGAGGATGCCTTTCGGCGTGTGAACCACCGCCGCGCCGCCTGGGGCAAGCAGCCCCCCCAGCGCACAGAATAGTGACCAGACCTTAGCCCGAACCGGGGCCCCATTGCGGAAGTCTGCGTAGGGAGGGTCGAAAAAGATCAGATCTGGGCGTGGAAGCTCGGCGGCGCCGCCAGTGAACATTTCAAGAAGTCGGTGCGCGTCGATGCGCAGTATCCGCACCCGGTCATCGACGCGGAGTAGCTGGGCGTTCTCAAGGAGCTGTTGAGCCGCGCGGCCGTGCTTTTCCACTGCGACCACTTGAGCAGCCCCGCGAGAGAGCGCCTCGAGACCGAGGATTCCGCTGCCCGCGTAGATATCCCAAACCACCGCCCCGGGCAGCTCAGCCCGGAGGTGATTCATGACCCCCTCACGCGCCCGCTCCACCAGCGGCCGCGTCGCGGCCACTGCTGGCACGCGTAGCTTTCTACCACGGTGTTCGCCCCCGGTTATCCGCAACATGACGCCGGTAGAATACCTCTCGCATGCCGCGACTCCACGTCAACATCGACCATGTCGCCACGGTGCGCCAAGCGCGCCACTCCGACACGCCCGACCCCGTCTTCGCGGCCGCGATCTGCGAGCTCGCTGGGGCGAATGGCATTACCGTGCATCTCCGGGAAGATCGCCGTCACATTCAGGATCGCGACGTACGTATCCTGAAGGAAACGGTCAAAACCCTGCTCAACGTCGAGGTCGCGCTGGTCGACGATATGCTCGCAATCGCCCTCGAAATGCGTCCGGATCAGGTCTGCATCGTGCCCGAGCGACGCGAAGAGTTGACTACTGAAGGCGGGCTCGACACAGCCCCTTGCCTCGACAAGCTGCACACAGAAGTGCCCAAGCTGAAAGGAGCAGGAATTGAAGTGAGCCTCTTTGTGGACCCGATGCCTAAGCCGATCGAAGATGCCGCTCGCTGCGGCGCTGATTACGTCGAACTGCACACCGGGGCCTACGCCAACGCGCGTGGCAAGGAGCGTGAAGCCGAGTTAAAGCGCCTTCAAACGGCCGCGACATATGCACACGAGATGGGCTTACGCGTCAACGCGGGGCACGGACTGGACTATGAGAATGTACTGCCGATTGCCCAACTCCCTTATCTCGAAGAACTCAACATTGGCTATGCCATCGTCGGCCGCGCCGTGTATGTCGGCCTCGACCAAGCCGTTCGCGAGATGCAAGACCGCATTCTGGCGGCACAACCGGATTAGCGCACTGCGCCCAAAAAAAGAAGAGCCGGGTCGCCACTGCGCCCCGGCTCTTGTCGTGAAAAAGCTCGGCTTTAGAACTCGAGTTCGTCCTCAGCCCCACCAACCGGCATCATCTGCATAGCTGCCATGTTCAGCATGGCAGTCATGTCATTGATGATGGTGCCTTCCGGGACCTCGAACTTCCACGCGTTCTCGCCGAACTCCTTGATGTCCTTGAGGACTTTAGTGTTCGAGAAGGTCATGGTCATGGAGTCAACTTCACCTTCTTCGTTGAAGCCGGTCACGTTTAGCGACTGTGGCATGTAGTTTTTGCCGTCGAGAGTAATCAGCATCTTGCCCGCCGACCCTTCGGGGCCTTGGTCAGGAAGATCCATCGAGAGGTTCACAGAACCTTTCTCGTCACGACTAATCGTGAGACCCGACTGAGCAAGAACTTGATCGATGGTGGCTGCGCTAACGCTGCCCTTTTCGTCGAGGACTGGCATCGGCGACATGGACATGATGCCTTGGGTAAGCTCGTCAAAAGTTGCCAGCTTGACTTTGCCAATCGCCATCGCGGCCATTTCGGCTGGAAGCTCTGGCGTATCGACGTGGTAGTAAAGCCAAGTGCCATCAGCGACAAGTCGCAGTTTTGCACTCTGCGAAGTTTCGCCTTCCTTCATAGCAATGTTGACTTTCATCGAGAAATGCTTGGAATCACCAAAGGCCATGCTGCCATTGATGTCGGCGCCGTTTTCACCTTCCGCATACGACATTGTCATATCGAAACTGAACGGCTTCTTAGCAAGCGCTGCGAGGCCCTTCGCAAGAGCAGAAGGCTCGTCTTGAGCGGCAGTGGTGGCAACAGTTGCGGACTCGCAGCCAGGGCAGCTAGTGCACTCTTGAGCGGTCAGCGGAGCTGCGGCGACTAGGCCGCCGAAAAAAGTGAGGATGAACGTGCGGAGCATGATTAGTTAGTTCGTCTGAGAGAACTCACCCTGATTGTATCGGGGACCTGTCTGTACGGGTGAAACTGACCACTCATCGTAAAAAATTTACGAAAGATGACAGGGAGGCCAAAAAATGGCTCCCAGGAGCGGATCGGGCGCCCAGATAGCCCAAACAAGGCAATGCACGAGTTTAGGCCTGCCACCTATAGGCGGCAATGGAACTAGCTTCTACAAATATTCTAAATCGCAGCTGCGAAAAGCCGGAGAGATCTTTCGGAAGGCCTCGGAGGCCGTCATCCTCACTTACATGCTGGTCGCCCGCTCGATGCACCCGACCTGGCTCTCCAACAGCTGGCTGCTCGCCGACCGCCCTGGCGGCGAGGCAGTGCTAATCGACACTGGCGGCCCGATGGGGCCCATCGAGCAAGCGCTAGGCGAGCACAAACTTCAGCTGACGCGGGTGCTCTGCACGCACCACCACTACGACCACGTCGACCATAATGAGGACTACATCCGCGCATACGGTTGCCCGGTCTGTGCCCATGCGGCCGAAATAGCGCTTATTCCTGGAGGCGACACGAAACTGGCTGATGGTGAAGAGGTCGCCGTGGGCTCATTGACCCTGCGAGCGATCCATATCCCCGGGCATACTTCCGGGCAGCTCGCCTTTGCGCTCGATGACCGAGCGGTATTCACAGGAGACACCCTGTTCCGCGGCAGCGTCGGTGGCACACGAGCGCCCGATCACACCCACTTCGAGGACCTGCATCACTCGATCATGGAAGTACTATTTGAGCTGCCCAAAGAAATGACAATCTATCCCGGGCATATGGAGAGCAGCACCTTGGCAACCGAGTGGGAATGCAATCCTTTCGTGCGGGCCTGGCGTGGGCTAGATGATCGTCGCCACGATCCAGTGTGGGCCTTTGGTGAGCCTGCCGAATTGTTGCTCGAAGCACGCGACTACGATGGCGGAACTAAATGCTGGGTCCGCTTCGAAGAGAGTAGTCGACTCGATGTCGTCCCCGGCTCCCGCGTTCAGCCACGATGATTGAAGTCCACGGTTTGCAAAAAGCCTACGGTGAGCAGAAAGTGCTCAAGGGCATCGAGCTCGCAGTCCGAGACGGAGAGGTTTTCGGTTTTGTGGGCCCAAACGGCGCTGGCAAGTCGACCTTTCTAAAGTGCGTGCTGGGGATCGCGCGTTGCGACTCTGGCAGCGTGCGCCTAGGAAATGGTGACGATGTCATCGATGCACTACGCAAGCCACTCGAAGCACGGCTCCGTGTCGGCTATTCGCCAGGAGAAACTTCGCTTTATCAGAGCCTCAGAGCCGATGACTTCCTGCGCTTCGCGCTTGCGCACTACCGTAGCGCAGACCTAGCGGAAGGGCTCTCCCTCATGGAGCGCTTAAGCTTACCCCTACACAAGCGCATCAAAAGCTTCAGCCACGGCATGAAGCGCAAGCTACTGCTGGCGCAAGCGCTGGCGAGTCGCGCCCCGGTGCTGATGCTTGACGAGCCAATGGAGGGTCTCGACCCTGAAGCCCGACGTATCGCCGAACAATTGCTAACTGACGCCGCGAGTGTGGGGCGCACCGTCTTCTTCTCCTCACATGACTTGTCCAGCGTCGAGCGCATCTGTGACCGCGTCGCCTTCCTGCGCAGTGGCAAGATTATGGAGACCGGTCGCATCCATGACATCCTCGCGCGGGCAAGTCGCACTTTGCATCTGACCCTTGAGCATGAGATCGATGTTTCGATGCTCCCGGAAAGGCCCGGGTGGGACTGGGAAGGCGCTGGCACACGGTGGCGCCTCACTTTCGAAGATGACCTCGCCTTCACTCTGGCGCGACTCCAAAGTCTACCGATAGTCGGTATTCGCGATGGCAGTGGACGGCTCGAAGATGTCTTCGAAAGCCTTTATGGGCCGGACGCCCCCGATCATTCCACCTTCGAAGAGATCGCGTGATGCTGTTCCGGCAGATGCTGCGTGAACACCTCTTTTTGGTGCTGGGGTACCAGGTACTACTGATAGCCAACATCGCGGCGGCGATTGCCTATTGGCCCGAGCTACGCGAGAACATCGAAGCCATCCCAGCGGTCATGAAGCTGATCCCTAGCGAGACGCTACGGAACATGGCCTTCATGCTCGAAGAGCAAGGCTACTGGGCATACTTCGGTATTCAGCAACTCTTCAAAGGAGGGGGAGTTGTGGCAATGATGGCCGCATCCATCCTCGGCAGCCTGCTAATCGCGCGCGAAGCGGATAACCGCACAGCTGAGTTCCTCTTTTCGCGACCGATCTCGCGCTCCCGCCTATTCCTAACCCGCTGGGGAGCCGGCATGCTCTTCGTGCAGCTGCCCTTCGCGCTTACTACAGCGGGCGCTTGGGCTGCCAGCGGGCTAGTGGGCGAAAGCTTGTCCTTCTCGATGGTGATGATCGCACAGCTACACCTCGGCCTATTCGTCGCGGCGGTATTCACGGTGGCAGCAACGCTCTCAACGTTCGCGGAACACCAACTGAAGCCGGCCCTAATCGTTATCGGGGCGATGCTTCTGCAGCTCGCAATCTACATGGTTAAGGACCTCTGGGACCTAAGTATATACAAGTCTATAGACTTGGATAGGGTCCTTCCTATCGAAACGGGCACCTATCCTTGGGCCTCCACAATTTCTTTCGCGGCAATCACTTTGCTCAGCCTAAGCGTCGCCCTCTGGCAGATTCGGCGCAGAGATTTCTAGTCGTATTCGCATTTTTTTTGCCAGAAAATCAATTTTCCCTGGCATAGATTGCATAAATGCCGTCTGTTTTTTGCATTTCCTGCAAGATTTACTGTGCACCCCAGGCAATAATCCCCTATCCCAGCCCTGGAGGGCTTCCCCATGACCTTGACTGCGAAATCCCCAATCCCAACCGTGGAAACCGCCTGGACCCGGCAATCCATTCTCGAACACATGCGCGAGAACGATGTTCGTTTCCTGCGCCTGCAGTTCATTGACATCCTCGGCACCAACAAAAACGTCGAGGTCCCCGCGAGCCAGTTCGAAAAAGCCCTCGATGGCGAGATCATGTTCGACGGCTCTTCTGTTCAGGGTTTCACCCGAATCGAAGAATCGGACATGCTGCTGAAGCCCACCTATGACTCTTATCGAGTCGATCCTTGGGACTCTTCGGGGGCGCACACCGCCAACCACGGCAATGTCGCCTCGATTATTTGCGACGTTTACGGCCCGGACGAAACGCCCTTTGCCGGTTGCCCGCGCGGCATCCTACGTCGCGTCGCCGCTCAAGCAGCCGAGCTCGGCTACACCATGAACGCCGGCCCAGAGGCCGAGTTCTTCCTCTTCCAACGTGACGCCGAAGGTGGCGCAACCACCAAGACGCACGATTCAGCTGGCTACTTCGACCTAGCTCCGATCGACCTCGGAGAAGAATGCCGCCGCGAAATCGTGATCGCACTTGAGAAGCTTGGCTTCGAGATTGAGGCCGCGCACCACGAAGTCGCTGCCGGCCAACACGAGATCGACTTCAAGTACGGTGACGCGCTGACCACTGCAGATCGCCTCGCCGTATTCCGCTTCGTGGTCCGCCGCGTTGCACGCGACATGGGCCTGCACGCCACTTTTATGCCAAAGCCAATCTTTGGTGAAAATGGTTCGGGCATGCACGTACACCAGTCGCTGTTTGACGAAAATGGTCGGAATATCTTTTTTGAAGACGGCTGCGATTGGGGTGGTATCTCACAAAAGATGCGTTGGTACATCGGCGGCTTGCTAAAGCACGCCACTGCACTGGTCGCAATCACCAATCCAACCGTCAATAGCTACAAGCGCCTAGTCCCGGGCTACGAAGCGCCCACCCACCTCGCTTGGTCGATGAAAAACCGTTCGCCACTGATCCGCATTCCGGAACGTCGTGGTGTCGGCACTCGTATCGAACTGCGCATGCCCGATCCATCCTGCAATCCATACTTGGCCTTTGCTGCCATGCTGGCTGCCGGCCTCGACGGAATTAAAAACAAGATCGAGCCTCCGCATCCAGTGACTGGCAACGTTTACAGCATGAGTAAACGTGAGCGTTCGCGCCAGAAGATCAAGAGCCTGCCAGGAAACCTTGGCGAAGCGCTTGATGTTCTCGAAAAGAACACCGTGATGAAAGACGCGCTGGGCGAACACGCTTTTGAACAGTTCGTCACTGCCAAGCGCGCTGAATGGCAAGAATACATCGCTGCCGTGCACCCTTGGGAGCTCGACCGTTACCTCAATTCAATGTAGGCGAGAAAATAACCGACTCTGTTGACATCTTGTTGATGGAGCCTCGCGACGAGGGAGTCAGCTTTGGCTGGCTCCCTGCTTCGTTTCCGAACGCCGCGCGACGTACTCGAGCATGCGGTCGAAGGCAAAGGCGAATGGCTCAGCCTCGGCTTGACCAGTGCGTGCGATGTCATAGGCCGAACCATGCATCGGCGAAACGCGCAAGATTTTCCCCCCAACAAACAGGGTATGAGCACGGTCGCGACCTAGAAGCTTTAGTGGGATGAACGCTTGGTCGTGATAGAGCGCGATCACGATGTCCCACTTGCCTTCAGCCCCCTCGCTGAAAACGACATCGGGCACGGCAGGGCCGGCCGCGCGGAATCCGTACTCGCGCTCTGCCATCTCGATCGCTGGCTCAAGAATCTTAAGCTCCTCTTTGCCAAAGGCTCCATATTCACCAGCATGCGGATTGAGTCCAGCCAACACTACTCGCGGATTGGCGATGCCTAGGTCGTTGTGCGCAGCCTCGAAGGCGATACGGATCTGCTTCGCAATCAGATTAATCTCAAGCCGACCGAGCGCCTCACGCAGCGGCATGTGACGCGTCGCAAGCAGCACGCGCAGATTGCCATTGCAGGCGAGCATGCCATATCGACGGCTATTTGACAGCTCGCCAAAGATCTGAGTCTGACCCTCGAAGGCAAAGCCAGCAAGGCGCATCGACTCCTTGTGAATCGGCGGAGTGACCACCGCATCGGCGCGACCCTCAAGGCACATGCTGCCAGAACGCAGCACCGCCTCGATAGCAGCTCGACCAAAGCTCGCCGCCGGAGCACCAGGCTCATCGTGCGGCGGAGGGCACTCTAACTCAAGTACCGGGATGGCATCGCCCGCAGCAGCGGCAAAGCCAGCCTCAGCGTCGGGCACCGCCTGCAACTCAACCACGATCCCACATTCTTCGGCAATCTGCTCAAGAGACGCACGGTGCCCCAACAACAGCGGACGGCATCGCGACCGAAGCTCGGGGCGCGCCAGAACAGTCAAGGCGACTTCGGGGCCAATGCCGCCGAGGTCGCCTTGGGGAACGGCGATGCGGGGTTGCACATCGCTATTGTAAGACCGACTTAGAGAAACTCGATCACGGTCATCACGCCGAGCACAGTAACACGAGTGTGCAAAGTCGGGGCGCTGGAGCCAGCTGGAGCCTTAACTGAGAAGTTGGCGATGGTGACTGCCCCGCCCGAGAGCCGCACGAGGTTATCGATCGGGAGCGAACGAGCCTCGCGACCGATGCGCACGCGACCATCACCAAAAGACGAAGTCATGCAGATCTCGCCACCGAGATATTCCGGCGGCGCCCAGATCCAAGCCGTGACATCTCCATCAGCGAACTTCCACGACGGAACAATGACGCGGGCTTGCTCCTGCAAACCAAGGCCGCGCCAATCCCAACGGTCGTCGAGGCGCCCGTAAGGCAAGCCGATAGCATCCTCGATGTCTTCACGGAGGTCATAGCCACACAAGCCGAGGTTGACCGGATAAGCCGCCGGAAGGAACCCCGGATCGGGCTTACCCATACCTTCCCAGAAGAGCAGATCCATGTTGCCATCGACCATGCACGGGAGACTGCCGACCACTGGGTTCTCACCGCGGTCGCCGTGGCCATTCTGGGGCTCGCCGCCAATCAGTGAAGTGACGGTGCCCACCGAAAGACCGAGGACCATACTCAGCGCCAGAAGAATCTGGGCCGGTTGGGCGAAGCGGTCAAAAGAAATACGAGTCATTTTAGGCAGCGAAGAACGCTGGTTCCGTGGCTTCGAACTCTGCGCGGCAGGGTATGTGCTGGCCGAGCCGTTGGAGAAGTTCCGGCGAGTTGCGGAGCCACTTGCGGGCGGACTCCCAAGTCGACGGATGATCGCGGCGGATACGGCCGAACATGCTGGCGGCGGCATCCAGGTCGCCAAGCGCAACGTGCTCGACGGCAATGTTGAATAGTACAAAGGAAAACTCCGGCTTCCGGTGTACTAAACCCGAAGCGAGCACCCAGCGATACATACGTAAAGCACGCTGATTCTGGCCGGCACGGTCGTAGAGCATGCCCAATTGGATCGCAGCATGCGCTCGGTTGGCCATCCGCTCACTGCACAGAAAAACTTGGTGATAAGCTTTTTGTGCACTTTCAAGCTCACCTTGCACTTGGCAGACAAAGCCATGGTAAAGCAGTGCTTCTGAAAACTGTGGCTTGAGGCGCAGCGCCTCTTCAAGCAACTTGCGGCCTTGCACAAGGTTGTTCTCGCTACGGACACGCAACAACTCTTGGTCGACAAAGCAGGCGCCGACATGTTCGGCAGCTCGCGCGACCTCATTAGCTTCACCATGAGCGAAGGAATCGATCACAACAGGCTCTTCGGCAACGCGGAGTAGGTACTCATCATCGGTTGCGAGCAGAACATAGGCTTTGCCGAGCTGATAGAGCGCCGCCGCCATTCGGCGAATGATCTCAGAATCAGTAAGGCCTTCGAAAAGGTCGTCGCCGCGCATGCGGCGTAGGCGGCGCGACAGGGAGCCCGGAACCGCAAGATCACGGTGCGCGAGCGCTTGCAAACGAACAGCCTCGAAAAAGTCGGCACAATCACCGCAAGCTTGCATATGCGCCATGGTCTTACGCGCAGCCTCTTCGGGGAGCTCTTGATCGAGCAGCGCCGAAAGGTCACGTTGAAAGCCAGCGCAAAGCAAACGCGGACTTTGCTGCACGTTTCGGATAGCTGAAAGGAACCCGCTGCGGTCGTACATCAGATACGGCCCCCCTGTGGCTCATTCACCTGAGCCGCACCCGTGACCACACGGCGGTCGAGAGCGTTCTGGCCAGTGGTGAACTGACGCTTCATGATCGTGTGAATCTTCCGACGAGCTCGGAAGATCATCATCTTTAGATTCTCAACGCGGATCTTTAATTCAGCGGCCGACTCCTTATAGGGAAGGCCGTCGACCTCGACTAGGTAGAGGGCGCGCTTTTCACGTGGAGTCAGGCAGCGATACGCGTGCAGGTAGTAATGCAGGTAGAGCATCCATGCGCCTATCAAGCCCTCATGAGCTTCGCGCTCAACCGTCGCATCCAGCGGGCTTGCGGCACCTAGATCTTCGAGTTCGAGTGGAAGCTCATCACGCTGCTCCTTTTCGGCACTCGTGCTCAAGGACACTGCGTGATTTCGCTGCGCACGGCGAGCATGCTTCAGTGCCGTGTTCCGGATGATGGAGTGCGTCCAGTTGCGGAATGAGCTAGGGCGATCCGCCTTGAACTTGAACGGATACCGGTAAATGTTGAAGAAGACCTCTTGCAACACATCAGCCGCGTCAACCACATAGAAGCTGCGCCGTAAGTGGTGGAAGATCAGTCGCAGCACGCCCTCGTGATTTAGCTCGTAGAGAAGCGAGAACGCCTCACTAGACGCTGAGTCGCGGTAAATCCGCATCAGGTCCGTGCTCAACTGATCACGATCGCGCCCGGTTGCATCCGAAAGCTTTTCTGCTGCGACAACCAAGCCCGCCTCCCCCGCACTCTTCCCGAACTCACAGAGACGTTCCGCGAAGCTCGCGAGTTGCTCGTGTTTCAGGGAGGCGAAAGACATGGGGAGTGAGTTTTGAACAAGAGAAGCTAGGTCTGTCTCCTGGTCGGGGTAACTCGAAAAACCCTTCCAACTCCTTCGAGTCTAGCTCTAATTGGCCGGAGCGCATCCATTCCTGTCATCGCTCGGTCGCGCCCCCCGAAAAAATCAGCCCTTTCCGGGCCAACCTCCGCTTCCCACAATGCGCATGGGTTGTCCTCCTTCAACGCAATTGTAGGCCGCTAGGTCATTTACCCCTACCGCCGCCAGAGCCTCTTCGTCTAGCCAGACCCTGCCGGAAGCCTCTTCAACCGGAAGAGTCAACCATGCAATCACCGCATCGGCCACGACCTCAGCCTTCCGCCACCACTCAGGCCCCCCCATGTTGTGGTTCTTACTCGCCTGAGATTCGACGATGGTTGCCGGCCACAGTGAAGCCACAGCAATCGGCTCGCCTTTCAGCTCGGCCGCCAGCCCAAGCGAGAGCAGGCTCTGGCCAAACTTCGACATGCAATAGGCAACCTTTGACGGCAGCATGGCCAACTCGATAGGCGGCGAAATATTGAGGATGCGCCCCCCACCCTGTGCGCGCATAGCTGGCAGGCAAAGCGATGCCGAAAGGAAGGGTGCACGTGCATTGATCGAGTGCACTAAATCAAAGCGCTTCAGTGGCGTGTCGCTGACCGGCATCATCCAAAGCGCGCCTGCGTTATTGACCAATAAGTCAATACGACCGTAGACGGCAAGCGTCTCGGCAACCATCGACTCGACCGCGGCATCGTCGCGCAAATCAACGCGCATCGCCTTAGCCCTACCACCCGCATCTTCTATCTCCGCGACAGTCTCGTGAATGGAGCCAGGCAATAGATCGCGCGAGCGCTCGCTCTTGGCGGCAACCACCACGGTGGCCCCAGCCTCAGCTAGGCGCAATGCTATTGACTTGCCAATTCCACGGCTGGCCCCGGTAACAATGGCGACCTGCCCAGACAAGTCCGGTAAAGGGACCAGGCTAGGCTGCAGACTCATGACGAACTCTTTTTAACCTCTTCATCACGCAGCACGCGACGCAACATTTTCATCATTGAGGACTTAGGTAGCTCCTCACGGAACTGATAGCTGCGCGGAACCTTGTAAGCCGCCAGCCGCTCACGGCACCAGTCGTCCAACTGTTCGGAAGTAATCCCCTCCTCGCCTGGGTGTAGCACAACGTATGCCTTCACGGTCTCGCCACGCTTTTCATCAGGCACGCCAATAGTGCAAGATTCAAAGACTGAGGGGTGCGCCTGGAGCACGCGATCTATCTCATCCGGGTAGATGTTGTAACCACCGGCGATAATCATGTCCTTTTTGCGGCCAACGATACGCAAATAACCGTCTTCATCCATGATCGCGAGGTCTCCGGTGTACAGCCAGCCATCCTGAATCATCTCGTCGGTAGCCTCCGGACGCTGCCAATAGCCTTTCATGATTTGGGGACCACGGGCAATTAATTCACCCTCTTGTCCGAATGGAAGCTCACGACGACCATCTTCCGGATCAACGACACGCACCTCGGTATTCGGCATTGGAATCCCAATATGGCCAATCTTGCGCTGACCAAGCAGTGGGCTACAGGTCAACACCGGTGAGGTTTCGGTCAACCCAAACCCTTCAACGATTTTCGCGCCCGTCATCGCCTCAAACTTCATTTGAACATCTTCTGTTAGAGGCGCTGAACCACTGAAGCAGGACTTCACCGATGAAAGATCGATTTTTTCGATGCCCGGAGTGTTGTTAATCGCGTTAAACATTGCCGGCACCGCTGGGAAAAGAGTAACCCTATGCTTGGCAATGCTCTTAATCAGTAGCGAAATATCACGTGGGTTGGCTGCCAGCACCAAAGAGGCCGCAGCACGAACTGGCCATGCCATGCAGACCGTCAGGCCAAAGATGTGGAAATATGGCAACGCAGCAAGCAACACCTCTTCGCCGATCTGAACATCACGGAACCAAGAGTGAATCTGCTGGACATTGCAACTTAGGTTGCGGTGGGTGAGCATCGCGCCCTTACTGACACCGGTTGTTCCTCCGGTGTACTGAATAACTGCAACATCGTCGAGTGCTGGGCGATGCTTTGGCGCCGCCGGCTGCGTGCTCTTCATCAAGTCCTTAAAGAACATCACACTCGGACCAGCCTCCACCTTTGCAATCAACTGCGGCGTGGCCTTCTTCAACTTAATCGGGGCCAATAAGTTAAGTGGGAACTTCAGATAGTCAGGGATCGAAGCAATGATGTACTTCGTAACGGGAAGCTTCCCCCGCAGCGCCTTGATCTTTTGATCGTAAAGGAAGTCCGCGACAATCGCGACGTCGCAGCCAGCATCATTCCACTGATGCTCGATTTCCGGCGGCATATACAACGGGTTCGTCATCACGGCCTGCGCCCCCAACTGCAAAATTGCCAGGAAAGAAATCACTGTCTGCGGCAGGTTCGGCATCTGCACCGCAACCTTCGACCCAGGCCCAACCCCTAAATCTGCCAATGCAGTCGCCAAGCGATCTACCTGGTCTTTCAGCTCTCGATAACTAATCTTTCGATTCAAGAAAACGATAGCCGTTGCATCGGGGTGATCGGCGGCGGAGCGCTCGAAGTAGTCAATGACTGTGGCGTCTTCGAAGACGATCTCATGGGGAACGCCCTCGTCTTAGAAACGATGCCAGACTTGCTCTTGCATGTGCCCAGCATACCCGCCCCAAAGAGAATTGCAGGAGGGCAGTCGATCACTCAACTGCCCCCTTCTCACTCAGCCTGCCAGCCGAGCGGCCACTCTACTGAATGGTAGCCGGCAGCACAGAACTCTTGTTACCAAGCTGCACGGCCTGGAACCAGACCTGCGCGCCTGTAGCGTTGGCCGGAATCCGCGGCGTCCAACTGGCATCGCCCGCGACTGAGGTCGTCCGCGCATTGCCAAGCTGCACCGGGCTGTCGATGTCCATGGTGATGCCCAATGGCGGAACTGGGTAGGAACCAAGGCCAGTAAGGCTGTAGCCCCTCCAGCAAAGCTCGCTCGGGTTAGCCGAGGCCACGTCGATAGTCGCAGTCTGACCGGCGATCAAGTTGTTCGCGACAACACGGAAAGTGTCCCCCAAGTGCGATCCGTCGTTGCCATAGATCTTGAGCTTGTAGTCAATCAGCGTGCCCGTGGCGCTTCCGCGCTCGTCAGCAATGAAGAAGGTCCAGTCGCCCCCCGATTCCTCGTCCCAGCTACGAACACTGGTGAAGATGTAGTCATTGAGGTCGTTCTTCGTATCGCCACGCGGTACGGTAAAAGCCGACTTGGTTCCAGCCGGAGAAGTCACGCGAATCCGCAGGTCTCCGATGGTGTTGTGATCGACATTCAAGATCAATTCGACATGTTCTATGGTGAAATTGTCTGGCACATTGATATTAAACTGCAAGCCATTCTCATCATTATCAGGAATCTGTTGCCCGTAGTTAATAGTGCCCGAGTTGTAGACCTGCTCAGCCGAAACATTGTTCCACGTCGCGGCTAGAGCGGTCGCGGCGCCAGCATCTGCGGCACCAAATCCATAGTTGTAGTTAATGTCGTGGCCAGATCCATTCTGCGACCAGTTACTTTGATTCGGGTCGCACTTACGAGCGCTATGCACCAAGACATGCTGCACGTCACGCCAAGTCAGGCTGGGGTTGGCATCGAGCATCAAGGCGACCACGCCGGCGCCCAACGGCGCCGAACTCGAAGTACCCCCAAAGCTAGTGGTATAGCCGTTCAGATCGGTCGTGTCGATTCCTCGGCTATTGCCATTACTGTGCGACACAACCAACATCGAGCTACCCTTCTCGTTGTACGAGGAGCGGACGTCGCGATCGCCAATCGCGCCCACTGCAATGGTGTAACGACTTGAAGCATAGGGATCGTAATCGACACGATCCGGCGCGCCGCCGTTACCGGCAGCCCAAGTAAAAATCTCACCAAGACCGCCGCGACCGTTAGCCACACTATCAGCGAGCGCGTTCTTCTCTACGTTCGAGATCGTCCAAATAGTCCCATCGTCATAGGGGCCCCAACTATTGTTCTTGATGTCGTTAATGTCATTGCGATGAAGAAAATTCGTCGCGGTATAAGACGAGCTTCCGTAGTAGAGCTTCGACCACTGCGCGTCATAGGCAGCGCCGACACCCCCCTTGTTGTTCCCTTCTACCGCCGCAATCACACCGGCAACAGCTGTACCATGACTAGATTGGCGGCCCGACAGCGACGCAGTCGAGTTGTAGTTGGCTGCGAGATCTTCGTGACCGGTCTGCACGCCGCCATCGATCACCCCAACGACTACACCATTCCCGGTGTAGCCCGCAGCCCAAGCATCTTCGACGTTCGCATCTGCCTCGGCGCGCTGAGTGTTACGCAGATGCCATTGATTCGAAAAGCGCGGGTCATTCGGCAAACGATGCGAAATCGGACGCTCAACATCGAGGTGGACCAAACCTTTCCCAAACAACGGCTCCAACGCCCAGGTCATCTCGATCGCAGCAACGACCGATTGCACCTCGACGATGTAAAACCCATCCAGCGCATGCGCCTTGATTAGCGCATTCTCATCGACTTCACGAGACATGTCGACTAGCAGCTCCAAGTCATCAGTCTGAACCACAACCTGGTTACTCAACACATAGCCTTCGGTCGGGGCCGGGGTGGTCTGACCAGGCTCTACGCGATCACCGTTAAGCCGGGAGGCGGCGCTGCTAGCCGCATCGGGGGACTCGATGAGGAAAGTATCGAGGCCGTAGCCGGAGGGAACAATCTCGGTAGCCAAATCCTTGCCGCCCTGCTGTTGGGCAGTCGCCATGCCAGCGAAAAGAATGAGACTGAGGAGGGAAGAGACAATGCGCATGAGAGGTGTAAAGCTGTCCAAACCGTGGCCAGTGAGCTTTTGATGGAGGATGAGCCCACGAAGTTCCCATTTTCGGCGGAACTCGGCCAAGTCTATCCGTCAAAATGCCAATGACTGGAAGAGCTTGCCTCGTATCGGCATAGGTCATGCGACAACTTGAATTCCAACAACTCCTAAAACTTGTCATTACACCCCGCCGCTCTGCCTGAAGATGATCTCCTTGCTCTTTGCCGTCGTGAAAACACCCGCGGCTCGGGGCCAGGTGGGCAACACCGCAACCGTGTCGCAACCGCGGTGCGGCTGACCCACGCAGCGACTGGGATCATGGGCCAAGCCAGCGAACGCCGCTCGCAGAAGGAGAACTTAGTTAAGGCGCTGTTTCGACTGCGGCTTAACCTCGCCCTCGATCACCGTAAGCCACTAGAGGACTCGGATTTTGAGATCCCCTACCACCCCGGCCCCTGGTGGGAGTCGAGGCTGCACCGCGGACGCATGCGGATTAACCCCGAGCACAAAGACTTTCCATCCGCACTGGCCGAGGTGCTCGACCTAGTGGCGCTTCACCAAGACGACTTAGGCAAGGTCGCGGACTGGCTCAGTGTCAGTATCTCGCAACTGGTCAAGTTCCTCGCAATCGAACCGCGCGCACTCAGCGCGATAAATCGCCGCCGCCAGCAAGCTGGGCTACGTCCCTATCGATCCTAAGTGGACGAATAGCCGCAAGCCCAGTAACACCGCAGCGATGCCGAGCAGATTGTTGAGCAGCAGATTGCTCAGCAACAGCGCCCAGTCGCCATTGCGGAAGGCTTGGCCATTGTCAAAGGCGAAAGTCGAGAAGGTCGTGAAAGCCCCGAGAAAACCAAGGCATAGGACTCGACGGGTTTCCTCGCTCATCCAGCCGCCGTCGCGAGCTGCCGCCCAGACGCATCCGAAGACGAAGCTGCCCAGCACATTCGCTACCAGTGTGCCCGCAGGAAAGCTCCAACCAGTCCAACTGGTAAGCCCCTGATTCAGCCCCACGCGCGCCCAGGTCCCTGCGGCACCCGCCAGCCCAAGAAGAAAGTAGGAGTTGCCCACGTAAGTATCCTATTCAACTTGCCCGTGCGCCCCCCCTCGCTCATCGTCATATTGGCCAGCTCGATCGGAATCTTGCTCGGGGCCTGCCAGCATTCACCCGAAGGCCTACAAGACTTTCCCGCCGTAAATTCATTCAACCTGCACAACGCACATGGTGAATTCTTCACTGAGGCCGATCTGGACGGCGAAGTGTGGATAGTGAACTTCTTCTTCACTCGATGCCCAACCATTTGCCCGCCGCTGATGGACGCCGTGGAAAAGGTATACAGCCGCTGGGAGGACGAAGCACGCGTGCGGTTCCTGTCGATTACTGTAGACGGCGACTACGACGAGCCTGAGATACTCGCGGAATACCGGGCCTCTCGTAACCTACCAAGCGAGAAATGGACCCTCGCTACCGCGCCGCGTGACACGATTCGCGCTTTATCTGAACAGTCTTTCCTGCAAGCAGTATCAACCGAAATGGACGAGAGTGGTGACATCTTGCACAGCTCACGTGTGCTGGTACTTGACCCTCAACGTGCGCTGCGTGGCTGGTTTGATGTCTTTGAAGAAGATGAGCACTCGAAACTAGACGCTGTTATCGACTACCTACTGACAGAGAAACGCTGATGGACCTACCCTTCCTCCCCACACTGAATGCGGCGCTTAACGGCACTGCTTTCCTGCTGCTAATCACTGGCATTGCGCAGATAAAGCGTGGCAACGAAGGTGCGCATAAAAAGAGCATGATCGCGGCATTGGTCGTTTCGACTCTATTCCTGGCCAGCTATCTGACTCACCATGCACTAGTCGGCCTGACAGTGAAGTACACCGGACCAGAATGGGGCAAAGTGCCTTACTTATCCATGCTGCTGGCACACACGGCGCTAGCCGCTCTGGTCCCTTTTCTAGCCTTGCGCACGGCGTTCTTGGGATTTAAGGAACGACGCAAACAGCACAAAAAGTGGGCCAAAGTCACTGCTCCGATTTGGCTCTTTGTCAGCGTGACTGGCGTGTTGATTTACCTCGTCCTATACATTCTCACCGACTCGTATCAACAGGCCATCGCTTCAAGCTAGATGAAGCTGTACCCGCGTGATATCCCTGGCGTGATCGCGGCCTCGGTCGCGACGGTGGTCGGATTGGCGTTGATGGTCAGCGGAAGCTCAGTAACTCCGGCGGAAGGTCCAGCCTTATCCGCGCGTACGCGCGCGCTGAGCTTAGGTGAGATGACGGAAGAGCTTTTTGTTGCCAGCCTTGAACACACCTTCGGTACACATGAAGACCCCAAGCTTCCCGAATCCTGGGAGGCCGCCTTCATTGACGCACACATCAATACACTGACCGCCGCGCGACTGGCAGCAGGGAGGCGCTCTTACACGCTGAACTGTCAGCACTGCCATGGAGTTCGCGGCGACGCCGAAACACAGACGGCTAAGATCCTTCTGCCGCGCCCACGCGACTTCAGCTTAGGCTTTACCAAGTTCAAGCAGACCCCGGGCACCAGCGCCCCGCTGCGCGAAGACTTGCATCGCATACTGGAGGTTGGCGTGGCCTCAACCGCTATGGCCGACTTTGCACACCTTGACAAAAGCGAGCGGATTGAACTAACTGACTACGTTCAGTATTTGCTAATGCGTGGCGCGGTCGAAACGCGTGTAGCCGGCGCCATACAGGCCTTAGCAAACGCCGACGGTAAGCGGATTA
>JAKVCF010000029.1 GCA_022447335.1 Planctomycetota bacterium | reverse complement strand
TTTGCGATCGCAAATTGCTCGTTTACAGGCAATTCTTCGGGCGGCAACGTAGGCGTCCTCGTATTTGTTGCGGATAACACGGAGCTAGATGGCGGCTCGATTCAGAATTGCACGATTTCCAATGTGGCCCAAGGCATCTGGATCGAAACTGGGCTCTTAGCCACTGTTTCGCGAGACTTTACTGTCACCCGAAACACAATCTCTAACTTCTTAGCTGCAGGCGTTCAGCTACGAGCCAATATCGGAGATTCCACGAATTCCACAACGGTTCGCGGCAACACTGTGGTGGGTGATGGGATTGGCGCCACGAATGAGGTCGGCCTTGACGTGCTGATTACTAACGCGCTCGGCGCAGTCAGCCCTTCGGTGGTTGATGGCCTTGTTGCGTTCAATGACTTTTCGCTCGCCAATACCAACATCATGCTTAGGACTACGGGAGCAGATGTAGGCAGTACGCGTGTCGAGTCGGTTTTCGCTGGCAATGTGATTCGCAACGCTGTTGAGTATGGCGTGCGCTTTGCGTCATTCATCGATGATGGCGGCATGGCCCCAGATTTTGGTGGCAAGGTGGGGGGTGGCGCTAACTCGGGCCGGAATACCTTCGAAAACCCTACGGCTACTTGGGAAGTCGGTTTAGATGACATCTTCACTGTCCCTATTGCGATGGCCGAAAACTTTTGGATTGATGGAGTTAATCCGGCATCGCGCACTGAGATCTCCGGCGGGAATTTCCCGTCTTTCCTCCCAGTGATTTCGAACAATCTTGTTGGCTCGTTGAGCAGTGGAGTTATTCAGGCGGAGCAGGCTGACGTTCTCACCATCTCGCTTAGTAGTGGCCGCTTTGTGGTGCAGGTTAATGAAGCCTTCGTGCCCGATGTGCTCGCTTCTATCGGCGAGTTTGGCCAGTACAAGGCCTTCGGAATTTCAGGGCCCGACGGCAATGTCAGCGTTGAGCCCATCGATCTACAGTTGGTTGCTGTTGATGGGACAGAGCTCAGTTTTAATGTGCCGGGGCTGACTGCGGGTAACTACACGATTACCTTTACCAATCCGGGCTTCCAGTCGCTGGCCTCACTTGGTTTGCGTGTCACGAATAGTGAAGGTAGTGGTGGCGACGGAGGCGGTGGCGGATGCGTGGTCGCGACAGCAGCGCATGGCGATTACAACGCTCCGGAGGTTCGTATTCTCCGGAAGTTCAGAGATCGTTACCTACTACCGTACGCAGGCGGCCGCTCGGCAGTACGCGCTTATTACAAGCACGGAGGGCCAGCTGCTGTTTGGATCGCTGAACGTGACTGGGCTAAATCTGCAATGCGTGCGACCCTCGCTGTGCCTACTGGCGTTGCCTGGAGCCTGCTCTACTGGAACCCAGGTCAGCGCTTGCTGATCGCGGTACTACTTTTGGGCGGCAGCTTTGCGATGCTTCGCCGTCGCTCCTAGGGCGACCGTTTAGAGTCCGGCTACTGCACCGCAGCAATCGCTCGGCGAATACCCGGTCTGCGCTTGTGGCGTGGGTCGGCTATCCCTTCGGGAAGCACCACCTCGAGCAATGTGCATTTGCCGGCTGATAACTCCAACATGGTGCTCATGCCGGGTGCGGGCTGGGCGCGCGTATGCGGAATCCAGGCGACCGACCAGTCCCCTCCATCAAGTGCAGGGGATGCAAAGCGCCCGTACTCATTCGGTCGCACGATAACAACTTGTGAATCGGCCGCACGGCTCAGGTGCAGGACACCTTGTTTGCGCAACTCGCCATCCAAGCCTTCAAAGGCTCCGGCCAACTGAGCCGCCGGCTTGAGTTGCACTTCGAAGCGGGTGCCGTCGAGGGGAAGCTCAGCGCTCCGGGGATTGCTGCTGTGGTAGCCCGGAGCCTCGACCCAGTAGCGATATTGTGCGCGTGGTAGCCGATGCAACTTGCCTCGGCCTTCTGCGTTTATACGGAAGCTTGCGAGCACATGCCCATTTCCCGGCGCCTTGGCTACGTGGACGGTGGCGCCGGCGAGAGGCCGGTGTGACTCAGCGTCGCGCACCGAGAAGAGCATGTTGTACAGCTCATCTGGACGGAGAGCTGAGGTATTCAGCGCGGTGGAACTAGGGCCGGAGGGGGATCCGAAGCGAGTGCCCGTACCTCCTTGGAGCGGCGCTGATACTTCCTTATCACCTTCTTCCTCCGGCTCGACCGGAGATGCGGCTTTCGGCGGATCTCCCAGCTCCTTGAGATAATTTTTCCCGCTTGAGTTGCCCTCCCCGTCGGGACCCCAAACTAGGGTCACGAAGTAGATCAAGCTGAGCGTTGCCAAAGCAAGGCCAAACACGACCCGGGGTCCACGCCAAGACTTCATCTCACAAAATGGGGGGGCTGATCACAAAATGGGGGTTAATGACCGTCATTGCGCAGTCGAGCGCTGGCGATCTGGCCCCTTATCGGGGCGAATCCAGGAGATCATCAGCTTTTCTTTCCCAGAAAAAACGTGAAGTTCCGAACCATCATGCAGGGCGCGCCGCTTGACGATGCCTAGGCCAATTGCGCGGTTGCGCATCGGTGACCAGACCCAGGAGGTCACCGTGCCGACAGCCTTCGATTCGGTGTCGTGGAGAGTGGCCCCGTGGAGCGGCTCCTCGTTTTTGCCAAAATCTAGGCATACCAGTTGGCGCGGCGCTTCGCCGTAGGTGTCGACCTTGGCTACGACCTCCTGGCCGGCGTAGCAGCCTTTCGCCAATGAGGCGCGCTGCCACTCTCCGCTTTCTGGCAGGATGCTTTCACTGTCAAAGTCAGTACCCCAGCGTGGCTGTGCGGCTTCGACGCGCAGAATGTCGAGTACGACCCATCCTGTTGGCACGGCACCATCCGCATGGAGTTGTTCTGCGTTTGCGCGCACGGTATCAATCGGCCCGATTAGCTCGCGGCACAGGGTTCCTCGATCCGGTCGGCTGATCCAGAAGCAGCCCTCGTCGAGATTTTCTGCCAGCTCCACGCCAAATTCGAGAGCTTGCGAGCCAGGGCCTAGGGTGAGCAGGCGAGCTAGTGCAAGCTCTTCAAAGTAGAGAGACTCTCCGAAGTGCATCATCTCGATGCGTTGCAGCAAGGTGCTGGCGCGATCCTGCGGATAATCCAGCAGGATGACCGGGTGACCGTCCACATTTGGGAGGCGGAAGAGTAGGAGATCGCTGATCCAGCGGCCCTTGCCGTCTAGCAGCGAGGACCACTGCCCACCGCCCACTTCCAACTTTGAGACGTCGCTCGACAGCGTGCGCTGCAGGAAGTCGATCATGTCGGCGCCTTGTATCCGGATCAGGCCGCGATCGCTTCCATCGGCTAGAGCGAGAGACTCACGCGCTGATTGGTACTCAATCCCTGCGCCCACCACGCGTAGCGGTAGCTCGCGACCGGAAATCTTGATGAACTCGGCACCGAAATCTTGGAAGAGTGGTTTAAGGGGAGAGGCGGGGACGGGCGAGCTCATGGCAGGGTGACGTGCAGTAGCTTGTCAGATAACAAGGGGGCGAAGCGGACCGAATGCCGGCGGACTAGCTGCAGTCCGGCTTCATCTAACTCGTCCAGGATTGCGGGTGGAGAAGGATTGGCGGGGGCAAGTGGCAGCAGACCAAGGCGATGACGCAGGTGGCGCCCCCAGATTCGCAAGGTGCGCCCATGCCGATAGTCCACAATGACTCCGAGGCGGGAGACACGCCTAAACTCGCGCAGAAAGGCGATGCGCAGCGCGCGATTGCGTACAAGGTGCAGAAAGCGAACGCAGAGCACCACATCAAAAGACTGGTCGGCGAAGGGTAGGCGCGCGGCGTCAGCCACACAGGCGATGGCATTCGGATGCTTGCGACGCATCTCGCCCAACATGGCTTCCGATAGGTCGGCGGCTAGTACGGCCCCCGGGCAGAGCTCTTCTAGCAGGGCAGTAAACCGGCCGGTGCCGGCTGGTAGGTCGAGTACGCTTTTTGGGGCTGCGCCGCAGGCCTCGGTTAGCGTTTGCCATGAGCGACGAATGGTTGCCGCCTTGCGCGCATCGCGCGCCGCTCCGGAGGCGCTGGCCCAGCGCTGGTCGTACTCGGCCACATATTCCGCGGCCTGATAGGCCTCCAGCTTCTTCGGCCGGCGGGGTTCCGCAGAGCTCATACCTTGAGGATAGGGTGGCGTATCCTGGAGGCGATGGTCGAGGGCCCTCTCTTGCCACCACGCGCCTGGCCCTTCCCCTATTTTCGCTGACAGATATGTTCGCTTCGTTGCTGCTCGCTACTTTGGCGCCGGCTGCACCGTCCGTGTGGATTCAAGTCCCTGCGCGCGCTGCCGAGCGTGTGCAGGAGGAATGGCGCAACTGGGTCGCGGATCTTGCTCCTCCGTACATCCGCGAGGATGGGCGCGGTCCCAATCAGGATGCAGTCGCGCCGCTACTGCGCTTTCTCCTTATCGATGGCGGCCCACCGACTCAGGCGGAAGATGCCGAGCGTGCGCGTGTGATGGTCTTTGAGCGCCTTGCCCCGAATTTGGAAGCGCAGGACTGCGGCTCGATTTTGGAAGGATTGCGCTCTGGTGAGATTATCGATCTGGAGAGTGCGCACAATCTTTTGTTAGCTGCTCGCGTGTCCGAGTCTGGGCCGACCTTGCTAGCGATCGCGCTGGATAAGGATCGTGACATTCAACTGCGAGCTCATTGTGTCAGTCGCTTGCTGGCGGCTGAGGGGCGACCCGTACTGGAATCTCTGCAGGAGTTGATCGATCCCGAGACAGAGGCTGTGCTCTTGCGTCAGATCTATGCAGCATGGACGCAGATGGTTGTCGAAGAGGATCTTCCGCGTCTCGAGAATCTTGTACGGCAAGGTCCGGGGCTAATTCGCGAATATGCGCTGCAGACCTGGGCCCGGGTCGAGACACGCCCTGACAAGCGGGTCGATATCTTGCGTCTGTCCGAGACTTCGGCCAACTCTTTCCGTTCAGTCTTGTTTCGCGAGGTCGCGGCGCAAGGTCCTGCCCCTGAGGTTGCGGAGTATGTACGTTCACTATTCGACGCTCCGCGCATTGAAGATCGGCGCTTGGCATTGAGTATGTTGGCGAGCTTTGCTTCGCCCAAATCGGTGTTCGAAGAATGGAAGGCGCGGCAGGTTCCAACTGCCCCGCTTTCCACGCAGGGGAGTTGGATGAATCAGTTGGCACGCCTGCCGCTGGAAGATGCGCAGCGAGTGGCGGCAGAGTGGCTGGTGGATAGCGGTTGGCAGGAGTCTCGCTACGGTATGGCCGTTGCTCAGACTTTGGGGCAGCGTGCGATCTCCGACGATTATCTGAGCAGCTTTCTGCCGCGTGCCGAGGTGCCAATCATGCTGCGCGTTCAGCTTGCGGCAGATCGTGCGCCGCATAGTGAAGATGCGCGGGCCTGGTTGCGTCGGACGGTGCCCGAAGTAGAGGGGATCTTAGGTGTACGGATGGTGCGTGCGCTTGGTGAACTCGGCAAGGCTGAGGATCGCATCATCCTGGTGGAGATAGCAGGGGACCCAGGTCGTCCAGGCCTACTGCGTGCCGAAGCTGTCCGCGCTTTATTGAGAGTCCCCGGTGGAGTCGACGCTTTATTTGGCTTCGTCGCTGAGCCGCCGCTTGATTTCGAGACCGCGGAAGCGGTCGTGGAGTCAGCAGTGCTGGCTGGTGATATAGAGTTACGTGAACAGGTGCACGAAGCCGTTGCTCAGGGATTTGGCTTGCCGGTCGAATCTAACTTTGAGCGCGAAGCGCTTTGGCGTACTCTCTGGCGCGCACAAGCACGGGCGGCTTTGCGCAGCGATGCTGATGCGTTGGTAGCAGAAGCACAACTAACTTTGCTCGCTTTGCCCGAAGAAGACCCCACTGCGCCGTGGCCTGACCCGCGCGCCTTGCGCGGCGAATTTTTGAGTTTGGTCGAAGTGGTTCAGGCTTTGGCGGCAACTGCGCCGGCGCGCGCTTTTCTTATTCCAGAATCGACCGCAGTCGGTCAGCCGGTTTCTCGCTTGGGCTTGGTCGTATGGGCTGAGGCATCGTTCACTTCTTCCCCTGATGCTTGCGCAAAAATCGCCGCGAGCTTGGCAGCTGATCCGGGTTTACTGCGTGGCAATCGTATGCGCGCATTGGGCCTAGCGGCACGTGCGTCCCGGAGCTGTGGCAATCAGAACGCTGAATTCGCAGCGTTGAACCGCATTCTTGGATTGCTGCGCGAAGATTTCGATGAATCGGATCTGGTCGACCTCGGCTATGGTCTGGGGCTTGTAAGTCCGCGCGCTTGGCTGCTACCACTTGATGAGGTGGGCCAGCGGCTGGTCCTGTCCGAGGCGCGTGGCTTTGAAGCTGGCCGTGGGGCGGTGTTAGGCCCCTTGCTAGAGGGTGGATGTCGACTTGAGACCTTGTTAGAAGCTGGCGAACTGCTCGCGGAGGTCGAATCTTGGAGTGCGGCGCTGCGTTTTGCGCGCCGTGCAGCAGATTTTGAACCTGCCAACGCGCGTGCGCGTTGGCAGGTTGGCCGGGCTTACGAGGGGATCGACCTGCTGGAGGAGGCCGTTGAAGCTTATTCGGAAGCAGTGCGCTTGGGCTCAACTGACCCGGCTACTGCCCGCCGAGCTGCTAGCCGTCTGCAAATTCTCGCAACGCGTTGATCGATACCATGACTCTTATGAACCTTCGCTGGAGCTTCCAACTCATGACGGCCGCGGTGCTCGGAGCCTTGGCCTGGTTAGGCTCGAGTCGAGCTGACCTTGAGGCCCAGGAGCCTGCTAACTCGCAGGATCCGATACAGGATCAGATCACCGAAGAGCTGCGTTCTGCAGGTGTGCGCATCGACCTGAATCGTCAACTGATCGAGATTGACGCAACGATCTGCCAGAACCGTGAGCCACTTGAGTACCTACTTGTGACGGAGCGTGGCAAGGATCATGAGTCTTTGCTCAGGTGCACCAACCTTTCGGCGGAGGCACTCAACACTGCGATGTTGTTAATGGGAGTCGAAGCTGGCAAGAACTACGACGTCAGGGAGATCGATCCGCCGCCCAGTCCTGAGGAGTTCGAGGCTGGAGCCCCGCTATTTGAGGTTGAGCCCGCGCGGGGAGACGGCTTCTATCTTTATGTCTGCTGGGAAGAGGAAGATCTAGACGGCGAGCAGCGCACGCGCTTTTATCGGGCAGAAGACTTGGTTGTGAATGTGCAGGCTGAGCGCACCTATCGGCGTGGCCAGTGGATTTACCTGGGCTCGCGCTTTATCAGGCCACACAAAGACGCTGAGGAGTTTTTTGCCGCAGAGGGCGAGGGAAACTTGATCTCGGTGGTCTACTTCAAGCCGGCTAACCACTTGATGACGGGGGCTGATCCCGAGGCCGAGAATCAGTACATTTGGTATCCGAACATCTTCCTGATGCCAGCGATTGACGCGCCAGTTCGCTTATTGTTCAGTCGTAAAAAAATAGATCAGGTCCCGCCGAGGTTAAGCGAAGAAGCGAGCGAGGCGGCACAATAGTGAGTCGCGCTGCGCAACCCCTGTTCCAGGCGCTGGCCCGATTCTTGTCGTGAGTCCCGATCCCTCCCGTACCGGCCTCTTGCTCGTGGGGGCCCGTGGTGCGATTGCCACTACGGTTCTGCATGGCCTTGAGTCAATCCGTGCTGGGCTGCCGGCTTGCGGTTTGGTGACCGAGACCCCAGCCTTTTCCCACATTGATTGGGAAGATCTGGCGCGTTTTCATGTGACAGGATGGGATATCGGTGGCGATAGCCACCGCTCGGCTGAAGACTTGGCTCGCGTCGGCGTATTGCCGCAGGATCTCGTCGAGCTGTGCGCTGGGTTGCGTGAACGGTTTGAGCACAGCATTGCGCCAGGTTTGGCTGAGCCAGAAGATGCGCAACTAATGCAGGGCGAGAGTGCGGATCGTTTATTACTCTCGTTGCCAGAAGCCGTCGAGGCTTTGCGCGAAGACATTCGAAACTGGCGTAAGTCCGAAGGTTACCGCCGTAGCGTGGTGGTTTATCTCGCGACTGCAGAGCGTGATCGTGAGCTGCCTGCTGGTTGGAGCCATCCGGAAGCCGATCCGATGGAACTGCTAAGCGAAGCGCCACGTGACCTTTCTCGTTCCGTGCTTTATGCGATCGCCTCGATCCTTGAAGGGGTGCCTTTTATTAACTTCACGCCTGCGCCGGGTGGCGCTGTGCCTGCAGTGGCTGGCTTGGCGCATCGTTTGGGCGTTCCAGTGCTCGGTAACGACGGTAAGACGGGCGAGACTTTGATCAAAACAGTGCTTGCTCCGATGTTCCGTGATCGTGGACTAAACGTGATGGCTTGGGAGGGGTACAACATGCTTGGAAACAAGGATGGCGCAGCTTTATCCGACCCGATGCGCGCTTCCGGCAAGCTGCGCAACAAGGACGCAGTGCTGCACGACATCCTTGACAGCGAGCGCGTGCACACCGGTGTGCGGATCGACTTCGTGCCTAGTCTGCACGACTTGAAGACCGCGATGGATTTTGTGCATTTCGAGGGCTTTCTCGGTAGTCACATGCAGCTGCAGTTCACTTGGCAGGCCAGTGATTCAGCCCTTGCGGCGCCGTTGGTTTTAGACCTTGCTCGTATCGCTCTTCGTGCCCAGGAGCGTGGCGAAGGTGGTCCGTTGCGTGCAGCTGCGTCGTTCTTTAAGAATCCGCTCGATGTGTGCGACCACGACTTCCATCGCCAAATGGATTTGTTGCGTACTTGGGTCGCGCATGAAGAAGGGTGAGCTCGACTTCGAGTTGCCCGAAGAGCTGATCGCGATACATCCGAGCGAGCGTCGGGGTGCATCGCGTCTACTTGTGCATCACAGCGCGCGTGATGAGAGCGCGCATCATGCGTTTTCAGACCTGCCACAGTTTTTTCGCGAGGGCGACCTTCTGGTGCTGAATGACACGCGTGTCTTGCCGGCGCGCTTGGTTTTGCGTAAGGAAACAGGTGGCCGCATTGAGGGCCTTTGGTTGAGGCCTGGAGGTCGAATAGATGAAGCGCAGTTGATGCTCAGTGGGGGGCGCTTACGAACAGGTTTAATTCTGGTGGATTCCCATCAGCGAGCCACCGTTGAGTTGATTGAAAAGCTCGAATCTGGTCGTTGGATCGCGCGTAGCTTGATTGGGCCTTGGCCTGGTCTACTTGCTGAAATCGGAACTTCGCCTTTGCCCCCATACATTCGACGCTTGCGTTCTGTGGCAGGCGAAGAAGAGATTCAGGTCGATGATCAAGAGCGCTATCAAACCATATGGGCTAATCGTGAAGGCTCCATTGCGGCGCCGACCGCGAGCCTGCACTTCACGGAGGAGATGCTGCGGCAACTCGAAGTGCGCGGAGTGCAGAGCGCAGCGCTGACTTTGCACGTAGGGCTTGGGACCTTTTCTCCGATTGAAGTTGAGGATGTAGGCGATCATCGCATGCATGCCGAGGAGTACGCGGTCGACCCAGCTTGTGCCCGTGCTTTGGATGCTGCTCGCGCTGAGGGGCGGCGCGTGATTGCTGTGGGCACCACAGCTGCGCGGGTGCTGGAGAGTTTGCCCGCAGATGTTGAAGCTGGTCAGGGTTGGACCGATTGCTTCATTCTTCCGGGTCATCGCTTTCGTTGGGTGGACGGTCTATTGACCAACTTTCACACTCCCTGTAGCACCTTGCTCGCGATGGTCGCTGCGCTCTGTCAGGACCAGGGCGGAGGGGGGTTGGAGCAGCTGAAAAGGGTGTATGCCGAAGCGGTGCGCGAGCGCTATCGCTTCTATTCCTACGGCGATTGTTCGCTCTGGCTGCCCTAGCCCCGAAATTCCGAGGTTTCACGGCGAGGGCAGCGAACTTTGCGGGAGGTCGCGCTGCTCGAACGCGGCTTGTGTGGCATATTGGAGGCCTCTGCGATGTGGTGGAAGAGGCTCACCTCTCCCTGTCGCTCAGCCTTTCCTTCCTTCCCCTAGTGATGACAAAACAACTCCCCCTGATCGCCGCTGGAGCCTTGATGGCCGCGGTATCGACCTCTTCCCTGATGGCTCAGGACGTTATCCACACGTGGATCGGCGATGCCCGCTATCAATACCACGGACATGATGTCGCCGATGTTGGCGATGTGAACGGCGACGGATTTGCAGACGTACTTGTCGGTATGCCCGGAGACGATGGCTTTGGGCAGTCCGCTGGCATGGCTCGCTTGTATAGCGGTAGAGATGGTGCGCAACTTTGGGCTTGGGATGGCTCTGCAGGTCAAGACGAGTTGGGCCACGCAGTCAGTTCGGCCGGTGATGTCAATGGCGATGGCATCAATGACATAATCATTTGTGCAATTGGTGCAGATGCGTTCGCTCAAGGTGCGGGTCAAGCTCGCGTCTATTCTGGCTCGAACTTCAGGTTAATCCATACGCTCGATGGGGCTGCTTCCAAGGACTATCTAGGTTGGGCAGCGTCGGAAGTCGGAGATCTTAACTTTGATGGATTCGACGAGTTCATCGTTGGTGCCTCGAAATACGGTGCAGGGGTTTTCCCCGGACCAGGCGATGGTTATGCCAACGTCTATGACGGCTTGACAGGTGCGATCATCTATCAGGTCGTAGGTCCGCATAACACTGCATTTACTGGTCACGCCGTAGGTGGTCCAGGTGATGTCAATGGTGACGGAGCAGCAGACTTTTTGGTGGGTTCCTATGGAACAGACATTGGCGCGCAGAACAGCGGTTCGGTGACACTGTATAGCGGCATTGATGGCTCAGTCCTCTATGTCTGGCATGGGGATAACGCTAAGGATAAGTTAGGCATCTCGGTTGATGGTGCAGGAGACGTCAATGGTGACGGTGTTTTGGACGTCGTCGCAGGCGGTCATCAGGCTGCCACCAACGGCAAGAATTCAGGTATGGCACGCGTCTTCTCGGGCGCTGACGGTTCGATTCTTTACACCTGGTACGGCGATGATCCCGAAGACCTCTTTGGCAATTCAGTTTCGGGTGGCCACGACCTGAATAGCGACGGCTTCGACGATGTTGTGGTAGGTATCCGCCACGATGACACTTGGGGCGATAACTCTGGCGCGGTACGCGCATACTCTGGAGCCGATGGGTCTGAGTTGTGGACCGCTTATGGTTACGCAGATCATGATCTTTTTGGGTTCGCGGTGGCAGTAAGTGAAGACATTAACGGCGATGGCGTCGCTGATGTAATCGGCGGCGGCACTCAGTACAACGCCGGCCCGGGGCCAGGTAACGGTATGGTTCAGGCGCTTGATCCGACTAATGGCCCGCCGCCTCCACCGGCGCGGTATCCAGTTTTGCCAAGTACTTTCCTTGCCTTGGGAACTGGCTATGCGGAAGGTTTCGAGGGTCATGCTGGATCTCCGCCAACCTACTTCGGCATCAATGAGCTAAACGCAATCAGTCGAGATACTGACCCTCTTGCTTGGTGCAATATTGGTCAGAACGGTGCCTGTTCCGGAGGTATTAGTGGAGTTGGTCCACGCACAGGTAGTTATGACTTGGAGATGGGTGCGGCGCCTGGCTTTGATGGATCGACTACGCTTGCGAACGGGTTGATTATCGGCCTGAATGGTGGCGGCAGTACCAGTTGGGAACTCGACTTCCATGTCTATAACTTTGGTGAAGAGCCGGACGGCGACGACGGTGTCTTTGTCAGTGCCGATGGCTTGAATTGGGAAGCCGTTTCTGGTGGATGGAATGGTCTTCCGACCGATCAATGGCGGCACGTTACGGACATCGATCTGAACTCGACTTCAGTTGATATCAGTGGCGATTTCTACCTGCTATTTGCGCAGACTGACAACTTCCCAATCGGTGAAGATGATGGCATTCTGATTGATGACATCAACATCGCTCCAGTGAGTTCTGGCTACAGCATCGTTAGCTTCACTCCGGGTACTGCGGGAAGGCAGAACTCAATCAACGTAGAGGGCGCCACTCCAGGCGCTGCTAGCACTTTCGCCTACAGTTTTGTGCTTGGATCCACGCCGGTACCTGGCTGCGCAGGCCTGAGAGCTGATTTGAAGCGCCCGAATGTGTTGGGCTCGTCCAGAGCGGATGCGGCGGGTAGCGCGAGCTATATAGCTTTCGTGCCACCGTCTGCGACGGGCATTACGGTGCATATCCAAGCAGCCGAACTTTCGAGCTGTCAGATTACTCCGGTTTACACCCACACCTTCCCCTAAATCTCAGGGGACAGCATCTATAGACGCCGCCGCTGATCTCAGCGGCGGCGTTTTTTCTTGAGGCCCTTCAGCGCGGCATCGATGCTGCCGTCGGAGTCTTCGCTTTTGGTTGCCCCCGTTACCTTTTTTGGTTTTGATCGGGGCAGATCTACAGCTGCTGGTATGGCAATATTTTTCGCTACAACAGGTGCTTCATCTTCTTCACTTGCGGACGCACTTTCATTGTGTGCGCGGCGAAGCTGAGGTAAGCGGAGCTGCCAGCGCAGGCTGCCTTCGAAGAGGCGTCGCCAGGCGATTTCGAGCAGCATCAGGCTGAGTCCGGCTAATGCAAACCAGTTGATCCAACTGCGCGTTGCGCTACCGCCGCGGTTTCCGCGCCAGAGTTCGGAAGCTGGTACGTTCATGCGCCCACCGCTTAGGCGGGAAAGAGCGCCGAGTACACGCTCTCCGGCGTTGCGGTCGGAGCGCGCTTCAAACTCGGGTGAGTAGGGGGCCGCGACGGGATCGATCGGTACCACCTCGCCACTTTCGGTTGCAGCGGCAAAACGATAAATGCCGTCTGTGGCCAAGGGCATGCGTGCCTCAAAGCGATTTTCGCTGACTGGGATGAGGTCGACAGGGGTGCTGCGCCCCGTGGGATCGACCATGCGCGTGGTAAGCGGCTTGCCTTCGCCGAGTTCGGGATCGACTTCAATGTTGAGTACTGCTTCACGCCCTTCACGCCGAATGCTGGCGTAGTACTGAGCGGGGGGTTCCTGGCCAGAAATCCAGCGGCTGAGCGTGACAAGCACCTTTGCGGCTTCGGCCCAATCGTCTTCACGGATGCCGTATTTTCCATCGACCTGTGCGGTGAACGCCGCAGTTCGTCCGAGCCCAGCCTGCATGGTCGCGACCACAGGTGCGGCGTACTCGTCTTTGGTCAGGATGCCGAGCGAAGCGCCGGGCCGCAGATAGCAGAGGTTATAGCCTAGAAGTCCGAGCCAAGGGCCCGGTGGTAGCGCAGCGATAGAAAGTAGGCCGGCTTCGATGCGCGAACTGGTCGGAAGGTCGACAAAGGATGACCGTGCGGCCAGCATGGTGTCCTGTGCAAAAAGTCGTGGGAGGTCAGCGGGGTCTTCGGAGAAGTAGATTTGACCACCACCACGCGAGGCGATGTCTTGCAAGAAGGCAGCATCGCTATCAGTGTCTTGACCCAGTGCAACGACCGATGCCGTCGTGGCTTGGTTGTTTGTGAGGTCGTTGAGTAAGGCGACGTATTGGCCCGGCTCTTCGGCGTCGGAGGCATCAGCGAAGAGCACGATGTGGCGATTAGCGCGAGCGCTGAACTCGAGACTCTGTGCGGCTGCAGATAGGCCGGTGTACGTATAGATACCTCCACCTCCTGCGCGAATGCCCGAAACACGGTCAGCGAAGGCTTCAGGGTCGTCTACCTGTGCCAGCGGCACAACGACAGTAGGGGACGAGTCGACTGCAATCACCGTGGCTTCGTCGAGCGGGCTAAGTAGACGAATAGCTTCCATGGTGCCGGCGTTTGCTAAGTCCATTTTGGTTCCCGATCCAGCTCCCACGCCCATTGATCCCGAGCGGTCGAGCACAAAGGCGATTGCGAGGCCCATCTTGCGATGTTCCACGCGCAGTTCCATTGAGACGGGAAGTAGCGGGTCAAGTGCCGACCGGTAGTAGCCTCCAACGCCGAAGCTTGCTTGTCCGCCAGTGATCATTAGGCCGGCGCCTAGGTCCTCTACCTGACGCGAGATCGCGGGCAGCATTTTCCCTAACTTGGAGGCGGCTACATTTTCGATCACGAAGCCACGATAGCCCTCGAGCCAAACAGGATCCTTGCGAGCGATGGTATCTGCCGAGGTAACTTCAACTGTTAGTCCGGCCGATCGCATTGCGTTCACCAAGCGACCTGCCTGGCCACTGCTATTGATAACTAATAGCGGGCGGCTTCCGGTCACGCGCGTGACCCCAATCGCGGCGTTGTTTTCTAGTAGGCGGTCACCAGCGACATCGATTTGCAAGCGGTAACGTGCCATGCCAGCCATCTGGCCGCGATCTCTGAATCGCAGTGGCTGTAAGCCACGCTGTAACTCGAGATCACCACTTGCGATCACCTGCTCGCCGCGAAACAGGGTGTAGCGAGCTGGGCCCGCCTGTTCAGTGCGAACCCAGGCCTGGAATTGGAAAGGCTCGCCGACCGCTATTTCAGGCGGAAGGTCGAGGCGCTCGACGAGTGCATCCGATTCACTTGCTTGCGGCGTGGTGCGCACATCAATGCTAATTCCGCGTGCTGCAGCACGCCGTGCGACGGTCTCCGGCAACTCGCCTTGATGTTCGCCATCGGAGTAAAGCAGGATCGATCCTGGGCGGTTCTCGGGGATCAGCGTGAGCGCTCGGTCAAGTGCTGCGGTGAGATTCGATCCGTCAGGGTTAATCTCTAGCTGGAAACCCTCGAAAACCGGGTCCGTTTGTGGGCCCTGTTCGATCATTGGCTGACTGCCAAAGGTGACGATTGCGAGTCGGTCGCCAGTCTTCATTCCTTCACGGGCGAGGTCAACTAGCTCAATGGTGCGCGTGGCGGTGCCGGCCGGCATCGAGCGCGAGCGGTCGACCACCAACACGAGGTCACGCCCTTGGATAGATCCACCGCCATAGGGCGAGGCCAGTGCTAACAGCAGGCAAAGTCCAGTCAGCATGCGCAGAATAAAGCGAATGCTGCGCAGATCAGTGCTGTGCCAGAGCAGCCAGCCGATTGGTAGGCCGAGTAGCAGTAGTTCCGGGTAAAGCAAGCTCATGTATGCCTACTCCGGCGAAGAATCCACCAGTCACCCGCGATGCTGCTGAGTAGCAAAAGTAGCAAGATGCGCGAGGCTGGAGATTCGGCGTAACGATCGCTACTTAGTTCCTTGGCTTTGAGATAGGGCGGCGTTTGCTTCGAGGTCGCACGGCGCAGGTCAGATTCGCGTACATCGCGAAAGTTCACCGCAAAAACCCAGCTTTGTGAACCCTCTTCTTCCTCAGTGGTGAGCGTGTAATCCGGTGCGGGTGGAAGGTTTTCGATGCGCAACAAGTCTTCGGCAAACAGCGCGCGGCCTTCAATGGAAGATCCGGTTAGGCGGTATCGATGGCGTCCAGAACGACGTAGCTCGATGTATTCTCCAGCAACTAGGTTGACCGCGCGAGGGCCAGGAAGCGAGGCACGCCGTAAGCCGACTAAATTGCTAAGCAGAATCGGCCAGTCGGGCGATAGTGCCAAAGTGGATCGCGATGCAATCAGGTTTAGGTGATAGACCGCGCCGCCTTCTATGAGTGATTCGGTTAGCAGTGCGTATTCCCCGACGCTCACTAGAGGTGCGCCAGGCAAAGTAAATGCATTCGCGCGCGTCCAGACGATGCCTTCGAAGGTTAAGTCACGAAGTAGTGGGTGTGCAAGATCAGGAACAAATCCACGCACATAGGCCTCAGCCTCGTCCCCTTGGCTGGGGTTGCGAGGCAGAACTAAGCTCCAGGCCGGCGCCATGGCCGGCGCATGGGAAAGTACTAGGTGAGCGTCGGTAGGAATTGCGCTCGGGGTTACATCCGGAAGCGAGGCGATCAAGTCATCGACGCGAAGGCTGTCAGCGTCCTTTTCGTCGAGCACGTGTGCAATGCGCACTCGGCGATCCATCGGTGGGTGCAGAGTGGCCAAGTTGTCGACGATCAGTGCGTCATCATCGATCGCAAGTTGTAGGGTTGGGGATTTGGCGGGTAGTGGAATTGAAAGAGATTGCTCTTCATTCGCGTTTAACTCAATTAATCGATTGGCGAGTTCGACCCCATCCACTGAAATGCGCAGCGTGGTGCTTTCAGTCTGATCTGAAAATGAACGCACTAGTACGCGCAGGGTTTCTCGACCATTTTTCTTTATGCGTCGCGCGTCCGCGATTGCCAAGTTAGCTGTAGGAACACCCACTCCAATAATGCGCACATCCTGAGCAATCGATGGTTCTAGATCACGACCTTGGTCGGTCAGGTAGAGAATCTCGCTGTCGCTAGCAAGTTCACGTGCAAGGTCGATGGCTGATGAAGGTGTGTGATTAGGCGCCGAAGGATTCCAGTTTGCAAGCGCTGCACGTGCGTCAGGAATAAGGGCGGCTGGGCCACAGATAAGGCTGGGCCGTGCACCGGTACGTACTAGGGTTACGCGTGTGCGACGGCCGTGTGTATCGAACTCTTTTTCGAGTGCCTTGAGTACCGCTTCGCGTCGTGGGGCGTGCCCCATTGATGCGGTGTCATCTAACACTGCGACGAGGTGCTTGGCTTCGCTTCCTGTGAGCGGGTCGAATCCTGCTAACAGTAATGCGGCGAGTAATGCGGCGAGCACTTCCAACCAGAAAGAGGGAGTTCTCCGCAGTGGCTGGCGTTTACGTCCGGCGCTTTCGGCGCGTTGCGCATCTTCCCAGAGGAAGAGAGCGGCCACCGCATGCTCTTGATAGCGTCGGCGGAAGAGGTGCAGTGCGATGACTGCAGGTATTGCGAGCAGGCCTAACAAGCCCCATGGCTGCGTAAACCAACTCATCGTGACTCCACCACCTCGGCAGGGATTAGAGTTTGGCGTACGATCGTATCGAGCGGTTTGCTGGCATCTAGTTGCAGAAAGACGGCTCCCGATCGCTGGGCCTCTTCAGCTAAACCGCGGCAGTGGCGATCGAGGCGGCCGAGATATCGACGCACGGTCCCTTCATCAACAGGAAGCTCACGTGTGTGGCCGGTTTCAGCTTCAAGTAGGCGAACATTTCCTTGCAGGTGCGGGCTGTGCTCGGAGGCATCGAGCAGTTGCAATAGAAGTAGTCGATGCGCGCGCCCTCGCAATCGATTAATCAATGCCCGCGTATCGCATGGAAAAAGGAAATCACTTAGCACCACGCGGACTGTTCCGGCGCGAAGGGCGCCTGCAAGGGGGAGTGTGGCGAGAGATTGCTTCCCGTCGCAGCGTAGGTTTTCTCCAGCTTGCCATCGGCTGAGTTCGATCGGCACCAGTGTGTCAAGTGCATGGAAAATGTGCAGGCTGGCGTCGTAGCTGGAAGCGCCAGCAAGGAAGGCCGCGAGCTCATGAAGGCGCAGCTGCTTTTCCGGATGAAGAGCCATCGAGCGGCTACCGTCGATTATTAGCTCTACCGTGGCGGCGACCTCTTCGCGGTAGAGGCGTGTGGTTAGCGTTTCCGTGCGGGCATAGGCGCGCCAATCAATATGGCGAAGGTCGTCGCCCGCTTGGTAATCGCGGAATTCTTGGAATTCCATCGAAGACCCGGCGCCTTTCCCAAAGCGTTCTCCAGCAGTCCCGCGGATCGGCTGCGCCTCAATGGCGAGCCGGTAGCCTCGGCCCTGCGCAAACGCGTTCAATTGTTTTTGACTCCCATGCGAATTTTGTGCAGATCCCGACGTTGCCTAGCTGCAAGGGCCAACATGAGTATGCCCGTTAGAGCGGCGATGATAGTCCAGAAGATGATCGCCGCGAGAGGAGGAGAGCCACCCCAAGTTGCCTCATGGTTTTCGATGATTACCCAAATCGGATTGAGGGCTGATGTGAATAGGTCGCCGCTCATTCCCGTGATTAGCTCTACAAATCCTAAGAAAAAGAAAATCCACCCTGGAGAAGTCAGTAAGAAGAAGCGCATCTTATTGCGCAGCTGAGGTTTAATCCCGGGCTGTGCGGCGACAAAGGCTGGGAGACTTAAGCAGCCGAGCACCACGCTGATGGTGGCGATATAGCCGGCTAATCCGTCATTGAAGAGGCTCTGTAGGTAAGTCCCGAAAGGGGTTCCTGATGGTCGGCTACCGATCAGATACAAAAAGACAGGCGCAATGGCGATGAAAAGTTGTAATAGGAATAGCACGTATCCAGACCCTCCGCCTGGAAGGAATAACCAAGCTCCCGGGCGTCGCCAAAGTCCCGACTCAATCTCATAGCGGCAGCGCGCGCGCATCACTGTGGATTCAGTAAGCGTTGGCGTATTAAAGAAAGCTAGGAAGGCAACGCCAAACGAGATCAGAGGAAAGAGATCGCGGATTGTGAAGGACGGTACTGTCGTAATAAGAATTACAGGTGCGATACCGAAGAATGCCGCAATGCTAAGCGAGGCCCAGCGCACGCGCAGCATGCCATTTTCTTCTGGGTGTGAAATGGTGGACACTGCAACCCCGTGTAGCCAGAAGATTGCGAATCCACTGCCAGCAACGATTAGCGAGATAGCCATTACAAAATCGGCAGTAGATCCAAATCCCGAGCTCGCGAGCATTCCACCGCCGGCTATGCCGCTGAGGCTCGCCATGGAAATACCACAAGCGCCTAGGAAGATCATGAAGAACATCGAGCTCGTGGCTTTGGAAGTACCTAAGCAGGAGGCGAGGATCCCAATGAGGCTTAACGTCATACTGGCTGAGCAGGCCAGTAAAGTGATCATTAGGGCGCTCAATAGGTCGAGCCCGTAAAGCGTGGCTGCGGTCGCGAAGAAGGGCAGCATGGCGACTAAAAAGATCAACAAGGTCGTGGCTGATCCCAGCCATTTCCCCAGGATAATTTGGGCTGGCGAGAGCCCCGAAATCAATAGCGCATCAAGAGTTCGTTCATCGCGCTCGCTAGACATCGAGCGGTGCGATTGAACTGGGACGACTAATGTCGAGCAGAATAAGAAGACGAGATAAAGGCTAAAGAAGAATTGAGAGCCACTATTCGAGTCGACATAACCGCTACGGTTTTCCTCGTTGAGGTTCACTAAAAAGCCAGTCGACACAATGGCGGCGATGCCGAGAGTTAGGTTAAAAGAAGCGCGAAAGGATCGGCCGCGAATCGCCTGCCGGATTTCCTTGATAAAGATCGGGTTAAATCGTTCGATTAAAGGGGCTTTAGAGCTCATGACAAGGTGCCCTCTGTGAAACTAAGGAAGAGCTCTTCTAGGTCGATTCGGTGCCAGTGGAACTCCACTGGGCTTAGGTTTTTATTTACCAAAGTCTTCAATAGATCGGCGATATCTTTTTCATCTCCATCAAACTCGATCACAAAACTGCCTTCGCTTTCTCGCACCTTCAGCACTCCGGGGTGCTCGGCTAGTGCAATCTCGACATCACTTGTTTTGGCAAGGCAGCGAAGGTTGAGTAGTTCATTTTTCGAAACATTCGAGGCTAGGGATTCGACCTTTCCCTCACGGACAAGGCGGCCCTTTTCAATAACAATTACGCCGTCACAGGTCTCAGAAAGCTCTGAGAGAATGTGGCTCGAGATCAGTACGGCTTTTCCTTGATTGGCGAGTGCGCGAATAAGTTCGCGGAAATCAACGCGCGCACGTGGATCAAGGCCCGATGCGGGCTCGTCAAGGATCAGTAATTGTGGATCGTGGAGCAGTGTCTTCGCCAGACAGAGCCGTTGACTCATGCCCTTTGACAGGCTGTCCATCATGCGGCCCATAAGATGGCCGAGCTCCGTGAACTCAGCTACAGATTGAATGCGCTTTGCGAGCATGTCGCCACGCAGTCCGCAAGCGCGTGCAAAGAAGTCAAGGTACTCTTCAATAGTAGTATCAGCGTAGGTGCCGAGCGCGTCGGGCATGAACCCGATCTTGCCACGTGCGTTATCTGGGTTGGCGAGCACCGAAATGCCGTTCACCAGAACATCGCCCTTAGTTGGCAGATCAAGCGTCGCGCAAATGCGCATAGTTGTCGTCTTGCCTGCGCCGTTTGGCCCGATGAATCCCCAGATTTCGCCAGGCTTAATCTGGAAGCTGACGTCCTCGACCGCGGCGACGTCGTCGAAATGGCGCGTCAAGTGGCGCACTTCCAACAGCGGGGCATCGTTCACGATTGTTCCTCGAGTATTCCGAGAATCAGGTGCACGCCTTCGTCTTCCTCGCGCGCCACACCTCCATCGGGGAGGAAGGGTGAGCGATTGACTTCGGCCATCCAGCTGCGACGTGGCAGTGTCGGCGGTAGATGGCGCAGGCGCTGTGAGTCAAAGCCAGCTCCGTCGTCAGTCACTGATCCGCGGCTAGATTGGATCCTGCGCAGACGAATGTCGAAAAGATTTTCCGTTGGCGTGAGGGCTACACGTTCGCCAGATTCGATCGAATCCTTAGGGTTGGAAGTTTGGTAGGAGTTTCCCTGATCATCAACCAAGCGCAGTTTG